>CAZJTP010000066.1:0-20416 GCA_964548955.1 uncultured Phycisphaeraceae bacterium
GCTTCACTTTCAGCCCCGCCAAGCAGGTTTCAGAGAATTAGATGCGATTGCCCTGGCGTGGACCTGCGTGACATGCCTCGGAACGGGTGAGGAATTCTGCACCGCCCATCTGCCGGTTGATGTCAACGGCGACGGTGCGAGCGATCCTGCGGATGTCCTGCGATTGATTGACTGTCTGAACGGCTTTGCCACATGTGAGATCCACCAATGCGACGTCGACCGTAGTGGTGTGTGCGGGTCGCCGGACATTCTGCGCGTAATCGATTTGCTGAACGGGGCCGGCGTGTACGAACCGTGGCTGAATCGGACGCTTACCCGATGCCCGAGCGCACCGTAAGGTTACACGCGGACCATGAGGAGAAGAGTGGACGCTTGGGCGTACGCGCCGGGCAGATGCTTGGGCGGGCGCGTGTGTTCCAACGGCGCAACGTTGTCTGGTTCACACACCGACAGCCTCACATCGCGGACCCGGTTTTACGTCGAGAGGATTGATCTGGAGCCGGAGGAGTCTGTGCCTGGGGCCGACGCCGCCGAACCTGTGGTATTCCTCGCTGACGATCCTGAATCCCACGCGACTGTAGCATCTCACAGCGGCGGTGTTGTCCGGAAACACGATCAGCGACACCCGGCTCGCGAAGCGTCGCTCAAACGCGCATTTCACCAGCGTCCGTACGAGCGTTTCACCGGCTCCATAGCCCCGTTGATCGGGGCGAACGATGATGTGTCCGATCCAGAGATGATCGGGCTCGTTGCGCATCGGGTTCAGCTCACCATACCCGATGGGTTGCGTATCACCGTTGCGGGTCAGAATGAACGCTTCCCCCTCCGGCTTCTTCCAGGCAACGACTATTGCGGCGGTCAGCGGTGTGTGCGAACTCGGTGCGACCCAGCGCAACTCCTCCGCGGTCTCGACCCATTGAGCGATCTTCGCTGCGTGGCCCGGCTCGAAGGGTGCTAGACAAAGCTGTCCTGGTTGTTGCGAGACTGTCGGACTCATCCGGTGGATTCCCACCCGGCGTCAATCGGTAGCCGGGCTGCCTCAGCCAAGAACACGGACTCCAAAACCGATTGGCCCGGGGTGACCGGCCCCACTCCTACATCGGCCCTGTAGTGTACAACCTGCACCCGAAGAGAAGCATGCCGCTGGATGCCGCCATTCGGGGCGGATTATGCGCCCCGTGCTCAGTGCTGATACTGAAAAAACGTGCAAGAAGCGGCGATCGAAGCGACCTGAGGGGGCAACTGCCCGGAACTGGATTTGAACCAGCACGTCCATAATCGGACACAAGCACCTCAAGCTTGCGCGTCTGCCAATTCCGCCACCCGGGCTACCGGATTGAAGAGTCTATCATATCCCATATTCCCGTCAACGGATCACGAAATCACCCCTCGGTGGCTGTAGTATGGCCCATCGCAGTCTGTCCCAATTCAACACCGTTGTGCCGACACCGGCTTGTTCGCAGAGCACACGCTGCATCGCGAGCCTCCTCCTGCTAAGATTGGCGACCGATGGCGGCTGATGAGCTCGAATTCGTCGAATGGCTGCGTAGTCAGCAAGTGAATCTGCCCGGTGTGAAGCTCGGGATCGGGGATGATATGGCCATCGTCCAGCCACCCACGGGTCTCGTACTCCTCTCGTCGGACATGCTCCTTGACGGCGTCCATTTCGACACGAAGCGGCACGCGCTATCCCAGGTCGGACGCAAGGCCATCGCGTGCAGCCTCAGCGATTGTGCAGCCATGGCGGTGTGCCCGATGGCTGCGATGGTCTCCGTGGCCTTTCCAAGCAGCGGCAAAATTGCTGATGCTCAGGAACTGTATCGCGGAATGTCAGCCATCGCGGCGGAGTACGAGCTTGCGATCGTGGGCGGCGATACGACCGCGTGGGATAATCCTCTGGCGATCGACGTAGCCATCGCCGCAACGCCGTATGACGGGATTGAGCCTGTGACTCGATCCGGTGCGAAGGCTGGTGACACTCTTCATGTGACCGGCCAACTGGGCGGCAGCCTCCTTGGGCGACATCTGAGCTTCAGACCGCGGATTGGTGAAGCACGGGCGCTGTCGGAGGCATTCGGAGACCGGCTTTGTGCAATGATCGACATCAGTGACGGTTTGGCGCTTGACTTATGGCGGATGTGCCGTGCATCGAGCACCGGCGCGGTCCTGGATGAGCGTCAGCTCGAACCGGTCATCAGTGACGACGCAAGGAAGGCGGCTGCTGCGGACGGTCGGGCTCCGCTCGATCATGCGCTGAGTGACGGTGAGGACTTCGAGCTGCTACTGGCGGTGGACGGTGACGCGACCCAGGCACCGGTCAAGCTCTATCCGATCGGTCAGGTGACTGAAGCTGATCTTGCAATCCGACGGACGGACGGGCGGGTCGAACGGCTCGAACCTAAGGGTTACGTGCATTGACACAGCCTCCGCAGCGGCAAACGTGGGAAACGACCTCGGCCAACGACACGTTCGCACTTGGCGAGGCGCTTGGGACTTCGCTGGTCGGCGGACTTGCGATCGGACTTGCCGGTCAGCTTGGCGCGGGCAAAACGCAGTTGGTCAAGGGCATCGCAGCCGGCAACGCCGTTGACGACGTTCGGAAGGTCACCAGCCCGACGTTCACGCTGGTTCACGAGTATCCGGGGCGGTTCACCCTTTATCATGTGGATGTCTATCGGCTGCGCGATCCGCGGGAGCTCATTACGTTGGGCTTTGACGAATTATTGCAGCCCGACGCCGTTGCGGTCGTCGAGTGGGCCGATCGCGTGCGCTCGGTAATCCCGGACGAGGCGTTATGGATCGAGTTGACCATAACCGGTGAGACGGCCCGCACGCTTGCGTTCAGCGCGGCGGGAGACGCGGCGATTCGCGCGCTGAACGGCCTCCGCGCTGCATACCGTTGACATTCGTAGTACCGGCCTCTATCGTCGTTCGAATCGCGGCGTACATTCATTGAGTTGTACATCGTTCGAGCTGGTGCTGCGTCAATGATAAACTGGTGGATTGGGTGGCATGGGCAAACTTGTTTGCCCGTGCTCGATTGCCTCAGGACACGGGCAAGCTGGCGCTTAACCATGCCAACATAAAAACCATAGCAAGCCCATCGATAGATGCGTGACGGAGCACTAGTCTCCTTATTAGTGAGAAGAAACTTGGCACGGCACGACGGTAGACGTTCGACCGACCTTCGCCCCGTTACGATCACTCGCGGCTACACGCAAAACGCGCCCGGCTCCGTTCTGATTAGCACCGGCAAGACGCTTGTACTATGCACGGCTTCGTGGCAGTCCGGTGTGCCGCGTTGGAAAGTGGGGCGGGGCGGTGGTTGGGTAACGGCGGAATACGACATGCTACCCGGGGCGACCGGGGAGCGCCGGCGACGCAACCGCACGAGAATCGATGGTCGCACGCAGGAGATTCAGCGGTTGATCGGGCGTTCGCTTCGAGCGGTCGTGCGTCTCGACGTTCTTGGCGAAAACTCGATTCTCATTGATTGTGACGTGCTGCAGGCGGACGGTGGAACGCGAACGGCGAGTATCACCGGGGCATATGTGGCGCTGTGCGACGCTGTGCGTGTTGCCGTCCGCAACAAGTGGATCGGTAAGTCGCCTGTTCGTGAGCCGGTTGCCGCCGTGAGCGTCGGCAAGGTCAACGGTCGCATGTTGCTCGACCTGGATTATGAAGAGGATGTGGCGGCCGAGGTCGACATGAACGTGGTGATGACCGGCTCGGGGCAGTTCATCGAGGTGCAGGGAACCGGCGAAGAGGCGACGTTTACACGAACGGAACTCGACAAGCTGCTCCGCCTCGCGTCGCGTGGGATCAAGGGGCTTGCCGAGATACAGCAGAAGGCTCTGCGAAGACGGTTGCGATAAGGATGCGCTTGAGCTTTCCTAGGCCTGTTCGTCGACCGTTCGCGCGTTTTACGTGCGCCGTCATTTTGTTGACCGTCAGCGGTTGTGCCACGGCCGGGACTGGAGGCGGTTCACTGTTCGGTTCGAAGGGTGCGCCCTGGACGATCCGTTGCGTCGAGCTTCAGGGGCCGCACCGATTGCAGCAGATTGAGCAGGTCGCCGAGACTCTCAGGCAGACACCGGGCATCCGCCCCGAAGACGTGTTTTCGCACGATGAATCCGACGGGTTTGCGCGTCTGTACTATGGCCGATACCGCCGCCGCACTGATCCGAAGTCGGGCAAACGGCCAATGCCACCGGAGATGCGGGAGGATATCGATCTTCTGAGGCAGTTGGGAGACCCATCTGGTGAGCGCTTCTTCATCCGCGCGATGCCCGTCCGCATGCCGATGCTTGACGTGGGTGATCCGGACTGGGCCCTGGCAAACGTGCCGGCGACGTACTCTCTTCAAGTGGCTGTTTTTGAACCGAATGACGAGTTTTGGGAGTACAAAGAGGCCGCAGCTAAGTACTGTACGCTGCTCCGCGAGAAGGGGTACGAGGCTTACTACCATCATGGTGACGCAGCCAGCGTAGTGACGGTTGGGGCGTTTGGGCCCGATGCAGTGATTTCCAAGCTCGTTGGGCGAAGGTGGCAAACATACTACAGCAGCGAAGTCCTCGCGCTCCAACGCAACGAGCTGCTCAAATACAACCGCCTCAACGGCGCGGTTTATCGTGTGCGAGACGATACCGGGGCAATGGTGCCGGTGCCATCCCGGTTGGTCAAAATCCCACACAACGTGAAGGATGACTCGTGGTGAATCAGGCCGCCATTCTTGTGGCCACGACGAATCAGGGGAAGCTGCGCGAGGTGCGGGCGGTGCTGGCGGGCCTGCCGGTGTGTATCACAACGCTGGAGGACCATGCCGGCCTGCCCGAGCCGGTTGAGGATGCCGAGACGTTCGAGGGAAACGCTAGACGTAAGGCGTTGCACTATGCACGTTTGACGGATGGTTGGACGCTCGCTGATGACTCAGGTCTGGAGGTTGACGCATTGGGCGGTGAGCCCGGGGTCCGTTCCGCCCGCTATGCCGGGCCAGCCTGCAATGATGCGGCAAATAACGCCAGGCTCGTCCGAGAGCTTGCGGACGTTTCACAGGAGAAACGCACCGCCCGGTTTCGCTGCGTGATCGCCCTGGCGAGCCCGGAGGTGGTGCTGGCGACTGCATCGGGCGTTGTCGAGGGCATGATCATCGACGATGCCCGCGGCTCCGACGGTTTCGGGTATGACCCGCACTTCTTCGTGCCCGAGTACGGAATGACGACGGCCCAGATGCCGCCGGAACAGAAGAACCGCATCAGCCATCGGGGCAAGGCCCTGCGGGCCATCCGCCCAGAGATCGAGCGGCTACTCGCCGCCTTAGGCGTCGAGGCCCCCTGCGACTGAGGTATGGAGCGATTCGGAACGGTTCCCTGGTTGTGGGCGCCCACGGCGGTCGCTATAATTCCGTTTCTCGTTTGCGTGATCAGGGATTCGAACCGGAGCGGCGTCTGTTGCACTCGCCTCTTGTTCCCAGGCAGATGTTCTTCACGAAGGGCGCCGGCAGGCATCGCGAGGGCCTCCAGTCGTTCGAGGAAGCGCTCCGCGATGCGGGCATCGCCGGCATGAACTTGGTGCGCGTCAGCAGCATCTCCCCGCCGAATTGCAAGATCATCTCCCGTCAGAGAGGTCTCAGCCAGTTGACGCCGGGGCAGATTGTCTTCTGTGTGATGGCGGAGTGCCGGACGAACGAGCCGAACCGCCTCGCCGGTGCGGGCATCGGGCTTGCCGTTCCCACAGACAAGTCCAACCACGGGTACATCGCGGAATACCACGGTTTCGGCATGACCCAACGGATCTGCAGCGATTACGTCGAGGATATGGCGGCCACAATGCTGGCTACGACCCAAGGCATCGACCTGGACCCGGACAAGGCCTACAACGAGCGCAAAGAGATCTATCAGGCCAAGGGTCTGATCGTGCGGACGCGAGCGGTCGTTCAGACAATTGAAGGCGACAAGAACGGTCTGTGGACCACGGCCGTCGCCGCCGCTGTCTTCATTCTCTGACTCTTCATTCCCGGGATCGACGTAGTACCGATGGACGTGAACGAACACACACCCGACTCTCCCGGGCAGAGCTTCTGGCTCGACGGGCCGAGGATTGAACCCCTTGTGCTTTCCGGCAACGAAGCCGTCGCCGATATGATCGACAACGTCTTCGCCAAAAGCGGCTTTAACGCCCGGCGGCTTGCAGAGGGCGCGAGACTTTACGCTCGAATGCTGCAAACGGACACAACGGTCTGCATCACACTGGCCGGCGCGATGACGCCCATCGGAATGGGCGGTGTGTTCACTTCGCTGATTGAGAAGGGCTTTGTGGACTTCATCATCGCCACCGGCGCGAATGTCTTCCATGATCTGCAACGGGCGTTCGACTTTCCCATGGTGCAGGGGAGCCCGGACGTGGATGATAACGTCCTCGCTGAGGACGGCGTCGCCAGAATCTACGATGTTTTTATCCCCAATGACGACGAGCTGACAGGTGCCGATGCAATCGTTCACGACGCCGTCGCCCGCCTTGACACGGGGCATACATCCTCATCCGCCCTGCTGCATCACATGCTGGGCGAGCTCGTGTGGGAGAAGGGCCGCTACCCTGAGAAATCGATGGTCGCAGCCGCAGCGAATGCGGACGTGCCGATCTACACGTCGTCGCCGGGGGATTCGGCCATCGGTATGAACATGGCTGTTTCGCAGTTGCTGGCGGACCCGATCCGTAGCGATCCAATCCTCGACGTGATCGAGACGGCGGCCATCGTGCGCGACGCGAGCGCCAACGGCGTCGTCGAAATCGGCGGTGGATCACCCAAGAACTTCTACCTCCAGACGCAGCCAATGCTTCAGCAGATGTTGTTCGACAAGAGCAAGGGCGGCCACGACTACTGCCTGCAACTGACGACCGATCCGCCGCACTGGGGCGGTCTGTCCGGCGCGACGCCGTCGGAGGCGAGGAGTTGGAGGAAGATCCGAGACGCCGAGAAGAACAACGTCGTGGTGTACTCCTGCGCCTCGATTACGTTTCCACTGATCGCCCAGTACGTGCTTGCCAGGGTTAAACCACGGCCGCAGCGGCGACTGTACGGGCGGATCGGCGAGATGACGGATGAGCTGAGGAAGGTAGCCCGAGATAATCCCGCGCTGCGCAAGGAGCATCCCGAGCTGTTCAAAGAGGCGTGACGATCGCCGCGCCCCCCAGGATCCGCGCGACGATGGAGAATGTGCGCCACGGTTGGCAAGTCACTGCCTTGATCCGAACCCCGAGCACAAGCGAGGGATTGTTGCCCCGGGTCCTTTGAATGCATCAAGCGCATGTTGACCCGTCGCTATCGCTCCGGGATCTCGATTTGACATCGTTCAGACTGTGACCAGCTCGATTCGGAGGGGCTGGCCGTCGATTTTGACCTCCGTGCTGGCCGGCTCGCTTGAGGGGGAAGTCGCGGAGATTTCAATTGCCAGCGTTTCCTTCCGGATGTAGTCCCCGCACTGCTTGGCGGCGGCCGTCAACGCGGGCGAGTCGGTTATGAGACTCAGCGTGATTCGATCAGAGATGTCGAGGCCGGCCTGTTTGCGCAGGTTCTGCACGTTGCGAACGATGTCGCGGGCCAAGCCCTCGTTCTTCAGCTCGGGTGTGAGGCGCTTGTCCACCATGACAATGGTCTGACCGTTGGATGCGCCGGCCAGCTCATTCCCGTAAGACCGGATAGTCGTCAAATCCTCCGGATTGATCGGCGTTTCGTTACCCTCGATGGTTACAGTGACGGTCTCACCGCCGGCAATCGCACTTTCCACGGCCTTTCCGTCGAGCCTTGAGATCGCCTCGCGTACCGCGGCGGCATTCCGGCCGAACTTCGGACCGATGGTTTTCATGTTAGGTTCAACGATCACGCTGACCATGTCGTCGGCGCTCTTGCGCAGCGTCACCTTCTTGACATTCAACTCCTCGAGGAAGTGATCCTCTAACATCTCGACGGCTTTGCGCTCCGTATCGTTGCCCGGCACGATGATCAGCTCAGCAAGCGGCTGGCGTACTTTGAGCCTCGACTCCTTGCGCGCCGCCCGGCCCAGGGACACCAGCCGGATGCACGCCGCCACGTGATCGGATATGGACTCATCGATCAGGCCCTCGTCCGCTTCGGGGAAGGGCACGTGGTGAACACTGGCCGGGGCGTCGCCGTCCTGGGCAACGTTCAGGTTTTGATAGATCCTCTCAGCCATGAATGGAACAATCGGGGCGACCAGCCGGTTGAATGTGGTCAGGACCTGATACAGCGTGGCATAGGCCGCCCGCTTGTTGGCAGGCCAGCCCTGACCATAGAAACGCCGCCGCGACCGTCTTACGTACCAGGTGCTGAGCACTTCGATGAATCGCCTGGCCTCGGCGGCGAGCCGGGCCACGTCGAACGTACTGTATGACTCGTGCGCGACGCGGATCAGCCTGTGCAGGTCGGAGAGAATCCACCGATCGAGCAGCGATCGCTCCTGCGGTGTCGCCGAGTGTTCGCGCGGATCAAAATCGTCCACCCGCGCGAGATTGGAGAAGAACGCATAGACGTTCCACCAGGGCAGGATGACCTCGCGGCGGACCTCGTCGCAGTGCTTGGGGCCGAACAGCACGTTCCGTTCGGGCGATGTCGTCGCATAGAGCCAGCGCATCACATCGACGCCGATCTCTTCTGCGGCGTTATCAAAGTCAATGGCATTGCCCGCGGACTTGTGCATCGGCTTGCCCTCGTCGTCCATGACCAGACCGTGCCCTTTAAGAACCTTGAAGGGCGACCGGCCCACCATCATCGTCGACACGGCGAGCAGGGCGTAGAACCAGTTGCGGAACTGTCCCGGCAGGGCTTCGACGACGAAATCGGCCGGGAACCACTGCTCCCAGTACTTCTGATCGGAGAAGTAACCCACCGTAGACAGTGACACGATGCTGGCATCAAGCCAGGGATTGCCCACATCCTTGACTCGGGCGGCGTTATCGTCACCACATTGGGCGCAGCGGATCTTTACGGCATCGACCCATGGCCGGTGCGGTGTGTGCCCCTCGAACTGATCCCAGCCGCTGGTCGCCCGGGCTCTAAGCTCCTCGCGACTGCCGATCACCTCGAAGTGCCCGCACTCGTGGCACTCCCAGATCGGCAGCGCCAGACCCGCGTATCGCTTCTTCGAGATCATCCAGTCGCCCATGTTACGGAGCCAGTCCAGCTCGCGCTCGAGGCCCCACGACGGAATCCATTGGGCCTGTTTAGCCGACTCCATGATTTGATCGCGCCAGCTCATGTTGATGAACCATTCGTCCACCAGGCGGTAGACCAGCTCGTCCTGACATCGCCAGCAGTGCGGATAGCGATGGTAATATTGCTCCTGTGCGAACAGGACGTCCCGTTTGTCCATGTCCACCATGATCTCATCCGCCACCTGGTCGAAGCGCTTGCCCGCCAGGAATCCGAACTCCGGGCGGAACGTGCCGTCCTCAAACAGCGGTGCAATCTGCGGCAGACCCAAGTCCTTACCGAGATGATAATCCTCGCTGCCGCAGCCGGGGGCGATGTGCACGATCCCGGTTCCCTCCGATTCGGTGACCTCGTCCCAGGCAATCACGCGGTGTCCCGAAATCGCCTCCGCCGCTCCGTCCAGCATGTCGAACGGCCCGTCAAACGTCAGCCCCACCAGCGATTCACCCTGAACATCGTCGACAACCTCAAACGGGCCTTTGCTCTTAAACATGTCCTGGATTGACTTGAGACCCGGGATCGTCGAGGAATCCAGATCTTGAACGGGGTGCGCGCGCGGGTTCTCAAAGTTAGCTTTGCCGACATAGTAGTACGCGTCGCCCTGCTTGATCTTCACGTAGGTCATATCCTCTTTGACGGCGGCGGCCACGTTTGAGCTGAGCGTCCACGGCGTCGTGGTCCAGACAAGGAGATACTCGCCCGGTCGCTCGTGAAGCGGGAACTTGATGAATACGGAGGAATGGGGGATCTCGCGATAGCCCTCGTTCATTTCCATCTGGCTCAGGCCCGTGCCACACCTCGGGCACCAAGGCATCACGTCGACGCCCTTGTAGATCAGCCCCTTCTCGAAGCATGTTTTCAGAAAAGCCCAGATACCGTAGTTGTTCTCGTCCGACATCGTGTAGTAGGAGTTGTCCCAGTCCATCCAGTAGCCCAGGCGCTTGGATTGCTCGGTCTGGATGGCGGCGAACCTCCTTGCCCTGGCCATGCAGTCCTCGACGAACCGACCGATGCCGTAGATCTCGATGTCTTTCTTGTTCGTGAAGCCGTGCTGACGCTCGACCTCGACCTCGATCCAAAGTCCCTGACAATCGAAGCCGTTTTGATAGCGCAGCTCCCGGCCGATGGAAGCGTGGTAGCGCTGATAAATGTCCTTATACGTTCGGCCCCAGGCGTGATGGACGCCCATGGGATTGTTCGCCGTAATCGGGCCGTCAAGAAACGACCATTTCGGTTTGCCCTTGTTGATCTCACGGAGCTTGTCAAATGCCCGGGTTCGCTCCCAGAACGCAAGGATCTCACGTTCTTGGGCCGAAAAATCGGCCTTCGGATCAACCTTCTCGAACGTCATCGAACTCTCCTTGGGTGCTCGCAGAGCCGATCGGGTGAAATACCCGATACACTCGCAACGGCAAGAAAACGGCGAACATCGCCATCCCATTCAACTCCAGCCACTATAATCGGCATCGGCAGGAACGTGAATCGGACGTAACCCGCCTTTCCGCCCCGGATCGGGCACGACACGTCCGAGAACGTAGCAGAACGTAGCGCGGCGCTTCCCAGCCGACGCCGGTGGATCGGAACACGATCAGCAGTTTCTCAAGAGTGGGGCAACGTCCGACGATACGCCAATTGAGGCTGTTGGTCACCGCCCAAAGGGGTGGACAGCCTCATTCGCGGGAATCCCGGTATCGGCGAGCCAGGGTTCCCGTTTTTTTGTGTCCACCAAACCTGACCTCAAGCACGACGGCGGGGTACCTCCGCATGCCACGCGAGGTTTGCCCTCCCGTGTCTTGCCGAAGGATAGCACTGGCAGCGAGCTGCCGGTTTCACCCAGTATGTCGATACGTCAAAACGAAAACGCTCTAATCGTCGTTCGGTGCCGACTCAAATAAAGAGCGCTGGGCGGTCTCGAAGCTGAAGGAACGGAGGTTCTCCTCGAAACGACTGCCCTGTTCGTCGCTGGTGTCGATCTCGGCCGGCCGGAAGATGACCACACCGCTCCCCTCGCTACGAGCGGCACAGACCACCGATTGCGAGGACCGGCTTCGCTCCCAACCCAAAAGCGGTGTAATGCGCTGTTCAAGGAAGCTCACCGCCGTACCGATGACGACGAACCTGTCCGAGGAAAGAACGTACCCCACCTCCGTTTCAGGCGCGAGACCTTCCAGAACGGGGTGGTCTAATTCCGCGACTCGCGCCCGGCCTTGTATTCTGTCCGGCGAGTAGGTGTGGCCGACGCGGAATCCGAATCCCCTGGCGGCATCCGTCTCGAGCCAGAGGACGCCGCCTGAGCGAACCCAACGTCTGAGCTGTTCGCGCGCTTCGTCGCTGAGGTCGCCCTTCTTAAGGCGAATCCACAGCACCTGCTGTTCACCTATGTCGGTGAGAGCTTCAGAAAGTTCCTGCGCTGTGGTGATCTCGGCGAGTCGGTCCACGGATTTTGCCGGCTCTTTCTCGACCGGCGGCGGCTGGACGGTTTGCTGCTCGGTGCCGGGAATGTCCCGCCCCAGACAGAATAGACGGAGATTCAGCCAGAAACGGGCTCCGTCGTATTTGTCCAGATCTATGGATTTCCTGTCGATGACCCAGCCGTCTCCGTAGGAAACCATGGACATGAACGTGTCATCACTAGTGCGCAACAGCGGAATCACTTTCTCATGAGACAGGTTGCAGACAATGGTCGGATCCCTGCTCGGGATTTGGATCTCGACGCGGCGACAACCGGTGAGCAACGGGCACGACTCCACATCAACGGCTGGATCGCAGGTTGTGTCACGTCCCGCATGGTGGCGAACCGTAGAGAATCCAATGTCGAAAAAAGAGAGAACGTCGTTGTGGCCCCATAGGATACCCCCTTGAGAAACCCATTGCTGCAGTAGTTCGCGCTCCTCGCTGCTGAATCTGTCCACCGTGCATCCCTTCGTGACTTCCACGACATGCACGACGTCGGGGGCCTCCGCCAATACACGGACGGTGCCGGGCACCGTCAGGGTCATGATCTTGAGTTCTCTCTCGACACTGTCCGCCAGTTGATCGAACTCCGGTGGGAGCGTACCGCGGCCTTTCGCTTGACGCCACAGAGCGATCGCCTGCTCGATTTCGAGCCTCAAGGGCGTGTCGGGCACGGCCTCCAACATCTCCGAAGCCAATTCCAGCGCCTCGCTCGCCCGCTCATGGTCTGCCAGGCGCCGCCCCAGGTCGAACACGATCCTGTCCAGCCCTTGTGTATTGGGATACTGCTGCATCAGTTCCACAGCCGCACTCTTGCCCGCATCGAGGTACGGGCGTGCCATGGTGCGGAAGTAGTGCGCTTGTCCCGTGTAGGCCTTCGCCGCGTCGGCGACGAGGATCGCAAGCACTTCCGGGCGGTGGCGACTCTCCGAAAAATCGCGCAGAAAACTCTGGTATCGGAGAAGCTTCTCGTCATCGGGCTGCGGTGCCAATTCAATGGACAGAAAGGCGATCTCCTCGCTTCTAGTAGCGTTCGGGGCGAGTCTGAGTCCCTTCGCCAGCGCGTCTTGAGCAACGGTTTTGTCGGTTGCGCGGAGCCGCGCAGCCGCGTCGAAGTACAACTGGGGAGCTCCGGCCCTCATTTCGGGCGACTCGCTGCTGGTGCGATCAAGAACCGCGACAACGCCCGAGGCGTCACCACTCTCCAATCGGCGCGCAAGACACGCCAGCCGTTTGCGAGCGACCTCGGATTTCACGTCACGGTCGATCTCCACCGATGCGCTCAGCAGGAGTTCCGCGTGTTCGTACTTCGCAGCCTCGACGAATCGATCGGCGCGCCGTATGAGCGGTGGGGGCAATACCTTGACTGAGTCAGCCTGCAGTTTGATCCACTGCCGGATCCGGTCGACCGCAAGGGCTAATTCATTCCGTGAGGCGTTATCATCGGGTAATGCCAGTGACACAACCTTGCCAGCCAGCGAAGGGTCCCAGCGCAACATCTGCAAGGCCGGCTCGTCTTCCATGAGCCGCGAGGCTTCCTCCACCGGGCGTGCGGACAACAGGTCGATAAGCTCCTGCGCAAGCTGCTTGGGCTCGGCCCAGCGCAAGGCAAACCGGATACGGGCGATTGCCAGGTGCCGCACCATGACATCGGGCACGTCTCCCGGCACGAGCGCGGGAACCTCTGCCAGATCCGACCGGGCTTCCTCCTCCAGCGATTTATCCAGCCTGCACGCGGTTCGAAGAAGCTGTTTGACCTCTCCACTCACGTCGACGCGTGCCCGGGGCCGCCTGCGGTCACGCTGCGAGTCAGGCTTCGCGGAGGCATACTCGTTGATCTTTGCCAAGGCCAGCAGATAGGTTGCCCCAGCATGATCCGAATGCTCCTGAACGTACGGCGCGAGCACTCGCGATGCGTCGGCATACCGGCCGGTGCGGACAAACTCCCTTCCCTGACGGACCGCCGCTGGATCCATCAGCATAGCCCACACCGCCACGACGACGGCAACCACGGCGGCGGCGCCCGCTACGTAAATAGCGAGGCGGCGTTTGCGTCGGCGCGCGGCGGCCTTCGCGTGCTCAATTGCCGAGGCGAACGGTTCGACTTTCCCCAACGGACGCGATTCGGCCGAGCCTTCCGGTAAAATGGGCGTCGTCTCGGTCACCTTACCTGCCCACAACCATTCGATGATCTGTTCCGTCGTGTATGGTCCCGCTTGCTCGGCGCCTTCAATAGGCAGGTACCACATTGCGTCGGTCTCGTTCATCTTAAGCTTCCTTTGGACAGTGTTGCAGCATCCACAAACCTCCCATCCCCTCGTAACGAATCGACAATCCGGGGGATATTACATTGGCTTTCCTCCTCGTGGTGACCGGAAGTCCGCAAGAAACGTTGCCGATGCCATCGAGCCTTGCCGGATAAATGCCGGGCGGTCTCTCTGTCATTCATCGCTGCAACTCGCTCCGCTTCAATTCCCTGCACGCGGACTTGCCATAAAGCGGCTGCACGCCCGACCGGACCGTCCGTAGGACCGCAATCGAGCTAAACCATCATACTCCGGTGGACGAAACAATCCAGCATATCACAGCCCCAGGGCCGTGATTCTCCGGCGTTGGGATGGCTGATGATGTTTCTGGAATAGATTGAAGGTCATGGAAGACCTGTTCATGCCCAGTTTGTACTAGGTGCTCGAGCAATTGCCCGGGAAGACGGGATACACCCGATTGCAGGTTCAGCCAAGCGTTCAGAATGTCACCCGCCGAGGTCATCGCCATACTCCGCACGCTGCAAGTGTCAACGCTCAAGGACGGGGGCCGTTCCGATCCATGCGGCCGAGTACAGCCTTAGCGCAATTCAGGAGGATCGTCGAGGCGGTTGGCGTTGCGCACTGCACGATTCACGATCTACGTCGGACGTTCTGCACCGATCTTGCAAGGCTGAACGTGAATCAGATTGTCGTATAGGAGTTGGCCGGGCACGCGAGCGCGGCTACGACGGCGAAGTACTACCAGAACGCCGACAACGAGATGAAACGTGATGCAGTGGCACGTTTGACCGTGTCCGTTGGTTAAGCCTGTACAGGTTGGCGGAACTCCATGGGAATTGCACGCTGACCCGTGGCAACCTCGACAAGGAATCTCCTCAGGACCGACTGCTCGTCTTCCCAGTTGGAGAACGCTATCGGCGCGTAGGCGTCACGCTTCAGATCGACTGCATCGTAACTGTATCCGAGTGCCTTGCTCATAGCGACAAGGAGCTTCAGGAAAAGATCATCACAGCGACGCGCCCAAGCCTTGGACTCTTCTTCTGAGGTTCGATCGTACGGCGTGTTGAGTTGCTCCCGGTACGCCTTCCAGGCCGTAAGGGCTTCCTTCTCAGCCGCTGACGGCTTGGGTTTTCTAACAAGACGGATCCCCGAGAATTCCAAGTCGATCATGTTTAGCGCGCGAACATGTTCCGGCGACACTCTGGCACTCCCATTCCGCGTCGCCATGAGTGCCTGAAAGACACGCATTTTCCGGCCGCGCCTCTCGCGGTAGTGCTCCAGCCACTTCTGAACCTGGACCGCGATTAGCGGCGCAAGTAGGACCGCAACAATCATCATCCAAGTCGACATTGTCATGCGAGATGTCCTCCAACCCTGCGACCGTCCTACGACGAGTGCGTGTTGCGGTCGCTAGGGCCTACAAAAAACCGCTCTTTGACTGCCGGAGGAGGGACTCGAACCCTCACCCTGTTGCCAGGACGGGATTTTGAATCCCGCGCGTCTGCCAATTCCGCCACTCCGGCATCTGTTTTCTTGTCTATCTTACCGGTTCTTGTCGGTTCTCCGGTAATAATCGCATCTTCGCTGATCTCCCGGCGCTATTCTCGGGCACGAGTACGCACAACAATACGCTCAAATTCGACAGGATTATTTTCTCTCAGGGCCGCTCGAAGGTCAAGGTTCCAAACACGTGCGGCCCGAGTGAGCCGCCGAGAGACGGTTCTCGTCTCGGGTTGTTTGTAGCGTCGACTTTTCGCGATTTGGCTGGTATCCGCCGCCCTGACCGGCTGGTCGAACTGTGACGCGTGCGTGCACAGCTCCCACCGAGATTCCCCTGCTTTGCTACCTCGTCCGTGGGAACAGGGTCACGGGCGACGCATAATATCCCTAACATATTTCTAACATTTTTCTTGCCGTCGGGCTGATAATCGGTTATAGTGCCGCGTTCGGAGACGCGGTATGTCGCTATTAGTGACCGGCAGTATCGGGATCGACACGGTGACAACGCCGTACGGGTGTGTTGAGAACGTGCTCGGCGGATCGGCTGTATATTTCGCGTTCGCAGCCACCCAGTATGTCCCGGTGCGGCTGGTGGCCGTGGTTGGCGATGATTTCCCAAACGACTTCCGCCGGGTCTTGGAGTCACGAGACGTCGACCTTGCCGGCCTGGAGGTCCGCAAGGGCAGCAACACGTTCCGCTGGACCGGACGCTTTGTGGGCAACATGAATGAGGCCGAGACGGTCGACGTCGATCTCAACGTCCTGGCCGAAGAAGCCCCGAAGGTACCGCCGTCGTTCGCCGACAGCAAGACGGTCTTTTTGGCCAACACGCACCCGACGCTCCAGCGGGAGGTGCTCGCCCAGCTCGATTCCCCGGATCTGGCGGTTTGCGACTCGATGGACATTTGGATTACCACAGAGCGGGAATCACTGCTGGAGACGCTTCGCATGGTCACGGGCGTAATCGTCAATGACGGCGAGGCCAGGAAGCTCACCGATCGCGTCAATCTGATCGAAGCGGGTGAGGCGATTCTCGACCTAGGCCCCAAATTCGCCATGATCAAGAAGGGCGAACACGGCTCGCTGCTGGTGACAGACGATGGTGCCTTCGCCCTGCCGGCGTACCCCACTAAGCTCGTGCGCGATCCGACCGGCGCGGGCGACAGCTTCGCAGGTGGCGTCTTGGGCTATCTAACGGAGCAAGGCAAACAGGATACGGACACACTGCGGCGTGCGATGGTGCGCGGAACGGTGGCGTCGTCGTTTGCGATCGAGGATTTTTCGCTACGCAAGGTGCAGAACGTGCGCCGTAGGGAGATCAATCACCGGATCGATGAGTTAGTGAACATGCTGCGATTTGACTAGTCCGCGTGGAACCGCTAACACGCCGAGCCACGGGCTTTAGTCCGCGCGGACAATCGGGTACACGCGGCTTTGGGTCTTCGTTTCGCCAGTTGCGCGTGGAGGTTTGCGCAAGTGGCGCAGGGAACCTTCCGGACAAGAAGTATGTGACTGCGATCCATGCGACTGTTTGTAGCTATTGAGTTCAGTGATCGTGTGCGGTTGGCGTTGGGTAAGGTTCAGGCGAGTCTCGCGCCTAAGTGTGACGGCGTCCGTTGGGTTCCGCCGGAGCAGGTGCATCTGACGGCGAAGTTTCTCGGTGAGGTGCCGGACCGGGACGTGAGCCGGGTTGCGGAGGCCGTCGCACGTGCAGCCGCCAAAGCAGTGCCTTGTAACATGGATATCTCCGGCTGCGGTTGTTTCCCGCCGCGCGGAGGGGTGCGGATCGTATGGGCCGGTGGGAGCGAGAAGACCGGCTCGTTGGCACAATGCGTCGAGTTAGTCGAAGGCGAATTGGAGGCGTTAGGGTTTCACAAAGAACGCAGGCCGTTTTCGCCGCACATTACGATCGGCCGCGTTCGGGATGACCGCTCCGGCGGCCGGCTCCGCAGTACGGTCGAGGCGCACACGTTCCCTTCCCTGGAGGAAGAGATTTCATCGATAACTCTGATGTCATCGGTCTTATCGCCGAAGGGACCGACGTACACACCGGTTAGCAGAACGAAACTCGGCTGAGCCTGGCGCGACGCCGGATGAGAGATCTCGGATGAGAGTCATCATGAACGACAACAAAGCCAAGCGGGAAGAAGCGCTCGAGCGAGCACTGCAGCAAATAGAGAAGGCCTATGGCAAAGGCGCGATCATGCAGATGGACAAGATGGACGCCGACGTCGAGGGCATATCCACCGGCGCGCTCTCACTCGACCTGGCGCTCGGCGGGAAGGGATTGCCGCGCGGTCGGGTCATCGAGCTGTTCGGTCCGGAAGCATCGGGCAAGACCACCCTCGCGCTGCACGTCGCCGCAGCCGCGCAGCGACAGGATGGCATCGCAGCCGTTGTCGATGCCGAGCACGCTCTGAATCCTACCTGGGCCAAGAAGTGCGGCGTCAACCTCGAGAAGCTGCTCGTCAGTCAGCCTGAATCGGGCGAGGAGGCCCTCGAAATTACGGAGATGCTCGTCCGCAGCGGCTCGGTCGACGTTGTAATCATCGACTCGGTGGCCGCTTTGATCCCACGCGCCGAAATCGAGGGCGAGATGGGTGACACGCATGTGGCACTCCAAGCCCGGCTGATGAGCCAGGCGCTTCGCAAGCTCACCGCTGCCATCGGCAAGAGCAAAACCATAGTCGTGTTCATCAATCAGATACGCATGAGGATCGGCGTGATGTTCGGCAACCCGGAGACGACTCCGGGCGGACGGGCGCTGAAGTTCTACTCATCGATCCGGCTGGACATCCGCCGCATCGGCTCGATCAAGGAAGCCGACACGATCACGGGCAGTCGCGTACGCGTGAAGGTGGTAAAGAACAAGGTGGCCGCACCATTCCGCGAGGCCGAACTCGACATCATGTTCGACGGCGGTATCAGCGCCGAAGGTGACCTTCTGGACCTTGCGATCGCGGATCAGATCGTCGCAAAGAGCGGTGCCTGGTTCAGCTACAAAGACGTCCGCCTCGGGCAAGGACGCGAGAACGTCAAACAGTTCCTGCGCGAGAATCCCAACTTGTTCGAGGAACTCAAAGCAGCCATAGTTGCCAAGAGATCACCGCGAGTTGACGCATCCGACGACGAGAAACCGTTGCGGGTATCCGCAGCCGCCACGCCGAAGCGCAAGCGAGCGTAGCGCGGTGTCCAAAGATCCGCGCTGTGCTCTGCACTCTCCGCGCTTTCAGTGATAGTAGAGTCGAGATGTGGCGCGGTGGTGGCAAGCAGTTCCGTTTCCACATTCCGCCCGATCGGACGAACCGTCACCGACTCTCGTAGCGGCTGGTACATAATTCGGGGGCAGGTCAGTAACATGTTCATTATGAACGTGTTTCTTTGATGTCCCACGCACGCTGCTATAGAAGGTCTCGGAAATGACAACGCTCCTGGGCATTGAAACATCCTGCGACGAGACGTCGGCGGCAATTGTCGCCGACGGCAAGGACGTGCGCAGCAATATCGTCGCCTCGCAGGTGGAAGTGCACCGCAAGTACGGCGGGGTCGTGCCGGAGATCGCCTCGCGGGCGCACATCGAATGCCTTGATGCTGTGATCGAGGAGGCGTTTGAGATCGCCGCATGTGCGTACGCCAACATCGACGCGATTGCGGTCACCAATCGACCGGGGCTGGTCGGAGCGCTGTTGATCGGGGTGACAGCCGCCAAGACATTGAGCTGGGTGTGGGGCAAGCCGCTGGTCGCTATCGACCACATCGAGGCACACGCCTGCAGTGCCGCGATCGAGCTGGATGAGCCGCCGTGGCCGGCCGTCAGTCTCATCGCCTCCGGAGGACACACGTCACTTTTTCGCATCGACGATCCCACCTCGATTGCGCTGCTCGGCGCAACCACGGACGACGCCGCCGGTGAGGCTTTTGACAAGGTGGCGGCGATCCTCGGACTAAGCTACCCCGGCGGTCCTCAGATCGAGCGGATCGCCCAAGATGGAGACCCAAAAGCGATTGACTTCCCGCGAACGATGCTCGCACCGGACTCCCTCGACTTCTCGTTTTCGGGGATCAAGACGGCCGTGCTCTACCACGTTCACGGTCACGGTCGGACCAGCGGCGGATTGGAGAAACTGTCCCGTCAAGACATCGCGGACATTGCAGCCAGTTTCCAGCAGGCCGTCATCGATGTCCTGGTCCGCAAGACGATGCTGGCGATCCGACACAGTGGACTTTCGACGGTCGTGCTGGGCGGCGGCGTAGCCGCCAACCGCGCGTTGCGTAATGCATTGGCGGTCGCGTGCGACGAACGGGATCTTCAATTCCACGCCGCCAAGATGGACTATTGCACGGACAATGCTGCGATGATCGCCGCCCTCGGCCACCACCACCTTGTCAATGGCGACGTAGCCGATCTTGACCTCGACACCTATGCCACCGGAGCGGTTCCAAGGAAATAGGACAAAGGGGTATCCCCTTAGCTCCAGCAGCCCCAATATGATGTGGTATGGAGCTGATTTGGCAGGCGATGCGTTGCAGGTATGGCGGAGTAGAGCCTTGACAGCTGGTGCTCCGATTCACTCGAAGCTGTGAGTCAAGCAGTTGAAAAGCCGATCCTTTTTAGGAACATGGAGATCCACGATCAAGGAGGATCGGCATGAAAAAGTGGATTGTTCGGCTGGAGGCCGAGGAACGGGAACGGTTGCGACAACTGGTTCGGGGCGTCAAGACCGCGGCGTACAAGATCCGTCGCGCGAACGTACTATTGGCGGTGGACGAGTCGGAGGACGGAGCGAGCCTTCCGGACGCGCGAGGCCCGCTGCTATGGGTGTGCTTCCCGGGCCATCGCCCTCGTAGCCTGCGGCGCGGTCGACGCACACATTGACGTGAGATCTCGCTTGACTCCGGAGAGCTTCCTCGCCGAAGATGTCCCGGTAGTCGTTGAATTTGTTTGAGGGGTATCCATCGTTTACGC
>CAZJTP010000067.1:0-20327 GCA_964548955.1 uncultured Phycisphaeraceae bacterium
GGCAAGTCGATGCGGGTCGGGCTTTTATCGGGCGACCGCAAACCGGCCGGAGTCGGCGACGGGGGGCTGATACACAATTGCCGCGGTGCGTAACACAACCGGTACAGACCGTGTGACGATAAAAATGTGCTGGTCGGGTCTGAGCGTCTTGTGTCCAGGGGTATTCCTATGAGCAGTGACAATCAAGATCCTCAGGATCTAATCGGATCGGAGCTTGTTCGTGAGGACTCATCCTTTGCGGATATCGTGGTGCAGTTCGTGGAAGGGCTGCAGGAACGCCTTGATACAATGGAGGCGGCGATTAACGCCGCAGATTTTGAGTCTCTTCGAGTGGTAGCCCATCAGATCAAAGGCAGTGGCTGGGGTTACGGATACCCAATCCTCTCCCAGCAAGCAGCCGAACTCGAAAAACGTGCCAAGGAGAGGGTGCTTGACGACTGCGTCGCAATCTTTGACGATCTCAAGAAGCTCTGCGATCGCGTGGTGATCAACCCGGACCAGTCGAAGGCCTGATACCGCACGGCGAATTCAGACTTACCGCTCGCAATTCCAAGAGTATGTAGCTGATCCCGTGTGAGGCTCGCGTTAGAGTATTATTCAATTCGGTATAGCGACCGCGGCCTAAAAGTCCGCGCGGACGTCATTGAACACGCGAGCAATCCGCAACCACGCGCCGCACACACTTGCTTGGCAAGGATTTAGAGCAGATCCCGAAATTGCGTACCGGGCCCCCCCTTTCATCCCCCCTTACCAAGGGGGGAAAAAGGGGGGTCGAACGGCACACAAAAGCGAGAGTTGCTCTAGCCCGAATGCAACCAGAGTGCTTCCGGCATAAGCCTGGGGCGACCGTCACACCCGACACACGCCAGCGTCGTTGTCGCCTCACAGGTCCGCTCGCCGTCGCGGCTCACCTCGTAGCTGTGGTAAACACGTGTGCGGGTGATCCGGTCGACCTTCACGCTTACGGTGATTAAGTCATCGTACCGAATGGGCAGGAGATACCTGCAAGCGGCCTCATGCACGACGAAAAAAACGCCCTCAGCCTCCAGATCACGGTATCGGAATCCGTTTTGACGCAGCAGCTCCGTCCGAGCGATCTCGAAGTATTCCCAGTACTTGCCGTGATTCAGGTATCCCATCGGGTCGCATTCGGCGTAGCGCACCCGGAACTCGACACGGCAGCTATCGCGGTCCTGTACGGTTCTCGACTTGGTCATGCTCACAAACCCATCGTGCAGGACATCCGCTTCCCCATATGTCCGCCGGTGTCCGGATCCCCAACGGGTGTCATGGGTCCGTCGCATTCCACGCCGGTTCCACCTTCGCGCAGAAAAAACTCCGGCGGCCCACTGCAGGACCGCCGAAGAACGATGGTCTACTCGTGTCCTGATCCCTATCGATCGTGCCAGCGCGTCAGCCGCGTGGTGCGCTCGGTTAGAAAGAGCAGGTCGACGTCCTCAACCAGCGCCCGGGCGTCATGGGCTGCGATCCTCGAGACGGCCTGGTAATGGTCTTGTCCTCTTTGTGTAAGCATCTCGCCCGTTGCGTGAGGGTAGTTCAAGCCGACGGTGGCACGCTGCCACCTCGCCCATGTGGCGCATCCGGAAAGGGTCAACGTCAACAGCACGCAAACGCACACGATGCACCGAACAAGTCGAGCCATCCGCACATCCTCTCCAGTGGGGTAAACCGGCAGGCCTAGCCGGTGGGCTTACATCGGCCTGCTCATGTCGCTGATGAATAGTAACCACAAGATCCGGGCTGTCAACCGGTGCGGTCTCTGCCGGAAGATTCTTGATCCACACTTAGTAGATGCAATGGGGACCAGGAACGTAGGCTCCGCGCTTACAGGCCATCATTACGACGAACAACGCCACAACCCGAAGGTGTTCCTCGCGACAACCTTACCTGGAGGATTTGGGTATTGGATCGAGCCTGGGGGACACCACTCGTGGTCGGCGTCGAGCGCAGCAGACCTTCCGAAGCAGGGCGGATATCACGCGTGGTGACGCGGCTGCGAGGTGTCCGGAGACACGGGCGAAGAATGAGAGCTAGCAAGTTGCTGGGCGCCGCGGGTGGCTTACGGGCTGCAGCCGGGTTCGAAAGGGCCTGCGTCGTGTTGGTGTTGGACTATTGGCTACCCGGTCAATTCCCCCACCCCCATCGCTGCACGATCAGGTGGGGCACCTGTGTTGAGACCGACGCGCCGCCCCGGTCTTGACCACAAAAACCGAACAGGCTTGCCCTTGAACTAGATCAACATTCGGAGTGAAGATTACGTGAACTCGACAATGCTGCTATGCTGGGGGGCTTGCGTTTTCCCAGGGCGCCGTTTTGGAGGTGTGTATGCGGCTATTCAAGTTTTTCCGGACGACACACAAATGGACCGGCATCATCCTGTCAATCGTGTTTGTATACATGTCGATGACAGGATTCCTGTTGCTTATCAAGAAGAAGAGCGACTGGATCCAGCCCTCGACGCAGCGCGGCGCCGAAGGCGAAGCAGGGGATTTCATCACCCTCCAAAGACTGTTCGATGTTCTCTGGACGCAGAACCACCCCGACTTCGCGTCAGTGAAGGATATCGAGCGTGTCGACTTCCGCCCGGGCAAGCGCGTCTTCAAGATCCACTCTGAGCATCACCATGCCGAGATTCAGGTGTGCGCCGTAACCGGCAAGGTGCTGAGCGTCTCCTGGCGACTTTCGGACCTGTTGGAGAATATCCACGACGGGTCCTTTTTTGCCGCTTGGTTTCATAATTGGATTATGCCCGGGGTAAGCGCGGGATTGCCGTTCCTCGTCCTCAGCGGGTGGTGGATTTGGCTCGATCCGAAAGTGCGCAAACGCAGGAACAAACGCCGTAAAAGAGTTGAGACAAGGCAGGCCGTCGGTACGGAAGCCGGCCTGACAGAATCAAGTGTAGAATCCACTTACACCCAGTCGTCACCACCGATATGACGAATACGATCTGAGAAGCATCCGTGGTTGTTCTTGGATACTCAGGAACCTCTGGATCGGAGCGTGTGCCCTGCGGTGAGGCTTGGCCATGCAGTTCTATGGATGTCAACCGTTTGTGTGTATATGGCTGGTGCCGGTTACCGGTTAGTATGACGGCCTAATGTATTTCAGCGTGAACGGGTGTTTCGGCGTGGATACTGGGTGCGCGTTCGTGGACTAACCAGGTGTGCATTTCCGCGGTCTTTTGAACCCGCTTGATTTCCTTTGCGGGGACGCCGACAACGGTTGACATGGGTGCGACATCGGCGATCACAACGGCTCCTGCGCCGATGACGGCCTCGAAACCGACCCGGACCTTTTGGATGATCGTCGCACCGATTCCGACGAACGCACCGGACTCGACCGTCACGCGACCCGCGAGCCTGGCGCCGGGACAGATGTGCGTCGCCGTCCCAATGAGCGACTCGTGGTCAACCAGGCATCCGGTGTTGAGAATCACCGAGTCACCAATCTGGCAGTGGGCGCAGACCAAGGCGCCGGCCGCGATAACGATGTTGCGCCCCAGCGTGACGTTGTGGGCGAGGTTGGCTGAGGGGTGGATCGCGTTGATCAGCTCAAAGCCCGCAGCCTCGACGCGGTCGGCCAGCGCCCGCCGGGCGCCGTTGTTTCCCACCGCGATGATCGCGCGGCGTGCATCGAACTCGTCGCGGATGCGTGGCAGGTCATCAGGCTGACCCAGTACCTCGAGTCCATCCACGCGGCGCCCGTCCATGTCCGGATTCGAGTCGACAAACCCGACGACGTCATGGCCGCCGGCGTTCGTGAGAATGTCGAGCACGACCCGCCCGTGGCCGCCGCACCCGAGTATCACGCATGGTTGCGGTTGTTCCTGCTTCGACGGCATCCGATTGAACCCTCGCGGTTCCGGATCACTCGCGCGGAATGTGCACACATCTCCCTCAAGGTGCTTATCGGACGACTCGGCCCGCACCTGAACCAAAACTCGGATCCGCCGTAAGGAGGGTGTGACCGTCAGCGCTTCCATCGACGCCTGTGATGCCGCTTGTCACGGCCTCGTTGATTCGATTCCCCAGCCCCGAGGAAATCGATTTTGAGGCACAACCGTGTACAGATTGAACAACGCGGATCAGCTATGCCGATCTGACGTGTGGGCAATGGTGGCAAAGATCCTTGCGTGTGCGGTTGGTCTATTCTAACCTATTTTGTCGCATGAAGTTACAAGCAGAACAAAGTTTCAAGAGTCCTTTGTCGCGGATGTTAACGGCGCCGTTTGTGGTTGCGGTCGTCATGCTCGGCATCGCTGTGGTCCTGTCCGGCCCGGTGGGGAAATGGATGAAAATCAAACACGCAAAGCTGCCGCTCCCCCTAGCGTCGCCGCTGAGCGTTTTGGATGAGAAGGCCCTTGCCCCATATCGCGTCCTTCATCGGCACATCCTTGATCCGACTGTCGTGGAGGCACTCGGTACTGATGAGTACATAAGCTGGACGCTCGAGGACACCAGCGCAGGGCCCAATGATCCGCTGCGGCACGCGTCCCTTCTGGTCACGTACGACACCGGAGGCCGGAATCTGGTGCCGCATCGGCCGGATGTGTGCTATTTGGGCATGGGCTATGAGCCGGCGCAACCGCATGAGTACATCGAGATCGACGTGCCGTCGCTGGCGCCGGCATTGACCAAACTTCCGGTTCGCTTGTGCACGTTTGTGCAGACGGCGCTGCGTGATCGGGCCAAAAGGTCGGTCGTCTACACATTTCACTGCAATGGGAGGTTCGTGGCGGCGCGGACCGGTGTGCGCGTGCTCCTAAATGACCTGACGAATACCTATGCCTATTTCAGCAAGGTGGAGGTAAGCTTCCCGATGGCCACGCGGGCCCAATGCATCGAAGGCGCCGGCAGGCTCTTCGACCGTGTGCTGCCGGTGTTGCTTACGCATCATTGGCCTGACTTTCAAACCGAGGAGGAGGAGGCAGCCCGTCGGCGTCCGGACGCCACGGATTAGCGGGTGGGATGCGGGCACGGTTCAAGTGCCGCCGCGGAACGAAGATGCCGGACCTGAGGAAGGAATAGTCCGCCATGGCGAAGAAACAGCTCAATAAGAACGTCGTTGTCGGGCTGACATTGTTTGCGTTCCTGGTCATCATAGTTGTGTCCGTGTTGATGCTCAGGCAGCTTCAATCGCGCGATCCGAAGTACTACACCGATCTGGCCGGAAACTACGAGCGCGAAGGTGATTGGCGGACGGCGGCGCTGTTCTACAAGGAAGCCTGGGAGCGAAGCGATGACGCGACTCACCTCGTGGCGTACGGCGACATGTTGCTCAACGACGGTGAGGTCTCCAACGCTCTTGTTAGCTGGCGCACGGCGCTGGTCAACCAGCCGGACCTTATCGACGCCCATCTTCGCCAGCTTGATGTTCTGCTGGAGTTGTCGAGGCTTTACGGCCGGATCCAGGACTGGGAGGCGCTCCAGGAGGCTGCCGAGGCCTTTCTCAACACCGATGTCGACAAAACACCAACCCAGGCCGCCGTCGCGCATAATGCCCATGGTCTGGCACTTCTCAGTCTGGTCCGGCGCGATCCGGACAACGCCCAGCGGGGTGAAGAGGCGCTGCGCAGAGCCGTCGAGCTTGACGGGGACGCGGTAGACTATGCGCTTGACCTGGCCGCCTACTACATCGGGCAGGATAACATCGACGAGGGCGAGCGAATCTACCGTGACCTGATTGAGCGAACCACTCTGCCCGGCGCCAACGAAGCCAAGGTTCGGTTAGCCTACGCCAGACACCTCTCGTCCTCGCAACGGTTCGATGAGGCGGAGCGGTACTTCGAGGAAAGTCTGATCTTGGCGGAAGGTGATCCGGCTGCATTGCGTGACGCGAAGTTGGGGTATGCGGTCTTCCGGTCGCAACAGTGGGCGCGGGCCGTTCGAGATAATCCCGACGATGAGTCCGCCCAGTCCCTGTTCGACGAGGCGGAAACGATCTTGAAAGAATGTGTGGAATCCGATCCGGACGACTTCGATCCCTACCTGAGTCTGGCCGTTCTGTACACTTCCGCCCGTCGCCATACGGACGTGATCGACGTATGCGAGGCCCGCCTGCAACGCGGCTTCTCGCGGAAGGGGGTTGAGGGTCCGCGCAACGGGATTAACACGTTCAGTCTGATGATCCACGCATCGGAGGCGTGCGTCGCCGAAGCCCTGGCGGGGCACGAGAAGCGAGATAAGGAACGTCGCGAGGCGTACTTGACAAAGGCGGAGCAGTACGTTGCGGATGCCCGGGGCGAGTTCCCGTACCATCCTCGTGTGTTCACTCAGGCGGGTCGGGTGAAACTGGCGCGGGGATTGGATCGCCAGGCGCTCGAGGATTTCCGGGCCGCTGAGGAAGCTTACCGCTCCTACGACACGGTCAACTGGGAGAACAAGCTCATACTGGCGCAGCTGCACCTGAGACTCAACGAACCCGGCGCCGCCAAGGCCGTACTGGGAGAGGCGCTCGAGGTGGCGCGCCGAGAGCGATATGGTGATGTCAACTTCTGGACACTCTACGCCCGGGTCTTGTTCCGGAACAACGAGTTCGATCAAGCGCTGGCGGTGGCCGACCGGATTCTGGCGGTTGATCCGGGCAATGTCGACGCCGTCCGGCTCAAGGCCGCTGTCTACGAACGGACGAACCGGCCGGAAGACGCCGGCCGGCTTTTTGAATCGGTCACGGGAGACTGGGTGGGGCGTGCTATCCTGACGGCCCGGCAGTTCGCCCTTGAGGGTGACGACGAGGGGGCGGTCGCGGTGCTGCGCGAGGCATTGGATAAGGATCCGGGTGATGTCCGACTGGTCGGGGCAGCCGTTCGCGAGTTCTACATTCTGGAACGGACTGACAAGGCCCGGGCGGTTGTGGACGCTGCTTTGGCGGTGAACCCCGACGACATTCAACTCCAGCGTTTTTCGTTGCTTATGCGCGAGGACCTGTCACCCGATGAGCGTGATCGCGCGATGCTGGAGATCGTCGAGGCGATTGCAGATCCCTACCAACGTGCGTTGGCCCAGGTCGGATTCCACGTGCGCAAGCAGGAGTTGGCCGAAGCGCTGGAATGGATTGACAAGGCCCTCCAGCACTTTATCAACCAAGACACATCAGTGGCACAAAATGCCACCATCGCCCAGCATCGCGCGCTGCTCAAGGCGAAGATGAGCGTCGCGGCCGCACTTGATGACAACAACGCCCTGGAAGCTGCGCGTGACGCCGGTAAACGGTACAATGTCGATGGTGCGGACGGACAGTCCATCCTCGGATTGTACCACATGCACCGGAAGGAATACGAGCTGGCGGTCAACGCTTTCCGCCAAGCCGTTGCAGCCCAGCCCACGGACGCGGGTTCCTTCACGCATCTGGGACAATGCTTGCATACTCTCGGTAAGACCGAAGAAGCGAAAGACGCGTACGAGCGTGCTATCCAGGTGAACCCGAGCGAGGGGGATGCCCACCGTGGTCTGGCCGCGCTCGCCAAGGCGAAAGGTGACACGGCAGGCTACGAGCAGGCCCTGGCGATTTGCGAGCGTCTTATCCCGCGCGATCCATGGGTCCAGGCGGAGCTGTTGGCGCGGAAGGAGCAGGCCGATCCGCTTGCCGCGATCGCGCTGCGGGAGAAGCTCCTGGCGGACAATCCCGATGATGTGCAGAACCTGCGCAGGCTCGCTTCGCTCTGTGAAACCGTCCACGATCTGGAGAAGGCGGATGACCACTACGCCCGTCTGGTCGAGCTTCTTCCCGACGACAAGGATCTGATGGTTACCGTCAGCAAATACTTCCGCCGCACGGGCCGCCCGGAGCGATCGCTTGATCTTGTCACAGACTATGCGGCATCCCGATCGACGCCTGAGGAAAAGGCGAACGCGCATATCCTTATCGCCGCTCATCATCTGGGGCAAGACGATTCCGACGCGGTGGAGAACGCGCTGCTAACAGCCGCCGACATCGCGGAGACCTTCGAGGTCACACAGAGTCTGGCCGAGTTTTATCTTCGCAGTACCGACCGTCCCGTAAAGGCACTTCCGTGGCTGGACAAGGCCGTTGAGCAGGCCCGTGCAAACCGATCGCCGCGGCTTGGGCGGACCATGGCCGCCAGGATTTCGTGCCTGCTGCACCGAAAGGTGAATGACATTGATACGGCACGACGCTACGCCAACGAGTTGCTGGCGGCGTTCCCGGATTATCCTCAAGGGCTGCTGCTCAAAAGCGAGGTTCACGCGAGGGCGGGGGAAATCGAAGAGGCGATCGATTCCCTATCCGACTATCTCGCGTTACAGCCCAACGATCCGTACGCACTCTATCAACGTGCGCTGCACCGCAGAGCCCAGGGGCGGCTTGGCGCTGCGATCGAGGACTTAGAGGCCGTCAAACGCGCGCATCCGGTCGCGCTCGATCTGGAACCGAGACTCCTGCTGGCGAGACTCTATCAACAGGCCGGGCGCAAGGATGCGTGGATTCGCGAACTCGAATCCCTGGTGCAAGATGCACCTGACGCCGCGCCGGCACTGGAGGAACTGGTCCGAACCTATATCCATAACGAGCGATTGACCGACGCGGAACGGATCGTCACGGCGCAGATCAACCGCACCGCCGCAAACCCCGACGGGCGCTGGTTTTTCCTGCGTGGACAGATATCCCTGAAACTGGGTGATCATGCCAGGGCGCTGCTGGACTTTACGCGCGGCGCCGAGATCAGCGGCCACTCGGCGGACACCGTCACAAGCGTCTTGGATTTGTACGTGCGACTCGATCGGGCGACGGAGGGTGTTCAGTACTATCAGCAGTTCGCACCGGCAGAAAAGCCGACGCCCGTGCTGCTCTCACGGTACGCACTCCTCTTGGCCAAGGCCGATAAGAAACCGGAGGCGGCCGAGCAGTTTCGACGTGCTATGAGCCTGGCAGTGCTCGATTCCGCCGCGACACGGCGAACGATCGCCGCCGATCTGCGGGCTGCGTTGCCCACCGAGGAAGCCATCGCTCTGTTTGAGAGTTACGAAACCGGCGGGGCAATGGTACGGGCCAACGACCGGATTCTGGTCCAGCTCCATGAGATGGCCGAACGATTTACCGACGCCGCGGCGCGGCTCGACCGGTTGATCGCAACCTGCACGGACGATGGCGAGCGAGCTGATCTGCTGCACGAACTGGGCGATCTCCACCAAATCACCAACAACCCGGCGCGAGCCCGACAGGTGTATCAAGAAGCCCTGAAATACGACGATGGAAATTGGATTACGTTGAACAACCTGGCGTATTTGCTGGCAGATGGACTGGGCGAATACAAGCTCGCCCGCCCGTACGCCCAGCGCGCCGTCGCCCTCGCGGACAACTCCAACACGCTCGATACGCTGGGTTGGATTTATGTGGGGCTTGGTGAATACTCGCTCGCCATCGCGGAGTTGAGCCGCGCCATCCGGCTCGCCCCCGGCGACCCCTTGACGTATTACCACCTTGGCGAAGCCTATCGCCGGAACGGGCAGTTCAACGAGGCAACTACGGTTTTAACCAGCGGGCGCGATCTGGTGCGGACCTCCACGTCAACCACCACCCCGGACGAGTTGACCGCCCGGTTTGACGACTCGCTGCGGAGGGTGGGACAATCGGATTCGGCACCGTGAGCCACAGGCTTTCGGAGCAACCCGGCTGCAGGCATCGACGCAGAGACGATTGCGATAGAATACCGACGTGATGCTCTGGCTTGCGCTGGCACTACTTCTGGTTTGCTCGGGCGTTGTATCGGGGTCGGAGACGGCGCTGTTCGGCCTGAGCCGGCAGGCGCTGCACGGATTCGGCCGGTCCAAGAAAGGACTCCACCACCGCGCCCACCTGGTCATGCAGCAGCCGCACCGGGTCTTGATGACGGTGTTGATGGCCAACACCGCGATCAACGTAGCCATCTTCGCCGTTTCCTTCTTTGCGCTGCGGCAGATTCAAAACGCACCGGCCGCCGTGGTTGTCGCTGGTGCGCTGGCGGCGCCTGCGGCGGTTATTCTGTTTGGTGAGATGCTGCCCAAGGCGGTGGCCTTGTCGAACGCACCTAGGTTTGCCCCGCTCGCGGCGGGGCTGATAGGCGTGCTCCAGCTCGCGCTGGGTCCGGTTCAGTGGTTTCTGTCACGACTATTGGTCGAGCCGATCACACGGTTGCTCGCTCCACATTCGTCAGTGACGGATGCTGTCACCACTGAGGAGCTGAAGCTTCTCGTGGAACACTCCGCCCATGACGGAGTGATTACGTCGACCGAGAACGAAATGTTGCAGGCCATCGTCGCGCTCGCCGACGTGAGTGTGCGCGAGGTCATGACGCCGCGCGTCGACATCCGCTCGATCCAAATCGACATGAAGCCGGATGAGGTTTTGCGGACAATCTGGGAATTGGGGCGCCGCCGCCTACCCGTCTGCGGCCGTGACCTGGACGACATTCGCGGTATCCTGTTTGTGCGGGACGTCCATCTAAATCCCGAATCTCCCGTCAAGAATCTTATAGGTCGCGCTCACTTCGTACCCGAACAGGCGAACCTGATGCAGCTGCTACCCCATTTCCGCACGGAGAAGCTTCACCTGGCCGTCGTCGTGGACGAGTACGGCGGGACGGCCGGCGTGGTTACCATAGAAGACATCGTTGAATGGGTCGTGGGTGAACTTCCTGACAGCGACACGCCGCGTACGACAATCGCGACCGAGCGGATTGACGAGAACACATACCGTCTGCCCGGTGATCTGAGCGCCCGTGTGTGGGCGGATCGTTTCGGCGTCGGCGAGATCGATCGTCATATCGATACGGTCGGCGGTCTGATCCTGGCGAAACTTGGCCGACTTCCGCGAAAAGGTGATACGGTCCGCATACGAAACCTTATGCTCACGGTCGAGACGATGCAGCGGCGGCGAATCGAGCGGGTGCTGGTCCGTCGTAACGCCGATGTGCCCCTCCCGACGGAGGACGGCTCATGAGCTTGCTCGTTGTCGGTGCCGTGATCGCGGTTGGCTTGTTTCTGTCGGGATTATTTTCCGGGGCGGAAACCGGACTGTATCGCGTTAACCGCCTTCGGTTGGATCTGGGCGTCAAACAACGCGATCCTGCGGCGTTTCGCCTCGCCGGCGTGCTCAACGACGAGCAAGGGGCGCTTTCCGTAACGCTCGTGGGTACGAACATGGCAAACTACGTAACCGCCTCAGCCGTTGCTTATCTCTTCGCCGAAATATGGCACTTTGGCGAAACCGATGCCGAGCTCTGTACTGTCGCACTACTGACACCGGTTGTCTTCGTGTTTGGCGAGGTCGTGCCAAAGAACCTGTTCCAACTCCACGCTGACACGCTGCTCGCTCGTAGCAGCCGGTTGCTTGCCTTGTTCAATCACCTGTTTCGCCTGATCGGCGTCGTTTGGGGTCTTAAGGAGCTGGCAAAGGTCTTCACCCGCCTGGCCGACGGACACCCTGATGACGGCGTCCCGTTCGCGCCGAAGCGGCGTGTGGCCATGCTGCTCCACGAAGCCCTGGCCGGTCACACGCTCAGTGACGATCAATCCGACCTGATCGACCGCGTTTGTCGACTTTCGGAGACACCTCTACACGCCGTCATGGTTCCGCGGAACCGCGTAGCCGTTATCCGCGCGGGAACGGATCGGCGCGAGCTCATTCGGATCGCGCGCCGCACGGGCCACGCCCGGTTGCCCGTCTATGAAACCAACCGCAGACACGTTGTCGGTCTGGCGAAGGTCGACGAGCTGCTGCAATCCGACGAGTGGGAGACGGTGGCCGATCGCCTGTGTCCCGCCCTGACGCTGAGCCCCCACGAGACAGTCGCCACCGGAATCACCCGCCTACAGCGGGCCGGGCAGGGGATGGGTATTGTCACCGACCGCGGCGGGCAAATGCTGGGTCTCATCTCGCTGAAGGACCTTCTGAGCGAGGTTGTTGGTGTATTACCTCCGGACGTTTGAATCGAATCTTGGCGTGTCCTAGGATTGAACAGGGAACCAGTCGGGTCTGTGGACCTGACCTATGCTAGCAATTGGGCCGGGTGGTATGGATCCGCTTTGGCGAATCCGTGTGGCGCACCCGCAAGATGCAGGTAAGAGAGCCGTTACCTCTGCCGAATCCTCAGCTGACGGGTAACGGAGCACTGGCATGAATACTTTGGTCAGGACAATGTCTGCGGCGGTCGCCTTGAGTATGACGGTTTTGGTATCGGTTCCGTGGACCGCCGCCAATCCCGGAGAACAGCACCGGGGAACTAACAGTACAGCGCAAGGTGTACCGAGCCGCGACCGTAAGGGAGCGGACCTCCGCGTTTTCGGTGCCGAATTGCCATGTTTTGCCTGGCAGCGTTTGCTCCGAACAGCGACTTTGCGCTGTACTGCTAACATCCGCGCCGGATTCGGTCGAACGATCGTCGAGGTCAGACCGGGACCGGCCAAGTCCGTCGCTGAGGGGGACGTGGCGGCCATGCAATATCCACATCCTCGTCCGCGCCTGGCCGGCTTCTCTCCCCTCATTGCCATCACAACCTCGAACAAGAGGAGTGAGGACGATATCGACTATGAGCACGATCTCGAGGCCTCGTACGTCGGCGATCCCCTCGATCCAAACACAGAGCCCGGCGCCGATCCCGATTTTGTAATCGGCTACTTGGACAGCGGCGCGGTTGTTGACCTGGCGGCAGGATCAGCCGCAGACCTGCTCGGTCTGGGCCCGTTTGACGGCAACCTGACCACGAATACGGTGCCGATCGGTGGTGTGGGTGGGACGGTCGACGCATGGGTATCTCAGCCGATCGGTTTCTTTGCCGTGGGTCTTTCCGCGGTCGACGAGTATGGCCTGCTGGACTTCAGCGCGATGGTCGGGCATTCGAACGTCTCCACTCTTGCGGCACCGTCGCTTGACTGTGGCGGCGACGAGGCACTTACGGCTGTCGTGGGTACACCGTTCCTGGCTTTTTACAACACGATCATTCGCGTTGACACGCCACAGACAGTTACCGTTGGCGGCGAGACCTATACGGGACCGGATGTGCAGATTCAGCAGCAGTATTATACGTTGCCAACGTATGCCCGCGCGGTAGCCATCGAGTTTGGCGGACTGTCTCCGGTCCTCACGGCAAGCTACTTTCCCGACTTTGAGGATCTCCGCACACCAATTTTCCCGACCCAGTTATCATTCTCTCCACTGTCGGTCCCTCTTGGCGGTGCGTTCTTTGCTACAATCCAGGTGCTTGAGGGGGAGCCCGGACCAACCAACCCAGCCCAGTCGATGCGCGTGATGGTTGATACGGGCGCACAAAGCTCGATCATGAGCCCGGCCATGGCTGCCAGCCTCAACCTGCCTATGGAGCCGGATTTCACGGTCAGCGTCTGTGGCGTCGGCGGACTCGTAGAGGACGTACCCGGCTACTACATCGACTACGTGAAGATCAGTGCTTGGGGCGGCGCACTGGAGTTCTCCCGTGCCCCGTTCGTCGTGCTCGATCTGGAATCGCCCGAGGGAGGATCGCTGAACGGCGTGCTCGGCATGAACTTCTTCTGGAATCGGAACGTCATCCTCGAACCGGCACTGAGCTTGAGTGGGTTCCTCCACGTTTCTGATCCCATTCCGTTCGCCTATGCGGATTTCGATTTGGATTTCGATGTAGATGCTTTCGATGCCGAAACATTCGTATCCTGCCTCACCGGCCCGGGTCCTTCGACACTCAATCCCGAATGCGACCACATCGACGGCAATGTGGACGGTGCTGTAGACCTGGCCGACTTTCGACAGTTCCAACTGTGTTTCAGCGGCCCGGACACGACAGCCGACACCGATTGCGGCAATTGAGGATCGTCAGTTCAGGATTGTTGGATGGGACGGCTACGCCATGTGGACGTGACGTATCGCGCACTGTCGAGTATCTTCTGTAGCCATGGACGATTTCACCACACTTAGCCTGGAAGACTTCCTAGATCAAGTGGCCGACCGGACACCGACGCCGGGCGGTGGCAGTGTTACCGGCCTAGCAGGCGCACTGGCCTGCGCGCTCGCCCGCATGGTCGCCGCTTATTCCATAGGCAAAAAGACCGAACCGGACGTTCTCGCCCAGGTTGAGACCACAGCAATCCGCCTCCACCGCATGGATCAGCTCCTCCGCGCCCTTATTACCCAAGACGCCAAAGCCTACACCAAGATGACTGAGGCTGCAGCGAGCCGCGGGCCTGGGCCCGCGCGGACACGCGACCCCCAAGCCGCTTACGACGAGGCGGTCCTTGGCGCGGCGGCTGTGCCGATGGAAATGGCGGCGGTCGTATCGAATGCGCTAACGACAATGGATGAGCTAAAGCCGGTGGCGAGCCGCTATTTGCTGAGCGATCTGGCTGTAGCGGCTGTTCTCGCCGATGCGACGGCGCGGGCGTGCTTTTACACCGTGCGCGTCAACGCACGGGAGGTGAGCGACACCGCCACACGTGCGAAGCTCCTGTCGGACATCGATGAGATCACCGAGCACTGCGCCCGCCGTCGCGAATCGGTCGAGACGTTCGTCCGCGAGCATCTTGAGGACCGCCGCATAGACAGCCGATAGATCGTCTGATGGACGACCCGCCCCCCTATCGCCTCGATATCGACGGTCTCGATAACCCCGCGTATGACGAACGCGGCACCACGAACCTTCACGGGCGTCCGTGGCTCGGGATTCACTTTGACTGCTGCGGTGTCTACACCAGGATTTATCGCAACGCCGAGGGGACCGCCTATCAGGGCTGCTGCCCGCGCTGCCTGCGCAAGGTGCGGCTCCGCGTGGGAGCGGACGGGATCGACGCACGGTTCTTCATCGCCGAGTAGTGATTCCAAAATCGGCGTACGTTTCCAATTGGCCGCCGCTTTCGCAGACCGATATAATCCCTGCCTCACGGGCTCAGATACCGCCCTGCGGCTCCAGTGTTAGGACGGACCGGACTTGCTCAGCAAACTGCTGTTTCCCGTTGATCTGTCGACTTGGGCGATCTTTGTCGAATTACTCCTGGCCGGGTCGGTGGTGATCTTCGCGGGGGCCCGGTTCACGCGTCTTGCCGACACAATTGCCGACCGCCTCAACATCGGCAGCGGTTGGATCGGGCTGATCATGCTCGCGACGGTCACCAGCCTGCCGGAGCTGGTCACCGGCGGAACGGCCACCTACATCGGCAACGTCGACCTCGCGATGGGCGGCATTTTAGGAAGCTGCTCGTTCAACATCACGATCATCGTTCTGCTCAACGCACTGTGGGGTGGCGGATCGGTCCTGAGAGACGTTGGCGGGCTGCATGCGCTGACGAGTTCGTTCGGATTAGCGCTGATCGGCCTGGCGCTGCTCGGGTTCGTTGTGATGGACAAGTTCGCAGGTAATCCGCAGGTCGCCCAGGTTGCCGAGTTGACATGGGCGGCGCTGATTGTGATTACCTACCTCGGTTGCATGCGACTATTGTACCGGTTCGAGCGGAAGGAAAACAGCGGCGAGAGTGCCGGGGGAAAGCGTCATAACCTTGGCACTTCCTTGGCCGTTGACGTGGTCGTCATGACGGTGATTCTCGTGGCCGCCTCCTGGTGGCTTGCCAGATTGGGCGACGTCTTAAGTACGCACGAGATCAAGATGATCGGCCGGCCTCTCGGCGCGACGTTCGTGGGTGCGTGCTTCTTAGCGCTGGCGACATCACTGCCGGAGATCGTGACCAGCATTGCAGCCGTCCGCCTCGGGAATCTGAACCTGGCCCTGGGGAACATCTTCGGCTCGAACATGTTCAACATCTTCGTGATCCCGATGCTCAAGATCGTTTCGCTATCCCGCGGTGACGCGATCATGCTGGCCGGTCATTCCTCGAGCACAACGCAAAACCTGATCGCTGGAATGCTGGCAATACTGTTGACGGCCATCGCCATCGGCGGGTTGACCTACAAGAGCCGCCGCAAGTTGCTGCGCCGCTTCGGTTTCGACTCGATCCTCATTGGCCTGACCTACGCCGCCGGAATGATCCTGCTACTGGCCAAGGCGTCTTGACCCGGGTCGGCGACAACTTTGGGTGGTTTACCAAATCCAGATCCCATATCAGCGGATGGTGGGCGATGTCCTCCCTACATCGGTTTTTCTAGGCGGAGCATCAAGAACGCGATCAGCAGGATCAGATTAAAGGTCAGGATGGCGCCGCCGACGAAAAAGCCGATCCAGGAGCGCGCCGGCTTGTCGTTTCGGTGCTGGCCCGCGCTGCTCCAACCGAGCACGAAACCGATTGCACCAGGGACCATCGACAACAGCACGCAGCCGCCGAACGCCGGCAATAAGAAGCCCTTCGATCCATAGATGATCTGGCCGAGATCGTGGTCGTAGTTGCGATACGCCACGGCGACGGCACAGATGAACGGAGCGATCGAGAGAAGCGAAAGTGTGCATGCGTACTTGGCTTGGACGTCATAGCGTCTAAGGCTGCCTAGTCCCACATCGATCTCCTTACCCAGGAAACGTCAAAAGTCAAAACATCAAAAGGTCTAAAAGGCGAAACGTTGAAATGGGCCATCACAATATTGCGACTTTTCGACTTTTTGACACTTCAACGTTTCACATTACTGCGTCTTCCAGAACCGCGGTGAGAAAAGCACGATGATCGTAAACATCTCCAAACGTCCGAGCAGCATGAGAATACTCATGACGATCTTGCTCTGGGCGGTGAACCAGGCGTAGTTCTGCGTCGCTCCCACCCTGGCGAAGCCCGGGCCGACGTTGTTCAGCGTTGCTGCCGACGCCGTCGCTGCGGTAGTGATATCGACGCCGTTGCCGGCCTCCAACAGCATGAGAAGAATCGTACCGATGGCAAAGAGTAGAACAACCCCAGCCAGGTACACCAACGTGCTGAGCTTCAGATCAGCCTCGATCGTCGCCTTGCCGACCTTGACGGGTCGCACGACCTTGGGGCGGTACACGCGCTCGATCTCCGCCAGCAGAACCTTGGCCGCGATCATAATGCGCGTGACCTTAATGCCGCCGCCGGTCGAGCCGGCTGAGGCTCCAATGAACATTAGGATCAGCAGGGTTGCTTTCGCAGCAAATCCCCATTGGTCGGAATCGTCGCTGCAAAAACCGGTCGTCGTCTGAATGGAAACCACCTGGAAAAACCCATGTTTCAATGCGTTCGCAAAGGACGCCGGCTCATCGGAGGATGATGCCGTGCTTGACGAGTTGCCAAGCAGGCTGGCCGTCACGATGACGGTCGCAACCAGAATGATCGCGAAATACACGCGAAGCTCGGGATCCTTTATGACGCTTCGCCATTGGCGTTGAAGAAGAAGGTGATAGAGGCCGAAGTTGATCCCCGCCAGAATCATGAAAACGATGATGACAATGTGGATGCCTATTGTCGGAAAGCCGGCGATGCTCGCGTCGTGGGTGCTAAAGCCGCCGGTCGCCAGCGTGGCGAACGTGTGGCAGACGGCATTGAACCACGTCATGCCGCACAGCCTCAGCGCCACAATCTCCGCGACCGTCAGGCCGAGGTAGATGAACCACAGGATTCGGGCAGTATCCCGAATCCTCGGTTTGACACCCTCCGGCGACGGCCCGGGCGCCTCGACTCGATATATGCGTCGGCTGACAATACCGAGCATCGGGAGGACGGCCACGAACAGAACCACGATCCCAAGCCCACCCAACCATTGCGTCAAGGCTCGCCACAGCAGCAGGCTGCGCGGCAGCGTCCCGATGGTTTGCACCACCGTGGCGCCGGTCGTGGTCAGCCCGCTCATGGCCTCGAAATAGCAGTTGACGAAGGGGGCAAAGTCATGAGTGGCGTTGTCGGTGTCGCCGTGCAGCGTCGACCAGAACCAAAAGGGCAAGGCCGCTATGGCTGCTCCGAACAGCCAACTGGTCGCCACGAGCAATAGTGCTTCCCGCTGCCCGAGCAAGTCCAGGGACGTCCGGCGCCCCACGACGAACAGGGATCCACCGCAAAGAAAACCGACGAAGCCGGCCGTCAACAGGGCGCGCAGATCGGCATCATCCACCGACCGCCCGGCCAGCCGGTCATACACAGCAAACAGCGCCACGGCTCCAATGAGCGCGCTTAGAACAAGCAGGAGTAGGCCGAGCTGCCGGATGACGACTCGAAGTTCTAGGTTCATTTGGTGACGAACATCTTGCGAAGGTCGTCCGAGATGCTGTGTGGCCCGATCACGAGTATGGTGTCGCCCGCGGCGATCTGATCATCGGCCCCCGGCACATACACTCTGTCGCCACGCCTGATGGCCGCGATCATCGTCTGGGCGGGCATCTTGATGTTCCGCAACTCCCGACCAAGCACCTTGGCCCGTTTCGACGGATGCAGCTCATACACGTCGGCGATCCCCTCGGCGAACGTCGCCAGCGACCGGATCGGGCCTGTGTCGATCAGGTGCAAAATGGCCTTGACCGCGTCCGCTCGTGGGCTGAACGCGTGGTCGATACCGACATGCGGGAGCAGGTGCATGTATTTCGCACGCTGCACCACGGCGATTACGGTCGCGACTCCCATTGCCTTGGCCTGAGCGCAGGCAAGGATGTTCCGCTCATCGTCCTCGTTAACCGCGATGAACATATTCGCCTGCCGAATGTGTTCGTCCGCGAAAGTCGCCGCATCCATTGGGTCCGCGTCGAGTATGGTCACGTGGGGGAGCTTGTCGGACAGCTCCTCAGCACGTTCCCGGTGGTGCACGAACAGACGAACGGAAAAGAACCGGCCCTTAAGCGCACGGCAGAGCCACACCGCCGTCGTCGTCTCGCCCATGATGGCAATGTGGATACGCTTCTCCCGGTCCTTGTTGAACAGTTTGCGAGCGGCGTCGAATTGCTTGGCCTCGCCGATCAGCGTCACGAAGTCGCCCTCTCCGATCATCGTGTCCGCGCCCGCCAGCGAGACCGTCGTGCCGCGTTCAACGGTGGACACTCGAGCGCTCGCGGGGAGTGTGAGTTCGGACAGCTTCTTGCCGACCGCCGGCGCGCTGTGAGCAACCGGTGATCGCTGCATCAGCAACTGCCCGCGACCGAATTCCTCCAGTGCGATCGAGCCGGGGTTGCGAATCATCCGCGCAATCGCCAGGGATGTAAGGTGTTCCGGGCAGAGCAGCTCATCGATCCCGAGCTGCTGAGCGTACGGCGTGCCGCGAAGCGAGAAGTTCGCCGTGTGATGCACGCGGACCATCGTCTTTTTCGCACCGGCTGTCTTGGCAATCGAGGCGGCCAGCATGTTGATCTCATCGATCCGCGTGGTGGCGAGCATCAGATCGCAATGATCCACGCCCGCATCGCGCAACACGTCCCAGTGGCTGCAGTGCCCGACCAGCGTTCGCAGATCGAGCGTCTCGCTCAAGGCGCGCAGCCGATCCGCAGCAAGGTCGATCACGGTCACATTATGACCGTCCGCCGAGAGGACCTCGGCCGCGTGACCTCCCACTTCGCCCGCACCCGCGATGATCACGTTCATGAGGTTCATTCCGCGCCATGGCCGAATCACCGGAGATGATAGCGTCAGCGGCGCGAGGCAACCAGTCTAGCCCATATATGAAGCAGCCTTTGTCAAGCCGCCGGTGCAAGAAAAGTGGAGGAGAAGTCTCCGCACATGCCCTCTCGCCGTCGGCTTCGGTCGATCTGGCCCATCTCATCCTTCGCCTCGCGATCCGGGGGTGTGCCTTCTCCAACACATTCTCTTGAGACCGATGTGGAAGGGCATTCCATGCGTTTGGCGGGAGCTCCCTTCGGAATATCGAGCAGGGCCGACGGGACGCGATATACTAAACCATCTATTCGGGATTGCTCGGCTGTGCGAACGTCGCCATGAAGAAAACATACGAAGGACGCCACCATTCGAGTTAACTCCAACGCCGGTTGATGATGGGATTACCGACAGGCTAGAGCCTATCCTGTTTTTGTGTAGCGAGCCGCGGACTCAAAGCCCGCGCGGAATCTCCGAGGCAAGCATTTCTTCCAAGAGCCCCAAACTACTACGTGAAATCGAAAAACACTCTAATCACGCTTGATCAGGGCTTGGCGGATTGGTCTGTTGCGGCGGTTGGAAGGAGGGTGCCAAAGTGACGCCCAATAAAGGCCGCCCCATCTCGGGAGGTAGCGGAGACGGGCGTTGACAGACGGGAGTTCTTTAGTTTCAATGACTTACGACACAGCGGGGCGTGGCGCAGTCCGGTAGCGCGCCTGCTTTGGGAGCAGGAAGTCGCAGGTTCAAATCCTGTCGCCCCGAGTTTGTCATGCGGTGTCATTTGATGCTTACCACTATCAACGCAACAACTTATGTCACGATCGCCACTTCGCCGTGTTTCAGCCAGAGTGCCAGAAGTTGCCA
>CAZJTP010000068.1:0-17119 GCA_964548955.1 uncultured Phycisphaeraceae bacterium
ACGCATGATCCCTGGGCGCCCGCTTGGAGTTCGAACACGACGAACCGGGATTCCGGCCCGCAGGGCTCCGCCCGGTCGGCCGTCGGGGTGGGATCTCGCTCCCCGGAATCCGCCGCCAAACCGGTCATTGTCTCCGGTTCAAACCGTCAACTGGCGATAGCTCGGTCGTTCTTTTCGCCAAATCTAGCCATCACGTTTGCATCACACCCGCCCAGCGCAACGCCGACACGATGACGGTGATGCTCCGGACATCCGAGCAACGCACGTTCCGCGCCCGAAGAGGCACGCAGCAGCGACTGACCGCCTCTCCCGTGCTCTGACCACGGCCTAGCTGTGTAGGGCCAGCTTGCAGGTGCGACGAAATGACGTAGTATGGGCGCGAGGGCGACATTATGTCGCAACTGACGAGCGCGGGAGTGCGCCGGCAAGAAAGACCCCACACAACGCGACGCTTTGTCGCACGTGCCCGCAACGGGTCGTGCGTGGCTGTTGCGTCCCCGGCGCGTCAACCCGGTAGCGGAGTCGCCACGGGGCAATCCGGGGGGCAGCGTGTTGGAACAAAACGTGCGTGCATCCTGTGCGGCGGAGGCAAGCCCTGCTGTTTTGCGTTCGCCAAGTGAAATGTAAGAAGCGTACTCGTCGGATGGATTCCAATTGGCAAGGCCAACGGCATCAGGGATTCGACGGACCACCATCGCGGGCAATCTCTGTATCGTAGCTGCCCTTGTTTTGGTGGTCCTTGTGACGGGGTGGGGCGCGTGGCGAGACCTCTCCGAGGTTCGTAAGACGATCCTTACCAGCGAAATCGTGCGCCTTCGTTCCCATGCCAAGCGTACGGTGGGGCGAATAGAGAACTACCTCGAAGAGCGGCCATCGGAACGCGGCGTTACGTCGCTGCGTGACGCAGATTGGCTGCGCGCGTTTTGGCGCCGCGTCGTTCCCCGAGAACGCCAGCGCCTGTATGCAGCGCTGGTCACAGATGAAGGCGTCGTTGTCATGCACAGCGATCGAAGACATCAGGGCCAGAAGCTTGAGCGGCAGTGGTTCGAACGCCGCGTACGCGAAGCAGGCGATGACGTAGTCGAGACGCAGAGCATGGCCCTAAGCTCGGGAAACGCCGCGTACGACATACAGGTGCCTATCGAGGTCAACGATACGGAGATCGGGGCGTACCACTCTGGATTCGATGCGGCCTGGCTTGATGAAACCGTGGCGGCCCGCCGGCGTACGCTGTACGGCCGCTGGGCTCTGATGGGTGGACTGATTGTGGGTATCGTGCTCGCTGCGGGTATCTCGCTGTTCCACCTGGCACGGCGTACGGCCGCGCTTCAACACGCACTGGGCATGACCCGCACGCAACAGCTTGCCGAGCTTGGGCGGTTGGCCGGTGTTCTGGCGCATGAGGTCCGAAACCCCCTCAACGCGCTGCGGCTGAACCTGCACGCGCTCGAACGGTTTGACCGCAACGACGAAGCGTTGTCACCGGAGGAGATGAGTACCGTGCTCAAAGAGTCCAAGGCGGAGATCGAGCGTCTTGAGGAACTCATCCGCAACATACTCGGTTACTCCCGCCCGGAACAGGCGCGCATAGTGGACGTCGATCTTCGTCGTGAGCTGGAAGCGACGGTGAGTTTCATCGGGCAGCTGATTGAGCGTGAAAACACTGCCGTGCGGACGCAGCTGCCGGACCGTCCGGTTCTTGTCTACATGGACCGAGATCGCTTTCGACAGATGATCCTCAATCTCCTAAACAACGCCCGTGACGCAGTTGGCAAGAATGGCGAGATCTCGATCACGCTTCGTAGCGAAGACGGTTGGGCCGACATAAGCGTCGACGACTCAGGGGCCGGAATAGCCCCCGAGCATCGAGATCGCATCTTCGAACCGTTCTTTACCACGAAAGGGCGCGGTTGCGGTCTGGGCTTGGCGCTTGTGAAGCGTTTTGCCGAGGAGGCGGGCGGCACGGTCGCCTGTGAGCATAACGTTGACCGTGGGACACGATTTCGGATTTGCCTGCCGGAAGCTCGGCGTCCACGTGCGGGCCACGAGGAGTCTACACTGTGAGTAAGAGCGCAAAGATACTCGTGGTGGAAGACGAGCGAAGCGAGCGGGAGGCAATGGCCCGGGTCCTTCGCCTCGAGAAGTACGAGGTGGCTACTGCTGAGAGTGCGGACCAGGCATTAGGCTACTTGGATGAAGCCGTGGATCTGGTCCTGAGCGATCTGCGCATGGGCGCTACCAGTGGTGTCGATCTTCTAAGATTCTGGAAGCAGAAGGAGCCTGCGACACCTTTCATGCTGGTCACCGCCCACGGTGACATCGAGTCGGCGGTGGAGGCCATGAAGCTCGGCGCGGAAGACTATCTCACCAAGCCGGTGAACCCTGACGAACTCCTTCTGTCGATACGACGCTGCCTTGAGGATCGAAGGAAGGATGAGACAATCGAACAGCTGTCGCGGCGGTTGGATGACAAGCTGGGGCTGGAAAACATCGTTGGCCGATCCAAGCCCATGCTTGATGTATTTGACCGTGTCCGTCGGGCAGCCCAGGCGGAAAGCACCATTTTGATCGTCGGCGAGTCCGGAACAGGCAAGGAACTCATCGCGGAGGCTATTCACCAGAACAGTCGGCGAAGCCGTGGGCCGTTCGTGGCCGTCAACATGGCTGCGGTCCCCGCAAGTCTGGTTGAGAGCGAGCTATTCGGTCACGTCAAGGGCGCATTCACGGGGGCAACAGCGTCGCGCGTCGGCCGGTTCGAGGCGGCCAACGGGGGCACGATCTTCATCGACGAGATCGGGGATTTTGCGCTGGAGTCTCAGGCAAAGCTCTTGCGCGTTCTTGAGACGCACGCGATTACCCCAGTCGGCGGCAACGACGAGATCGAGTGCGATGTGCGCGTGGTCGCAGCAACCTCACGCAACCTGGAAGAACTAGTCTCCGAGGACGCCTTTCGCGAAGATCTCTACTATCGGCTAACCGTGGTCACGGTTCCGTTGCCGCCGCTTCGAGAACGCCCGGATGATATCCCACTCCTTGTGCGGCATTTCCTGGACGAGTTATGCAGGGCGAACGGACGCGAACGGATGTCACCGGACAAGGAGCTGGCGCGGTTCCTCGAGACATTCGACTGGCCCGGCAATGTGCGGCAACTCGCCAACTGCCTCGAAAGCATGGTCGTGATGGCAGTCGGACCGACTCTGACCGTCGATGATCTACCGGCCAATGTGGCGCCCGCGCGGCATGGCGATCAGCCGGAAGTACAGATCCCGATCGGTACCACGATCGAGGATCTGGAAAGGCAGGCTGTCGAGCAGGCTCTTGAGCGCTTCGACGGGAATCGAACACGGGCCGCCGAGTCGCTCGGCATTTCGGTTCGGACGCTCCAGCGTAAGCTCAAGGACTGGCACGCTGGCGGCGGGGACGACGAATAGCGGCTTTCGGAACGGCAGTCCTCGCCGGACAATCTGTCATAAGATGAACCGCTGGAACGACATTTCGTCATGGCGAGCGTACACAGGTTCGCTGAATGCATGCTCCTGACACGCAGATACGGCGGTCCTCCACGGCACACTCCTTGCTCATTATCTAGCCGAAGGTAGGGTTTGCGCGGGGGCGACGAGCGCGTTCGCGTGGCGCCGCTTCCGCCACGAGGACCCTCATGTGAAAGGCGTGCCGATGGATGGAATAACGGAAACCGCGGGCGAAAAGCTTAAGAAGGTCTTGGACGACACACAGGCTCCTCCAGAAAAGTGTATCCGTTACAGAATCACGAACGGGGGCGCAGAGCTCAAGATCGACACCCAAGATCCCCTGGATCTTGCGTTCGAGTTTGGAGGCCGAACCGTCCTCATCGTCGACACTGTCTCGGCCGAGACCGTTGCGGGGCTGAAGCTTGATTTCAAGGACGGCGGATTCTTCCTGGTCTAGTTGACCCAGCCCCGCGACTGGCCGCGTGGCCCTGCTTCGTGCCCGAGGCTCCGTGACCGCAGTTGGCACGCGAGCGACAGCGTTAGCTGTATCACTGACGGCGCAGCGCGGTAGCAAGGAGAACGCTAATGGATGGTATTACTGATCGCGCAGGCGATAGGCTCAAGAGCTTTTTGGACGACGTGCAGGCCCCCCCGAAGAAGTCGATTCGGTACAGAATCGCAGATGGTCGCGGGGAGCTGATGGTAGATACACAAGATCCATCCGACCTGGCCTTTGAACATGGTGGGCGAACGGTACTTGTTGTCGACAGCGTAGCAGCGGAAGCCGTCGCCGGACGGAAGCTCGACTTCACGGACGGCGACTTCTGCCTGGTTTAGTGTCGTGCCGTTCCGGGATCGCGGGAGGCTTCTTCGCTTGGGGCAGTGCGTACGGTGTCGACACATGGATTGTACTTGGAGCACGACCGTGTCCCAGACAAGACCACCAAACCTGCGTGCACATGGCTCTAAGGGACTCAGCGTGCGGAGTTGGCTAGGCGGCTGTCGCCTAACACGTGTTTGCAGGCGGACCGACGATGAAGTCGAATAGTCCAAGCTGGCGAGACGAGCGGATCAGCCTACAAATCGAGCGAGCGCTGGCCGACGTCGGGCTGCCACAGGGACGTGATGTCGAGGTCGTCGTCTATGACGGCAGCGTCCTGTTGATCGCTCAGCTTGATCGTATCAGCGAGTTGGACGCGATCCTACACGCACTCAAATACGTTCCCGGGATGCGTGATATTAGCCTGGACGTGGCCGTCGCCGGACCGATATTTGTGCCGACGAAACGAAGATGTAACGGGCACGAAGGGGGGTTGGATAAGCCGTTTGGTGTCGGCTAATCGGACCTCCGGCGCAACTGCCCTTTAAGACTCTATACTGAAGGAATACGACGATGGACGGCATTACTGATCGTGCGGGAGAAAAGCTCAAAGGAGCCCTTGACGGGGCTCAAGCCGCTCCCGAGCAGTGCGTTCGGGTCGAAGTGACACTCGCGCGAGGTGGAACGCTGAGAATCGACGAAACGCGTCCGGACGACACGGCTTTTGAGTTCGAGGGCCGGAAGGTACTCGTTTTGGATAAACGTGCGTCGGAGATGTACGCGGGTCGCAGGCTCGACTACGCGGAGGGTAAGTTCTGCTTCGTGTAGCGATTGATCTGTTCAAAAGTTGTGGCGCAATGGAGGTGCTCGATGGTTCTTTGTGCTGGAGGTAATCGCCCTCTTCCGCTGATGGACGCGACCGAGGACGAGCTGGCTGGTTGGGCTTGCGCCCATTGTGGTGCGGTCTGTCGGGCCGCAATCGACCCGCGATCAACCGAACAGGAACGTCGGCAAGTTGTGCTACTGAGGCGGACTCGCCACACGGCGGGCGTAAGAGCAACGGCCGGAACTGACGAGTAGCGGCCCCACAGCGTTCGGTCTGTGGCCCTTCGTTCGGGGTTCTGACTTCACAAGGGAAACGACTACAGTGCTGACCAGCTTCGGACACGATTCTCTGCAAGAACGACAGCAAAGAACACCCAGATGAACTGGCAGGATGATAGACTGGGCCTGCAAGTCGAGCGGGCACTTACCGACATGCAGCTGACACGGGGCTGCGAGCTCGAGATCTTCATTCATGACGGGATCGCCGAGCTGAGCGCACAGCTCGCCAACGAAAGCGAGTTGGCTGCCGTCATCGAGGCCCTCATGTTCATTCCAGGCGTTCTGGAGATCAGGTTTTGTGTAGCCGTCACGGAGCCGACCCTCGATTCCAAGAACGTGTGGGACTTCCGGCAAGACCGGCTGAACTGACCGAAAGCCGGGGAAAAAAGCGCCCGGAGTCGCGTATTGGTTAGTCGGCGGATTTCTCGGACGCCAAAGTGGCGTAGAAGTCTGTCCGTCGCTCCCACGTCGTTCGCTGCTCTGAGTCCAGCGGTTCGCTATTCGCTCGGCCCCGGCAGTACTCTTGGATCGCCTTTGCGAAGCCGGTCTGGTACTTCGTGTTGACTTGTCGGCAATCGTTGGCCAGCTTTGCCAGGCGTGGGTGTTTAGCTGCTTGAGCGTCTGCTTCATCGTCGGTTTCTACAACGGGCATTACATTGTCAAGAACGGCACCGATACGCAAGGTCGTGTGAAACACGTCAAAGAGTTCGGTTGCTAGAGACTCTTGGACTACGAGACGCTTGAGCTTGGAGGAGCGTCTCGCAACTCGCCGCAGCGAGCTCGCCCCCCACTTCAGGCGCTCATTCGCTACAGCCTCAACCAGACTCGAGGGCACCTCATCAAAGAATAGGAATCCCGACCCGCCGCAAAACGTACAGATCGTGCGACCGTAGCCGCCGCATTCCTCACAGTATCGGCCGTTCGCCGCGATCGTGTCGGCTCCCTCGCAGAGTTCGCATGTCATGTAGCCCTCCTCACACCAGTAGCACGGTGCGAAGGCGAAGGACTTAACGAGCGCGCGCAGGGCCGGTTCGCCGCCCAGGCGGCCCAGCTCGTTCGCCACCCGGTCGGCTGGCATCGATGGAAGCTGGCTCACCGTTTCCTTGAAGAGGCGCACCGCCTCCCCGTAGTCATGCTTCTTGGCTACAGCGAGTATCTTCGAAGAGCAATCCTTGATGGCGGTACGAGCATCCATCGTTCGCTACCAATCGTTAGGCGCCGCACGAGCACACAGCTACGGCCCTTCCCCACTGGACATCGAGCAACAGCCATGCCACCGGACTAAAAACCGCTGCAAGGGGGGCGAGCACCAGCTCAGTGCGCACATATGCCGCCCACGCGAGCCCCGGTGCGTCAAATTGTCGGATCGGCCGGTTTGTCAAAAACTGTCGGACGCGCCGCCCGCCCACGTCCGTCGTTGATTCTCGGCAGATCTAGGACGCTCACTTGGGCGTACGAAGCTCGCCGACAGCCTATGGCTGCGGGGGCTCCGATGGCGCCTGCTCCTTTTCCTTCGTCGCCGCCTCGAGCTTCTTGGTCAGATCGGCCACCTGCGTCTTCAAAGCATCGATCTCCGCCTGCGCCTTGTCTGCCGCAGCCTGGGCGTCGGTGAGAGCCTTTTGATGTGCAGCCTTTGCCTCTGCCAGAGCCTTCTGGGCGTCGGCCACCTCTTTACGGACTTCCTCAAGCTGTGCGTTCACACTGGCTGATGCCGCTGTAGCTGCCTCCAGTTGCTTCTGGAGGTCAGCGACTTTGGCATTCGCCTGGGTACCCTCCTCCTTTGCCGCGGTCAGCTCCGCCTCAGCCTGCTCGAGCGAAGACTTGGCGGGCGTGAGCTCAGCCGATAGGCGTTCATTCTCCTGCTTGACTTCGGCAACTTGCTTTTCAAGTTCCTCGATCTTGCTTTCCAGCTCCTGAACCTTCTGCTGGTTGCAGCCCACGGCGGCCAGCAAACCGCCGGCGAGGGCCAAAGCTCTAACCATCTTCCGTGCCGTCATCGATAATCTCCTTGAAAGTGAACAGTCCATGCAACGAGCGTGTAACACGTGTAATTCCGGCTGTTGTGGCCTTAGTACGGACTTTCACCTACGGGTTCGATGTTCTCCGTGGTTTAATCTCTTCGACTCCGTAGTCTTCGGCCTCCGAGATGTCCTCCACTTCGATGTCCAGCTCCGGGTGATTCTCCTGGAACCATTTCACCGCCTCCTGAGCCGTCATGCCGCGCGGCACCCTGAACGACCGGCGGATGATTCTGTCGCGATAAGGGTCGGGCTTATCGACGTACTTGGTGATCAGGTCCTCGATCTCCGGGAAGCGATCTTCGTCCGGGTATCGGATGATCAACATGTTGCCGAACGGGCCGACGTCTACCGTGGGTATTTCGTTGCTCGGCTCCCACAGCGTATTGAGGATCGCCTCGATTTCGAAGGCCGCGTCGAAAGCTTCCACGTGCTCCAACTCGTACAGCAACTTCGGCACGGCCGTGTCGTTAAGGACGGCGCTTACCTCTTCCGTATCGAGCTGATCAATGATCCCATCGATCTCAGACAGCTTCGACTGACTCGCGGCCACGATTAGGACCTTGCCAATGAGGTCCGCCTGGATGTAAACATCGCGCCCACTCCATGTTCGGCTGGTCGAAAACTCGTCCTCTTCCGGTAACCGTTGTGGAGCACGGCGTGACCGCGAGCGTCCCCGCTTGGGCGCCGATGAGTCAACAACGCTCATAATGAACTTGGCGACGTTCTCGACATCCGCATGCTCGACGTGATACACATTGACCCCACGGCCGCTCGTTGAAAGGGCATCCAGCTGTTCGATCATTCCCGCCGCCTGCTCAACCTCGTCCGAGAAGCCGTGTAGCACCACACCTCCACCACTTGGCCCTGCACGTATGGTCAATGAATCCGTGGTGACAGAACCTGGTCGGGATGACCGCTGCCCTCGCTTTCGCCGTGCTCCCCGCGTCGATGCGCCCAGGATTTTGCCCATGGTCGCAATGACCGTCGGGGGATCGGTGCGCGTCAGCTCGACCGTACGGACAATCATGCGCTCGGCATCGCCAAGCAGATCGAACTCCTCGATCAGCCGAGTCGCCTCGTCCAGGACGACCTGGGCAGCGGCGAGGACAATCCGCCGGTTCCGTGTATCGGGAGCCATGTAGTAGTATGGGTTCTCGCCTGTGCTCTTGGGCCGTCTACCAGCCCTGCGTCGCGCGCGGGTCACGGAATGAATCGGCTCATCATCGAGTTGGCCGGTGGCGATGAACTCTTGTACCTTCAGGTTGAGTAACGGCTCGATTGCTTCGACCAGTTCCGCAGGGTCCGCGTGCAGAACGTCGACAAAGGTGACGTTGGTGTCCTCGCGTGTATCCACAGGCTGGTCGAATTCTTCAATGAGCTCCGTTGCCTGGTCCACAACGATCTGTGGAGCGGCGAGCACGATCCGCTGGTTCCGTGTATCGGGAGCCATGTAGTAGTACGGGCTCTCGCCTGTGCTTCGCGACCGTCTACCAGCCCTGCGTCGCGTGCGGGTCACGGAGCGAATCGGCTCATCGTCAAGCTGACCGGTAGCAATGAACTCTTGTACCTTCAGGCCAAGGATGGGATCGATAGTCTCAACTAACTCGGTGGGGTTGGCGTGCGCAACCTCGACGAATGTGACGTCGCTGTCCTCTGGTATATCCACGGGGGCGTCGAGTTCTTCAATGAGCTCGGCTACCTGATCCACAACGATCTGTGGAGCGGCGAGCACGATCCGCATGTTCCGGGTGTCGGGAGCCATGTAGTAGTGCGGGTTCTGGTCCATGCTTCGCGACCGTCTACCTGCCCCATGCCGCGCGCTGGTTACGGAGCGAATCGGCTCATCGTCAAGCTGGCCGGTGGCGATAAACTCCTGCACTTTCAGGTTGAGTAACGGCTCGATTGCTTCGACCAGTTCCGCAGGGTCGGCATGTTCCACGTCGAAAAAGGTAGCGTCACTGAGATCCTCAAAGTTATCCGGCTGTTGCTCACCCGTGAGCGCGGACAGGATCTCCTCAACCTGAACGAAGGCGGACGGGTCCCCTCGGACAATCAGTCTTCGCGAAGCCGGCTGCGGAATCAGTGTGACGCGCGGTGGCGGCTGGTTACGCCGCTTTCGCCTTGTCCGAGAATCTTGGACGGTTCCGTTCACGACGGCTGATACGGTGTCGGCAATGCCTTCAATGTCAGTACGTGGCGGGAAATCGTCGTAGACACGAAGCTCGGTATCTTGCTGTGCTACATCCAACTCGTCTATCAGCACGGCAACCTGTTCCATCTTCTCAGGCGTTGTCCGTACGACCAGTTGGCTGGCTATCTGTACAATGGTCAAGTCTTCCCCGCTTGCGGCGGTACGCGATGGTGCGCGTCTGCTCCGCGACCTGCCTCCTCGGGCTCGCTTTGGGCGGGTGGCGGTCTCATCGCCCACCAGGGCCTGAATCGTCCTCATCATTTCGGCGGGGTCGGTGTGCTGTATTTCGAAGGTTCGCTGCACTTGCTCGGACGGCTTGTCGATCTCGGCCAGGAGCGACTCCATGGCCTCAACCTGCGATGGACCCGCTCCCATCACCAGGATATCGTTCTCAGCAACGGCGAACCGAATCGGGGCATCTCGGCTACTGAAAAGGGTTGTCAGTTTGTCGATAGCTTCTTGCGGACTGATGTGCGTAAGCGTTAGACGAGCGAAGGGTTGCTCGTCGCCGACTGCGTCCTCGAGTTGGTCAATGATCGGTAGATATTCTGCCCATTCTTCCTCCGTGCACAGCACGAACAGCCGATTCTGGTCGTCGTCGGGCGTGAACTTGGAGACAGCTCCAGTCCGTGAGCGCGTCGATCTGCGTGTTGTCCGGCGCCGGCTTGAACGTGCGGTACTGCGCCTCCGGCTGGACCGTGAACTCGACTTCGACGCTGCGGTTACATCGTCGAAGCTGCGTAGGACACTCGCAACCAGCGAAGGTGTCTGGCTTTCCAGACGAGCGATGTGCAGGGAAATCGCAGAGTCCGCGGAATCCAATAAGGCGACAAGCTCCTGGACTGCATCCAGGTCCGTCTCGCTACCCTCAACCCAGATAGCTTCTCCTGACGTGTCAGCGACAATGACGGGCAATCCGGAGCCGGCGCTCCCTCTTCTCCTCTTACCGCCTAGTAGTTCCGTCAGCGTGTTGCTGAGCACATTCGCTTCGGCATACTCCAACTCGATACGAATGGGCCCTAACCGATCTTTCATGTCGAGTAGCTCGACAAACTCGCGTACAAGATCGGTGTCTTCTTTGTCACCCATCACGATTATCGCATCGTTTGTAGGATGCGCCATCAGAGAGATGCCGCCCATGGTTGCCATCCCCGCAGATCGAGCGGCTCTCTTACCCTTCCGTGACCTTCTTGATGTTCTCGATTGTCGGCGTTTGTCGCGAGAGGTGCCTGCGGTGGTCCCCATCGATGCCTCGAGCATCCCCCGGAGAACGGGCATGAGCTTCTCCGCGCTGGCGTGTTCCAGATCGATGATGACAGGGTCGAAGTCGGTTGACGTGCCAACGTCAAGATACGGGAGCAGGAGTCGGATCTCATCGATCGTGTCCGCCATAGCTCGAACAATGATGACTCGGCGAACATCGTCGGCCACAACGCTGATTTCAGGTTCGTCCATGTTGGTGAACGGATCGGTTGTCCGCGTACGTGCTTTCCGTCGAGGCGTTCTGCTGGACCGTCCGCTTCGACGTGCCTTCCTGCCAGCGGTGCTGCGCCGCCCTCCCTGGCCGAGATCCATCAGCGATTCCAGCTTTTCGACCGCCTTGCTGGGGAGTATGTGCTCGACGTCGATGATCTCGAGCATGCGCGGATCCTCGCCCCCGCCTCCAAGCAGTTCGCTCACGTACGAGTATTTCTCGATGTCCTTCACCAACGCAAAGATCGTGACCGCGTTCTGATCCTCCAACGCCGTGACTCGTACATACTCAGGCATGAAGTCCCGGACGAGGTTCAGGTCGGATAGCGAACCCGACGGTGGGGTGAAGATCACAAGGGCAAGCTCATCAGGTGACAGATCTGCCGTCTGAAACTCCTCCAGGCTGCGAAACATGCGGTCATCAGGAAGCACCTCTAGCGCATCATCGATCTGAAGAACCTCCAAATGCGTTTCGTGCCGCAGCAGCCAGTACGGGTCCTTCAGACTTGAGGCAAACAAGACCATGCGGACTTGGGCGAGCGCTTCGTCAAACGAGAGTTCCTCCGACGTGACAAGGTCGACGCTTCCACGCCTTGGCGGCTCCCCGATCAACCCCAATCCCGTCTGCCACGCAAAGTCGTCAACCAACTGTCTATACGTTCCCTGCTTGATGTCGAACGTGTACATTCGATCCTCGGGCGCCACGCCCGTTTCCCCGCCGACGAGGTCGAGATCACCGGAAATCGTGCCCTCTTCGCGTGGCTCGTTTGACCGCTCGGAGTGTTCTTGATCGAGCTGTTCTGGGACGGACCGAGGGGTTGAGCCCTCATCGCCCACGGGGCTCTGCGCCAACGCCGCAGGCGTGGGTAGGACAGAGAGTAGAGTTACGGCTATGGTCACAAGAGGAGCGCAGAGCGACCGCGGACAAGAAACGAGCGATCGCTGAACTGTGTCACATGCCAGCATCTTGTGTACCTACGTTTAGACCTCTCTTATAAGTATAGGTGGCAACAAACGTTCCAGCCCCGAGTAACACATCTCAGCCCCACCGATGGGAGCAACAACCCTTGAAAGGGTCACAAGGAAGTGAATCGTGGCCCTTCATGGGACCGTCAATATCGGACGGCCTACCGCCGGCTGCGTCAGAGTGTCGCTCCCGGGCGTTCGACCGCGACGTTTTGACGGCGGCTGTTGCTGGTCGAGGGATTGCGACGGCGTAGGAGCGACGCTACACACTACGTAAACGTCGACTACTCCCAGTCCGCCAATGGGCATGTCTCTTGCATGTCGGGACGTACGTGATCTATGTAGGGTAGGCTTTACTCGCAGACCCTCTGGGCGGATCGCGTTACGCCGAAATGCACGACGGGAGAGCAAGTCGTGACGCGGCTTCGACATCTTTCGTCCTTGCCCCGCAACGCATGAGGGCAACAAGATGGCCGGCGAATGGATCGGTATGCTCGATAGGCTGTTCAACAGAGAGCGATTGCGGTGCCCAACTTGCGGGAATGCGGTCACCGTCAGCAAGCGGAAGCTCGACAACGTCTGTAAGTGTAACCTCTGTGGAGCCGTTTTCATTCCTGCGATCTACATGATCCATGCAGCGGAGCAGGACTCTGCCACCCGGAAGACGGGAACCGAGAACTGACGGTCTCCATGAGAGTAAGGATGTCACGGGCAAGCACGAAGCGCACTGTGGCTCTTCACTATATTCGGCGGTCATCCGCCCTCCCATCGCGTGTCTTGGTCCGCAGATCGAATCGGTTGATCGCCCGACCGGGCTTCGCAGAAAGGGCGTGTTTATGTTTGTGAAGGAGCGTGACAATGGACGGAATCACCGAGACTGCCGGTGTCAAGCTACGGGCTGTTTTGGAGCGTGTGGAAGCACCGGCGCAGAAGTGTGTCCGACTGGTGGACGATGTGGGCGGGCAGACGCTGAAACTCGCTGAGCCACGCCCTGACGACGAGGTCTTCGAATACGGCGGCCGGACAGTCTTTGTCATCGATCCACAGATGGCAGAAAAGCACGTCGGGCAGAAGCTGGACTGGCAGCACGGTCAGTTCTGCTTCGTTTAACACGTTAGGTTCTTGCCTTCTGCAATCCACGGAGGCTGGCAGTGACCCGGTGCATTAGGTGCAAACGCCCCCTTCCGCTCGTGGACGTTGGCGAAGACGAGGAAACACGGTGGGCCTGTGCGGCGTGCGGCACGGTCTACCTCGCCGCAATCGATCCCCGCGCGAGGTACGAGCAGCGTCAAGACGTGGTCCACGTGCCGGCTGACGACGCTCGCGAGGCTGTAAGGATCAGTCAGAAGCCGGGCTGAAGGTCCCGGTTCCTCATTTCGACCGCAAAGAAGCTCGACGAAAACCGGCTGCCGGTGTGGATGCTACTGTGCGTCAACGCGGCCACCGTCACGAAGCAAGCCAACCCCCGCGACTCTCCGTCGATGGGCCAACATTTCACAGGCGAACCCGACTAACCGGCTACGTCAAGATATCGTTTTTTTTCTGACTGGTGCGGCATCTTGTCGCAGGCGAGCCCCGGAGTCAGCCGTGAATGAGGTAACGCAGCCAAAGATGGTACGTCCTGCTGGGCCTTACGGGTGCATCCTTGGCTGTGGTACGGACGCTGCTAGGAGACCTCCACAGGAGCGCGGGTGTCTGCGATGGCGCGGAGGGCGAGGACGTGTTCATCGCTGCCAAGCTGAGGATGCCACTTCAAGCGGTTTGACAGACGCGACCCGATGCCAGGAGTCGGTTGATCCAGACGACAGAGCCAAGCTTAGCTTGGGAGAAAGGAAACCAGATGGGGGTTGTTGAGAAGAAGGCGCAATCACAGGCACACGGCGGTTCCTTGGAGCCGACTGCAAGGTGTAAAACTGGGCAAGAAGACCACGAACGGCACCGACTGGAGGTGGCCCTGCCGGACGCCACTCTGGCGATGGACCAAGACGCGGAGTGGTGCGTAGTCCGCACTGGCGGCAAGTCGCGGCGAATTCGGTTCCACGACTACGAGGAGGTCTACGCGATCCCAGGCCTGTACGAACGCCTCTTCTGTGACATCCTCAAGTGCAACTCACCGTCAACTGTGCGCCAACTGTTGGAGGCCGCAATAGATCAGATGAGCATTGAGCCTGCGGATCTCCGCGTGCTTGACCTTGGCGCGGGCAACGGCATGCTCGGAGAGGAACTCACGGGCATGGGCGTCGAGAGTATTGTTGGCGTAGATATCATCGACGCCGCCGCTGACGCCACGGAACGAGATCGCCCGGGGATCTATGAAGACTACGTGGTTACCGACATGGCAAACCTGTCGGATCGACAACGGTCTTTGATGGAGATGTTCGAGTTTAATTGTCTCACATGTGTCGCGGCACTTGGCTTCGGCGACATCCCGCCGGATGCGTTCACGGAGGCGTACAACCTCGTGGCAACAGGTGGGTTCATTGCCTTCAACATCAAAGAGGAATTCCTTAACGGCAAGGACACTTCCGGTTTTTCCGAACTCATCGAGGCAATGTGCCAAGAGGGCATTTTGGAGGTCCGCAAACGAGAGCGCTACAGACACCGCCTCTCGACCAACGGCGATCCATTGCACTACGTCGCCATGGTCGGCGTTAAGCAATGCGACCTCGATCGTTAGCGTGATGTCTGTAATGATGCCGGGTCCCACTGCGCGGCGGAATGAAAAGCCTACTGTTGACCGGCTTGCTTGTTCTGCTGATAGATGTTCGTTCCTCGTAGTCCTACCGGCGCGCAAGCGAAAGGCCCCTGGAACAGGTTCACCTGACCGCCCGCGTTGCCGTGCCGCATCGCGCCGGCGATTCAGCTTGATCTCTGCACGAGGGCGCCCGTGAATTCCCAGACCCTGTCCAGGTTGAAGCGACTTCAGGCCGCTGAGATCAAGCTTGCGGAAACGCGGCAGGCAAAGAAAACAGCGGAGCGCCATGTCGAACGTTGCGAACGTCGGCTTGCCGTATCCGACGCTCAGATCGAAGAGAAGCAACAAGCGCTTACCGCGAAACAGGACGAATTGAATGCGCATTCACGTGAGATCACTGCGCGTGAAACGTCGCTTACCGAACACTTGGTCGCCGGCGAAACTGAGGAGACCATACCAGAACGCGAAACATTCGTACGTGCGGCCAATCGCGAGAGAGCTGAGCTGAATCGTCTCGAGCAGAGTAGAGCGCGACTCAAACAAGAGATGAAGATTCTTCAAAAGCAGCGGGCGGAAACCGAACGCCAGCGTCGGGACATCGCGGAGAAGCTCACAAATGTGAAGAGGAGTCTTTCGAGATCTTCCCGCGCGGATCGAAGGGCGCTACAGCATGAAGAGGAAGTACAGGAGACCTGTGCGCGTCAGATTGAGGCCGGAGTTTTGGATGTTTTTCTTGCTGCGGCCAAGCTCCACGATGGCGAGGGTCTGGCGAAACTGACGAAGACTCATCCAAAGCGCGGAGAATACAGTTGCTCGGGGTGTCATATGTGCGTCAGCCTGGACACTATTGACAGCTTGAAACGCTCCGCCGATGTTTCCCGGTGCAACATCTGCGGCCGGATTCTGTACGTCAACGGGAGGGACGGCAAGTAACGGCTGTGTCGCCGCCCTTCGTGTTTGGGCCAGGCAGCGTGAGAAATGATCCAGCTTGAATATGTGTCCAAGACGTTTGACGGCGGCAAGAGCCATGCGGTGCGCGAGGTCTCACTCGAAGTTCGGGATGGCGAAACGCTCGTGCTGCTGGGCTCGTCCGGGTGTGGAAAAACGACGACGCTGAAAATGATTAACCGGCTGATCGAGCCTTCGTCGGGGGTCATTTCAGTGGATGGTCGCGAAGTGGGCGAACACGATTTACTGTCGCTCCGTCGCTCGATCGGGTATGTGTTTCAGGGAGTCGGGCTCTTTCCTCACATGACGATCGAACAGAACGTCGCCGTCGTCCCGAAGCTGCTGGGCTGGAGTCTCGATCGCCGTGTTGTTCGCGCGCAGGAGATGCTGTCCCTCGTCAAACTTGATTCGGCTGTCCATCGACATCGCTATCCGCGAGACTTGTCGGGAGGCGAGCAGCAACGCGTCGGCGTGGCCCGAGCGCTTGCCGCCGATCCCGCATACTTACTGATGGATGAGCCGTTTGGCGCCCTGGACGCTATCACCCGGGATGTCCTTCAACAGGAGCTTCTACGGATCAAACGCGAGCTGGGCAAGACGATTGTCTTCGTGACGCACGACATCTTCGAGGCCCTGACACTGGCAGGCCGTATCGCTGTCATGCATGAGGGGCGACTGGAGCAGGTCGGCACCAAGTGTGAGATCCTGGCAAAGCCCGCGAGTGAGTTCGTCAGGAGTCTATTCGCAAAGCCCAAGGCACAGCTTGAGCTGCTGGCCGAGCAATGATGGTTCACTGCGAGGATCACAGATGCTCGCCCGAAGCTATCTGTTCGCTTCATTGTTATTGTTCCTCGGTGTTGACTGCTCGTGATCGTCTTCGTATGGAGCACTGATTCATGGGTAAGCAAGAAAAGCAGAAGCAGTTCCAGCCGGTACGCTCCGACGCGGATCTGGCGCGGATGATCGCGCAGGTGGCCCAGTCTGTGCCGGCTGGTGCGGTCATTTGCGGTACAGAAACCGGTTCATTGTGTCGGTTGGTTCACGAAAGTGCCGGAGACATCCGGCTGATTGCCGCCACTCCCAACGGCGACACGTACGATGCACTTGCAAGGGATGGGTTCGACGCCCTTCGGCTCTCCGTGCGCGTGGCACACAAGTACAGCCAGGCTCGACATGCGGTCTCCATGGGCTTGAATGCGGGCAAGGTGTCCGCGGGCGATCTCGTGGTGTGCGCCGTTGGGCACAACCTGTGTCACGGTGGTGGTGATCTCATTCTGGTGACGGACGTCGAAGCCAGCGCTGGAGACGTTGCGTTATGCGACTTGGTCAAACTAACGGATGGGATTCGGCCGAACATGCTGGAAGCGGCGTTACAGGTGGCGTGCAAGATCGGGCGGGCTGCGCGCCGGGGCAAGCGTCTGGGAGTTCTCT
>CAZJTP010000068.1:17129-20145 GCA_964548955.1 uncultured Phycisphaeraceae bacterium
CTCGGAGATTCCAACAAGATCTTGGAAGGGGCGACACAACTGATTCTGAACCCGTTCCAGGGACACGAAGATGCGGATCGCATGCTGACGAATACCAGCATTCACGAGATGCTTCTTGAGTTGGCCAAGCTCGACGGAGCATTCATAGTTCGCGGCGACGGATTTATCCGAACGGCCGGTGCGTTTCTCGCAGCCTCGGAGACGGATATCGAAGTTCCCGCGGGCCTGGGGTCGCGTCACTTCACTGCGGCAGCGGTCACGGCGCGGACCAATGCCACGGCTGTGGTTGTATCATCGACGGATGGATATGTCCGTGTCTTCTCCAGCGGCCAGCTCGTGCTGCAAATGGATCCCGACGTGCCTCTGGCACCGCTTCCCAAGGACATCTCCGAATGAAGCGCCTCTGGCTGACAGGCTCGGTCGTACCAGCCATCGTGTTGGGGGCATTGATGTATGCGAGCCCCGCGCTCGGCGGCATATCTGACACGACCACCGTTCGAGTCGGTGCGAAGAACTTCACCGAGCAGGAAGTCCTGGGCGAACTCGTCGCCCAGCTCATCGAACGGCACACCGATCTCCAGGTGGAGCGGAAGTTCGGCCTCGGTGGGACCGGTGTCTGTCATGCGGCTCTGGTTGCCGGCGAGTTGGACATCTACGTCGAATACACGGGCACGGCGCTGCTTAACGTGCTCAACGCCGATCCGCTGAGCGATCGCGATGAGGTCTTCCGCTTTGTCGCGAAGGCATACCGCGAACAGTTTGACCTTCAGTGGCTGCCGCCGATAGGGTTCAACAACACGTACGCGATCACCGTCCGAGCTCAGCAGGCGGACGACCGAGGGTGGCGTGTAGTCAGCGACCTGTCTGGGGTTGACCAACAGCTGTTTGCGGGCTTTACGGCCGAGTTCATGGAACGCCCGGATGGATACCCAGGGCTTCGGCGTGTGTATGGACTGGAATTCAGGCGGACGGCCGATCTTGATCCGGGCTTTATGTACAAGGCGCTCGCCGAAGGCCACGTGGACATAATCTGCGCGTTCGCCACGGACGGACGCATCGCCGCCTACAACCTCCGCGTCCTTGCAGATGACAGAGGCTTCTTCCCACCGTACGACGCCGCTCCGGTTGTTCGGAGAAAGTTGCTCGCGCATCACCCGGAAGTGCGTGGCGCGTTGGTGGCGATTGCGGGCACGATCAACGACGCGACGATGCGCCGGATGAACTACGCGGTCGACGAACTAAGGCAATCGCCGGCCGCCATTGCGCGCGAGTGGATTGAGTCACGAAGTCTGGGCCTCGGAGCGGTAGGCAGCGAAGTCAAGACGCCGCAGGCCAAGAAGTCTCCAGGGTTTTGGACAGTCGTAGTGCTGCGACGCGCCGAACTGGGGAAGAAGACGTTGGAGCATCTCGTGTTGACGGGCATCGCCATGCTGATCGCCGTTCTAGTCGGCGTGCCTACCGGCATTGCCATCCACCGTTGCCGATCTGCGGTTCCGCCGGTGCTCGCTGTCACGGAGATCGTCCAAACGATCCCCAGCCTGGCCATGCTGGCGTTTCTCTTTGCGATCTACCGCATGCTCGGTACGGCTCCCGCGGTGACGGCGCTCGTGCTATACGCGCTCCTGCCGATCGTGCTGAACACCTTTACGGGTTTGAAAGAACTCTCACCTGAGATTATTGAGGCGGCCGATGGAATCGGCATGTCATCCCATCAGCGGCTCTGGATGGTCGAACTTCCGTTGGCGATGCCTGTCATCGTGGCAGGGATTCGAACCGCAACCGTTTGGACGGTCGGCATCGCCACCCTCTCAACGTACATCGGTGCCGGCGGCTTAGGCGACTTCATCAGTCGCGGCCTCGCCCGCAACGACGCTCGCTTGACCTTGCTGGGCGCCGTACCGGCCGCAGCGATGGCGGTCGTTCTGAGCCTGGGTATCCGCGTCGTCGAACGTCTCCTTCGCCAGAGGTGATTTGGGGCCGATCGAGACACGATGCATGCCGAAGGGCATGGGCGTTGCTCGCCATGAAGGGCGAGTGTGTTCGCAACACGGAGAGAGCGCCTGTGGGATTGAGGACAACGATGGTGACCTCTTGGTGTCACGAATAACGAATCGCATAGGGCACACCTGGCCTAGTTCGTCCACCCGCGCCCCCAAGGTCTTCAGCCGAAGCGTAAGCCTGTAACGGCAAACGCCGTTCACGTAGGCAGATAGCTTGTGACGATGGCTCTGCCCCGGGTTGAGCAGGCAGAAGAACGCAAGCAAGTGCCTTCGTCATCGTGCGAACCGCGACACGATGTCGGACTTGCAGGGTACAGTGTGCCATTCTGTCGGCCCTGCAATCGGACGAGAGACTGAGCAAGCGGCTCAAGGCTAGGGAGTGCCTCGTACGGGGCCCGGCAGGCCGGTTTGGGCGCGGAACGGTTCTTGTTCTGATGTCATGTAGGGAATGTTGCGCGTTTGCGCCGCCGTGTGCCACGGCGACGCAAAGGCTCGGGTCCGTCAGGGACAGGTACCGATGCTAGCCGCAACACAGCGAATCAAGAGAGAGGTTGCCGAAGCGAAGGTCAACATCACGCTAAACGCAGGTGTAGTTACCATGAAGGGCTCGGTAGATTCGTACAAGACTAAGACGAAGGCAGAAGCCTGCGCGAAGGACGTCGTCGGTGTACTGGATGTTGTCAACGAGCTGGCGGTTGTACCGGGAGAGAGGTATGGGGATGAACTGATCGCTAAGCGGGTGGTCGGCGCGTTTGAGCGGAACGATTGCATCGACCCAAGTACGATAACTGTTGAGGTGGACAGAGGTGAGGTCACGCTAACCGGCACCGTTCCGGACTTCCTGGTCCGGGCGCTCGCGCGCGGCGTGGCGCTCTGTACCGCCGGTGTTCTATTCGTGGAGAACCGTCTGATCGTGAGAGTCCAATGATACTCACGAGTGGACTCGCGAATCTCGAAGGCGCTAGTCCTAAGCCAAGCGTAGTTTAATCACTTTTTTGCAAAAAAAGACTCGAAAT
>CAZJTP010000069.1:0-20106 GCA_964548955.1 uncultured Phycisphaeraceae bacterium
TCCTCTCATCGGCAAACTCAGAACTAACGCTACAGATTTACGCATGACCGCTTAGCAGTCTGTTGAAGTAGCCTGTGGGAAGGCTTTCCAGTCTGTCGGAACGGGATTTGCGTAGGGCACAGACCGACTGGAAAACCGGTCCCACGCACTGTCCGGATCCTTCATCGGCACTGCTAACTGAGATGGGCCCAAAGCGCGCAGGGTGCCATACGCAGGCTCAGGGCGCGGACATGCTCCGCCGGTGCGTGCTTAACATGACCGCGCTTTACGGCCCTACATTACGCAAACGCCTGCCGGGGCTGCACCTTCAACTTGCCACAGCGTCTCCGGCCCACTAGTGTTGAACAGCCCGCTATGTAGCCCTGAAAGGACGCTGCCATTGGACTTGCTCGGTGTTCGGACGCTGCCGTTTCTGTCGCGGCGGAATTACTACTATGAATTCAAGCACATGGTCCCGTGGTGCATGCTGGCTGGGCTGGTCGAGGGCCAGTTTACCAGTGTGGTCGTATCGCGGACGTTCCACGGCAGTGACCTGCTGATCGCCATCGCCACAACCACCCCGGTGGCCGCGTTTATGTCCAGCCTGGTTTGGGGGATGCTCTGCGTCGGGCGTCCCAAAATCCGGATCTTCACGGCGTTCGTAGCGGGAACGACCTTGTGCGCGGGGATCACCGGAGCCATACCCGCCTCCCCGCGCGGAGCGATCTGGTTCATCTGTCAGATGGCCGCCGCTCAGATTCTGCTCACCGGCGTTGTCACGGTCCGGTCAGCCGTCTGGAAGTCCAACTATCCACACACGGCCCGCGGGAGAATCACCGCTCGCTTACAGGCCGTCCGGATCGTCACCGGCAACGTCACCGTATTGCTGGCTGCGAGAATCTGCGACCTCGATCCGACGAGCTACCGGTACATCTTCCCCGTTTCAGCCTTGTTCGGACTACTGAGTATCGTGTTCCTTTCGCAGGTTCGGATTCGCGGCGAGCGACGCGAGCTGCGCAGGCAGCGTAAGCCGAGCCCGGACGGCGATCTTCGCTCGGGTCTGATCGAGCCGTTCAGCCTGACGGCGCTGCTCTCACCGGGGCATGTGCTGAGCCAGATGGTTCGCGTCCTTCGGAACGATCGGAGATTCACCCAGTACAGCATCGCCCAGATGCTCACGGGCCTCGCCAACCTGATGACCATCGCGATTGTGGTGGCCGTCGTCACACAGGACCTGCAGCTCGGCGATGAATGGGGCTTTTGGATCAGCACAGGCTTGATCCAGGTGCTGCAGCGCCTGGTCATGATGGCAAGCATCGGACGCTGGGCGCGTCTGTTCGATCGGATCGGCGTGGTTCGGTTTCGCGCAATCAACGTGACCTGCTGGGCATTGTCTCTGGTGTTTGGGATGGCCGCCACGCTGGTGGCGGAAAACGCCGAGCAGATTGGTGCCGTCTTTCTGCCGCTGGCGGCCGCGTTCTTCGCGATCCGGGCGATCCTCAGCGGCCTGGGTCTGGGCGGAGGAGCGCTGGCCCACACCTTGGGGCATCTACACTTCGCCCGTCCGGAAGAGGCGGAGATTTACATGGGCATCCACGTGTCACTGATCGGCATTCGCGGCTTGATCGCGCCGCTGTGCGGCATGTGGCTGTACCTTTTGATCGGCTGGCCGGTCTGGCTGATCGCGATCGCGTTTTCCGTAGGCAGCATTCTGATGTACGGCTCGATGGCCCGGTACGAACGCCGCGAAGGCATACCACCACATCCCAATGAGACAGCTCCGTGAACCTGCGGGTAACGTGAACGCCGGGTCATGCTCAAGTCGAAAGCGTGGGCATGGTCTGCCGGGGTGTGTTCAACATGGCCACGCAAGCGTGGACCATGCCACCCATCAAACATGCACCCATCGAAGGCGCGGGTCGCCCAGGGCTCACTGATCGTCACCACAGTGCAGCGGTCCTGACACGTATACCGCAGTCGGCGGCTCCGTGGATTCAAGGATGGACTCCCAGCCGGCCGCGGTGCCGGATCCGGCTAGCGGGATCACGACCAGGTCGGCCATCTTGCCCGCAATGAGAGACCCGGATACATGCTCGAAGCCCAGGGCGCGTGCTCCGCGAAGCGTCCCCATGGCCATGATTTCGTAGGGCGGCAGGTCGGGGTGCCGGTTCCGCAATAAGCGAAGCTCGTCGAGGATCGAGAGTGATGGATTCGAGGCCAGGCTGTCGGTGCCGATGCATACGTTGATCCCGGCGGCCAGCATGTCGCGAAAACGATGCGGCGGATGTTCAAAGGCGTGATGTGTACGTGGACAGTATGCAACGCTCGCACCACCGCCGGCGATTCGGTTGATGTCAGCGTCGGTCACGTAGTTGGCATGTGCGATCACCGTTTCCGGCACGAGCAGTCCGACGCGCTCGACAAGCTCAACCGGGTCGCATCCACTGGCGGGTATCAGTTCGTCCCAAACTCCCAACGCCTTAAGGTATTCAACGAAAGGCCCCTCGCACGAGCGCGTAAACTGCGTCTCATCGGCGGTTTCAGCCAGATGGATGGATAGCGGGGCGCCCACGGCCCGTGCACGCTCGGCGCACGCCCGCATCGCATCCGGCTCCACCGTATACGGAGCATGAGGAGAAATCCCGACGTGCAGACGCTCAGTCTGCCGGTCGAGCGCAGCCGCCGCCTCAAGCCGCTCGGCGAGCAATCGCCGTCTAGTGCCTATCGCCGTCACCTCACCAAACGAGACGCCGCACAGCGGTGATGCCGACAGAACCTCGCGCGCACATCGCGGTGCCGCTGTGATGTCACCCACCATCGTGACGCCGGACCGGAGCGACCGGCTGATACCCGCGCGCATCGCCTCACGCACCTGCTCGGGAGTCTCGAGCGCCGCACCCGATACGGCCATCAGCCGCCGCAACCAGTCGACGAAGTCCGGACCGGACGTGACTCTACCAGCCAGCAAGCTCAACTCAAGGTGCGTGTGGGCGTTGACGAAACCGGGGCAGATCACGGCGTCGCCGTAATCGACAACGGATTGACCAAAGATATCCCGTGCGCAACCGACTGCACATATCCGCCCGTCTTCGATCGCAACCGATCCGTCTTCGATCACCGGCCCGTCGACCGGCACGACATACCGGGCCTTGACAATCATGACACGCTTCCGACACTTCCAGTTGACCGTTCCATGATCCGGTCTCACACCGCAGGCACCACGGGCGGCTGCCTCACGTAATGCTCCGTGCAAAGCTGATACTGATGCACTATGGAAAGAAGCCTTTCCTCCCCGAACGCGGGCCCCATAAGCTGCAGACCGGCGTCGCGCACCTGTGGATCGAGCCCCTCGCCGAAGTACTCATCACTGATCCCGACACGAACACCATCAAGGGACTGATCCAAACCACTCACATAGTACAGCACCGGCGCATAAACGATCGTCGAATCGCGCGGATCGTATCCAGTAAGACTGTAAGAAGCTAAACCACGTCGCGCACGTCGGTCGCGATCGGACCGATCTGTTCGAGACTGCTGTCGAACGTGACCAGACCATCGCGCGAGTCGCGGCCATAGGTCGGCTTGAGCCCGACGACACCACAATACGATGCCGGCTGCCGTATGGAACCGCAACGGTGACTCTGCAACAGTGCGCAACCTCCCGCGGCGGCGCCATGAATCATACGACCTACCCGTGCGAATCATCCCCATCCTCCCCGGTGTTGCTGCCCGTCGCCGGCACGTCGATGAACGGATCGTGCCCACCGTGATGGATCACCACCATTCGCTTCTTGAAGGCCTCACTCAGTCGCCGCCGTACCCAACGACGGATCGGCGCAATCAGCAACGCAAATCCACACAGATCCGTCAGGATACCGGGCGTCACCAGAACCAGACCGGCTGCGAGGATCAACACTCCGTCAACAACGGCGCCGGTCGGCGCGATTCCCGCATTCAGATCGCTCCGTATTCGCGCGAGCGCCTTTAGACCCTCACGTCTGGCGAGCCAGGCACCGACGACTCCGGTCACCACAACCAGCACGATAGTGCTTTTCCAACTGAACAGTTCCGCAATTCGCAGCAGAATCAGCAACTCGACGAGCGGAACGATCGTTAGCAGCAGCAACAGGCGAAGAAACACGGCGCAGACCTTCCCAGATTACGGGCCTCACGATTGCACACACACTACCCAACCGATCAAGATTCATCCGAAGCCCGTGCGCCCTGCCGAGCGTATCGCGCGCAACCCATCCCGTCCACTACCGGGTCCAAGGATCGGTGTCCGGTCCGGGCGCAAGTCATCGTTGCCTATCCATCACCAGAATCCGAGCCCCAAGCGCAAGCGAGGGGTTGATCTGTGTTGCCTTCCCGTACGAGTCCGGTGCAATGCCCCCCGCGCTTGCGCTTGGGGCTCTGAAAATCAGGTGATGTAATAGGGTAGACACAACACCCGCGAATACCGGTGGTGCGCATCCAACGCCGCGACACCAATCGCATGCATGAGTGCTGCCGAAGACCACTCAGCGTTTGGTCAGTTCGTAGATGTAGTAGGACACAAAGCAGTCACCGAGCAGTGGGACCGGCACAAAAGCGCGGGTGACCTTGCGCAGTTGCGATCCGCTGAACCCGTGGATTTCACGTCTTTCGATTGTCAAACCGGCGTCACGGGTAATACTCTCGAACTGGCGGCGGCTGAGTCGGTTGAGGAATGGATGAAAACTTTGCGTATGTTGCCACTTGTTGGGTTTCTTTCGACCGGTCACCGGATCGCGATCCCACACGCGCGGCACGAAATCCGGGTCATCATAGAGTTCCGCACAAGCTGCATACAGAGTCCGTTCGGAGAAAAGCAGATGAACCCAAGGCAACGGGACGAGCGATTCGAGATGGTGGCCGTAAGGTCCGCGCCACGGAGACCACCAGATCCATACGCGCCCGCCGGGGCGCAGGACCCGCCGCCATTCGCACGCAACGGCCCGCACGTCGGGAATGTGCTCCAGGACGTCGAAGCAGCAGACTATGTCGATGCTCTCGCTCTCCAACGGCAGCCGGTCGTGTTGCTCGTTGCAGGTGAACTTCGGCCGGCACGTTTCTGACAGGATCATGACATTGATTGTCGCTGCGGCCCGTTTGATCACGTCGGCGCACTTGTCGATCCCGATGATCGCTTTCGGGTTGTGGGCGGTAAGCAGCGTGCACAGCTCACCGGTTCCGCAACCGAAGTCGAGCACATCGCCGTGTGCAATCCGGTTTGTGTCGAAATGGTCGGTCAGTTGTTGTTCAAGCTCGTGGTAACGCCACGTGCGGTAGTTGTCCTCGTTGGTGGTTCTTTCCAGATCGGCGTGCGTATGAACGGCTGATCGACGCTGCGCCCACTGCGCGGCACGACACAGCAAACGCACGGATACATATGGCGATGCGGGGCAACGGTTGCTTTGCGAAGCATTCGCGACTGCGGCGGATTGGGTGCTCATAGATCCGTTCCTCGGCTGCACCGAGACACCGGTTGGCCAACGCTGACCAATGAATCCATCGATCCCGGGCAACAATCACCCGGCGCCGATAATATCGGCCTTTCGCAGCGTTCGGTTTGGCAACGCACGGACTGGGGACCAGACCTTCATTGCGCAGCCGCTTCAGCAGTGGCCCCAGGCAGCGACTAGCTCGCCTCACGTCCGGGAAATAGGGCAATCTCGGCGCGCCAACAGCCGATAACCAGATGATTCTGTATCCGCGTGTGACAACGCGAGAGAACCGCATGGAAGTCTATGCCCCAACACACCGACTGCCGCGTTGGAAACGCGCCTTGTTCATCACCATGATCTTCGCGCTGGCACTGGGATTCGCCGAGGTTGCGGCCCGCGCCGTCAATGCGTGGACGTATGTCTCGGTGGATGAACTCCGCACGGTCTACAAACAACGCCGCGATTGGCGCCTCGGAAAGTCCTGGCCTCTTCAACGCGGGGATTACCCGTACCTTCCATACGTTCCGAACCCCGAGCACCCGGAAGTCAACGAGTTGGGCTTCCACGGCAAATCCTTCCCGCGCGAGAAGACGCCAAACGCGTACCGCATTTTCTGCCTGGGCGGTTCGACGACGTGGAATGGATACCCGAAATATCTTGAGGAGGAACTCCGTGACGATTTCGCCCACCACGGGCTCGATCTTACGGTGATCAACGCGGGCAACCAGTGTTGGACCAGCCTCGAGTCGCTGATCAACTTCATTACCCGCTGCCTCCCGCTTGGGCCCGATGCGATCGTCGTTTACCACGGAGTCAATGACGTGGCATTCGCGTTTGGGGAGACGATATCGCCGGACTACACCCACCTCCGCAGACGGTTTGAGAAGGATGATCCACTTATGTGGGATTACCTGCCGGCGATTCTGGATCACTCGGCCGCCTTCGTCGAATTCCGCGCGATCTTCGAGAGAAAAGTCGGTACGCGGGGCATCCGAATCGTCGTGCGTAAGGACGTCGCCTCCTCCACACCCCTGCCCTATCACGGTCTTGCGCCCTATCGCGAGAATCTCTCCACGCTGTTCTCGATCTGCCGTGCACGCGGCATCGACGTATTCCTGTGTACACAGGTATTCAACCGCGATGCCGGACACAAGTTCAGCTTCCAAAACCGGTGGGCCGACGCCGTCGATGATGCAAACGGGATCATTCGTTCGTTCAGCGAACATTGGGCTGATGTTCATGTGATCGATGTAGCCGCCGCCCTCCCCGGTAACAACGATTGGATGACCGATTATTGTCACTTCACCGAGGATGGCAAGGTCACACTGGCACGTTTCATCGCCGCCGCACTCAGGCCGCATACGGCATCTTTGGCGTTGAAACGAAGGGGCTCGCGCCCGAAACCGGCTACCTCCGTCACAGACGCCGCGCGGCCGAACGATTCTTCCCGACCACATACTCCACTGCTCGAACGACTCTCTCGATCTAAACGGGATCACACGCGAAATGACTGAACTCCACACAATCAACTCCCACATCCACTTGCCCTTGCCCTTGCGAAAACGCATACTTTTTCTCGTTATGCTGCTCTCACTCGGGATTCTGTTTCTCGAAGGTACCGCTCGCTTCTTCTTTCCGGATGAGACGCCGGAGCCTGTCGTGCCGACCAGCATCGGCCAATGGGATGCCACGCTCGGTTGGTCCCTCATGCCCGACTCACACGCCACCTCACAACGAATCGGCTATGATATTGAATATCGCATCAACTCCCAAGGCCTACGCGACGTTGAGACTCCCTATCATAAACCCCCAGGCACGTTTCGGATTGTCCTTCTTGGTGACTCCCGCACATTCGGATTCGGAGTTCCCATTGATAAACACTTCACCACGCTCCTTGAAGGTTACTTCAATAATGTTGAAGTCATCAATATGGGCATCAAGGGCTTCGGCGTTGACCAGCAGTTACTCTACCTTCGGAAGGAGGGATTTCGGTACGAGCCGGATATAGTGATGGCCTATGTCGCCCACTACGGCGGCCATCGACACATGCACACCAGACGCTTTGGCCGCAGCAAACCCCGTTTCCTGCTAGTCGACGGCGAACTGGTTCTCAACAATTGTCCGGTACCAGCAGTCAACGGGACACACGACTCCGGCATTGTCCGGCGAATACACCGCTCACTTTGCAGACACAGCAGGGTATATAAGGGCTTCAGGGACGGCCTTGCGCATTTGCTATCCCCACAGATCGCACACGCCTCGGTGCAACAAGAATGCCATAGCCACAAGAGACTTGAGGATGATACATTCACGAGGAGACTGCACGAACTGGGTGAGGCTATCGTCTATGCAATGCATGAAGAATCCCGTCAGCACAAAGCACAGTTTGTGCTGGTGACTCAAATAGAACAACTGCACGAAGCAGCCAGGGGGAAAGGAATGATCTCAGTGGACGTGTCCAGGCCGTTGTCTAACAGCGGCTTTCTACTGCCCGACAATCTGCTGCACATTAACGAATCGGGCAACGGCGTCCTAGCGTGGGAACTCGCCCGGTTCCTCGAAGCGAATCACCTGATCCCCCACGCACATCTGAATACAGAGTATTGCGGGAAGTTGCGGTAACATGCCGGAACAGCAGATCATCAAGGGCCTGCTCCACACGATGCTGTGTCTCCTCGATCGTTACACTTGGTAGCGGCGTCAGTTCCCATCCCTCAATGATCAACTGCCGGTAGCCTGCATAGCGTACCGCGTAATCACGTTCTCCATACTCCTCCCTGCGCCGCCGCACAGCCACGGGTGTGGCAGCGAGCAGGACGGCAAGGTCCGGCTTACGTGACAACCGGCGCATCAGTCGCCCCAACCGACCCGTCGGACTGGCGATATTGACCATTTTATCGTATACGTAACGGTCACATATAATCGCAGTGTACCCGAGCACGGATAACACACACAATCCTAGGAACAGAGCCACGCAGTCAAGTGGATACACGATGAACCTCGCCACGCAGGCCGCCCACTGACCTCTCCGGCTGCGTGTGGTCGCGCCTGCAGTGTGCCGTGCGGTTTCCCCTCGTAATAACGGCTGCGATCTGCGGGTACGCCTCACCTTCCTGGTGAGCAACTGCACTGTGTTGCGCACGAGCAAAAGCAACCCACCGGCGGACAAATGTGCAGTCTCGAGCACATACACACAATAGCCACGCTGCCCCAAGTACTCGGCCGTCAGGGCGACATGCGTGCTCTTCCCACTCGCATCCAATCCTGAAAAGGTCACAAGGAGCATCAGAAATTACGCTTATAGGCTATGACGAACAGTTCTTTGGCAATATACCGCCACGGCCAATACCGCGTAAGTCCATGCAGTCGACGCGCCGAGGCCGGAGCGATCGTCGATAACCTCCCCAAACCATCCAGACCCGCACCTCGAGTCTCGACACCCACCCAATCGTGAAACAGGCCGTGTACCTGGTGCGGCCAGATATACGAACGATGTCGACCGCCGCGAAACCAACGATCCCGATACTCGACTACTAACCCGCCCGCTATACCGCGAAACAAGTTCCGCATCTCAGCGATCAAGAAACCCCCAGGACGAATCACACGATGCATCTCCGCAAGCACCGCCGGCCAGTACGTCTTTGGGAGAAGGTGAAAGAACCGCATACTTGTCACGACGTCGATACTGTCATCAGCCAACGGAAGACTGAACGCATCCCCCATCGCCAGCGAAACCGTTCCGGAATCCCGCCCCGTCTTCCGCCGACATGTCTGGAGCATCCCCGGCGAGACATCCATCCCGATCATCTGATGCCGTCGTCCACGATCGCGCAGATAAAGCAGAAAGCGTCCCGTTCCCACCGGCAGATCCAGATGAATGGTGTCCTTACTCGTAATGCCGATCATCGCGTCCATCGTCTGATAGGCAACTTCAAAAAAGAACCGGCCGTTAATGCTCAACGTGCGACAAGCGTCATACGTAATAGCCTGCTTGGTGTAGGAGTCGCGCAGCGATTCTGTGAGCTGCCGGAGGCGATTGTCATGCACGCTGCTGACGGATCCCATCCAAACCAGCCTTTCACACGGATGCAATCGGGCCCGACGTGCTGATCAACTGATCGGCGGAGCGTTTACGCAGATGCGATACTGTAAGCCTGTGGAACAGCGGCCGCTGGGATTCATCAGCAAGGACCATCAAACACATGATCGTACCGACAAGCTCAACCGCCTGCCTGGTTCGTTCATCCAACCCTCCAGGGTAGTAAGCCTGCACGAAGCGGCGCCACAGCCTATCCGCCGCGGGATTTTCACCGTAAAGCCAAAGATTCCCGGCAAACGTGGCCACATCCGTCAGCGGCCAGCTCACACGCGGCGTTGTCCACCAGTCGATCAGCATCAGGCCGCCCTCGTGGGTCAGAACATTGTCCGGCTTGACGTCGCCGTGGATGAACCCGGCCGGCTCCTCATCGCCAAATGACGTGACGATGGCATCAACATCGAAACGGTCGGCCCAGGACCGCATCGGCGATCGACCCCGGCTGCGAAGCACACTCGCCGCCTGCTCACCTCGCTCGATGCGCTGCTCGAGAAGGCGGCGGGCGTCAACGACCAACCGGCCGTCATCCCGCCGACAGGCGTGCAGACCCAGCATCGGTTGAATCTCCGCTCCGTGAATCCGGTTACCTTCGGCAAACGACCGTAGCCATTCGCCAAGCCTGGCGCCGTAGATATCCAACTCCGAAGCAGGTTTCACCGGACGCGCCAATCCGTTGCCCAGATACCGCCCGAGACACCGGCCACTACGTCGCTCCATCAGCAGGACCATCTCATCAGGCCAAAACGCCAATACGTCGACGACCTCCTTGCTGAGTTCCGGGTGGTGTCGCCGCCACCACTTCACACGCACCAGCGTCTGCTCCATCGCGGTGGGGTCCGCCGCAGGACACCATTTGATACAGAATGAGCGATCCACCCGCCCGTCCGTAATTGTCCCGCATAGCACATGACCACCGGACCTCGCCAACGCCCGGCGCGCAAGCGTGACGCTTACGTTGGAACCCAGGTCAGGCCAGTACTCGCGGCAGGACTCGTCCAAACGCCGTACCCAACACCGCCGACGTTCACCCGTCAGACGCGGGACCGCCCTTGACACGTCGGCATGTCGCAAGAAGGAACGCATATCAGCCGGGATCATCTCAACGGTGCTTCGGTACCCTCGTCGGCATAGTCACTTCCCCAACTGCCATACTATCGGACGCATACGCCCGGCTCCTGAGCTACGCGCCGGGTGATATGAAAGACCTGCAACCTCGCCCAATCACTTTGCAACCACCAGACAGATGTCCGGAACAAGGCGGTACGCCAGCAATCGCCGAGTGGAATCGGGTAGCAGCTTTAATGCACTCTCGATCAGGATGAAGCACCAGACCGGCACGCGGATCGGGCGTCCCTTGACGCTTCGATAACTCCGCCACGACCGGTACCCGAGCTCGCGCAGGACGGGCAGCAGTTCCCGATAGGTCCACTCCTTGAGATGAAATCCCCGGGGTTCATCGCAGAAATACATGGAGATGTCGTGAGGCCCGGTGAACCGGTGCGGCGTTCGAAAGACATAAATGCCCCCGTCCTTTAGAATCTCTCGAACCATCTGGAAATGCAGCGCTAAGTCCTCGGGGTGAAGGTGTTCGATGAGCTGATCGCTGAAGAAGACATCCACCGAATTCTTCTCGAGCGGAAGGTTGTAACCGTCATAGATCACGAGCTTGAAATTCTCCGGCACGTCGTTGCCCGCGCCGCTCTGGTCGGAGATGTCCACGCCGTAGACGAATCCGACGTGTTTGCATAATTCAAACGAGAACCGGCAATCACCCACACCCAATTCAACCGCGACCGTGGCGTCGTCGAGGAAACGATCAAGCAGCCTGAGCTTCACAAGGTTGATCGCGGCGGTGCGTTTCGGATCTTCCCGCCGTGTCAGTCGCGGATGGTCGGGAACCTTCGCAAACAGCTCGTCGTACATTGTCCGGTAGATCCGGGCACGCTCGTTGCGGTCAGCCTGCTTCAGACAAGCGGCAATAGCACTCTCAACTTTGAAATGATTCTCGAGTTGTTCGATCGTGCGGTCCGGTGGAGGGGGCAGCCTCAGCTTCATCGCTCGAGCCTTTCCTCAAAACACGATGCGAGCCTCGCAAGGGACAGCCAACCATTTGACACCAACGCCCGTCAGCCCGGTCTTCGAAACCCGCCCGGTACCTCCTCGATCGCGGACAATACCGCGTCTCCGCCGTCACCGCGAGCGGATCGCCCGACGCTACCGGCTCCTCACTGGACGACCGCGCTCAAGCGCCCGCCGAGGACGACCGATAAGCTGGACGAGGTCTACCCAACAGGATCGGCCACGTTGGAGCAGTACCGCAAGCCTCCGGCGAATACGGAATGAGAACCGCACAAACCTCCACCTCTCCAATGACGGGTAGACCGTACGCCTGCCGGGGACACAACAGCGCCCACCAACCGCAGCGCCGCACGACCGTCGGGACCACGCTGACGCGCGAGGACGTCGAGCGCACATTTCGCCTCAAGCACGGGAGCCTGTCCAGCGTGGGATGGTCGCCCCGCTTGCAGCAAACCTTCGACTACTTCACGCCGGATGATCACTACGAGGCTTTGGTCGCCAAGTTGGTGCAGCGTGGGACGCGATGGCTGGACGTGGGATGCGGACGAAAAGTACTCCCCAGTAATCCTCGCTTGGCGCAGATTCTTGCATCCCGGTGCCGGTTGCTCGTGGGCGTCGACCCGTGCGACACGCTCGACGAGAACCCGTACGTCCACGTGAAGGTAAAGCAACCGATCGAAGACTTCTACACCGACGACCCGTTCGACGTCGTAACACTCCGAATGGTGGCGGAACACATTGAAAACCCGCGCAAGGCTTTGGCGTCGTTGTCGCGAGTGACCCGGCCTGGGGGCTTGGTGGTCGTCTACACCGTCAACAAATGGTCCCCGGTGTCCGTCATTGCACGGCTGGTACCGCTCCGCTTTCATCATGGCGTGAAGAGGCTTTTCTGGCGGGTCGAGGCGAGGGACACCCACCCGGTCGTCTACCGCATGAATAGCAAGCGGCGCCTCACCGAGATCTTCTTGGCCGCGGGCTTCCGCAAGCGTTACTTCGCCTGTCTGGACGACTGCCGGGCGTCCGGCCGTTTCCAGCGCCTGCAATACTTCGAGCTGTCCTGTCGATTGCTCTTGCGACGCTGCACCCTGCCATACCCCGAGTCCTGCCTGTTGGCGGTCTTTGAGCACCGATGACTCCGGTCCAACGCGCCGTGGTTTGGACGCGTTGCAGCGGCACGCCGGAGCGGACTGCCTTCAGACGTGAGCACATCGTTCCGACAAATGGTGTGTATAGGTCCGGTATCGTTGCGCGCGATCTGAGACCGGACCGCTGCGCTGTCGCCTCTGCCCCGTAGGAATCCGGCATGTGGCCCCTAAAAACCATTCTGTACTTCGTCCTATTTTGGGGCGCTTGCCTGATGGCGTTGATGAACCCCATCTGGGGCGTCGTCATCTACATGGTGGCGTACCAAACCCATCCGAAAGACACATGGTGGGGCATGCCGCTGGCCGCTCTAGGTGTCCGGTTCTCCATGTTGGCGGCCGTGTTCACGATCATTGGTCTGGGCACCGGCAGGAAACACATACCCAAGATCAAGCCGGCCTTCTCCCTCTTGGAGGTCGGTGTAGTCATTCTTGTGCTGATCGGCGCTCTGAACCTGCTAATCGGTTTCGGCTACAGCCTCCGCCCGGCCAACACATTTGAAAAGCTTTGGAAGATGCTTTTGTTCGCCCTGATCATCTCGCGGCTCGCGACCACGCGGGAAAACCTGAAAATAGTGATCTGGACGCTCGTCGCCGGCAGTTTCTACGTGGGATATGACGCCTTTACGGCACCCACCTCAGACTTCTACCTCGGACGTCTCGAGTTGGTCGGCGGTCCGGACTTCTCGTCGACCTCGGGTCTGGCCGCCCACCTTGCCGCTATGCTGCCGATTATTGGCGCCGCGTTTCTGACCGCCCGCAGATGGAGATGGCGCGCGTTCGCCGCGGTGACCGGTATCCTGTCCTTCAATACAATCATCATGTGTCGGACCCGATCGGCGTTCGTCGGCCTGGTCTGCGGTGCGCTAGCCGCCGTGATCATGGCTCCGCGCGCGAGGCGGTATCGCATCCACTGCCTCCTCTTGATCGGCACCGTGCTCGCAATGACGCTCACCGACACCCACTTCTGGGACCGCATGGGAACCCTTGCTGACAGGCAAGTACTCGCCAAGGACGGAGCCGCCGTCAGCCGTTCCGACATCTGGAGAGCATCCCTCAGCATCCTCGCCGACTACCCGCACGGCATCGGACCGGGGAATTTCTCCCGCGTGATCGGTTCCTATGATCCGCGCTACCAGCACCGATCGTCGCATAACACGCTTATAGTGTGCTTCGCCGAGTACGGCGTTCACGGCGGCCTCATCCTGCTGTTGATGGTTGCCGGCTCGCTGCAGCTCCTCTTCAAGTGCAACAGGCTCGCGCCAAACACCGATGATCCACTTGAAACGAAGCTGCTCACCTATGGGTTTCTTGTGGCGTTCGTCACATACTTCGTGACGGGGCTGGGAACGGAGCGCTTCTACTGTGAATCCTTCTGGTGGGTGCTTTTGCTCCCGTTGTGTCTCTACCGGGTCGTGATGCGCGAGGTGACCGCCAACGCCGCAGCGCTCCAACCGGCACAAATCCCGTACGCAAACGAAATGCCGGCGCTTGCAAGTCAGCCACAATATGGATATTGACAACCATCCCGTCATCGTCCACGTCGTTCATTCCCTTCAGGGCGGCGGCACCGAACACATGCTAGTGGCGTTGTTGCGAGCGTCCGATCCGGCGCGTTTCCGACATGTAGTTGTCACGCTGCGCGAAGCCGGTTCACTGTCCACGCGCCTGCCCGATCATGTGGCATGCCGGGCGATTGCCGCTCGCGGACGATCGTGGTCTAGTGGGCTCGCGCTCGCCAGGACCACCCGCGACTGCCGGGCCGCCGTGATTCACGCCCGCAACACGGGTTGCTGGTTCGACGCGACCGTCGCCGGCCTGTTGACACCACGCTGCCGCTTGGTGCTGGGTTTCCACGGGCTGAAGACGGACCGGGCGCTCGGCCGGCGGCAACGCCGATGCGCCCGTTGCGCCGCCCTTCTCGGCGCTCGTTTTGTAAGTGTCTCCGAGGCCGGGCGACGCCAACTGTGCGACCAGGCGGGCATCCGGGCAGACCGCATCGAAGTGCTCCGAAACGGCGTCAACCTGCACCGATTCGAGCGTCTGCAAAACGGCGCTCGAACGCGGCTGCGTGCCGATTTCCAATTCGACGATACGTCGTTCGTCGTGGGGATTGTCGGCTCGCTGACACCCGTCAAGCAGCACACCACATTACTTACGGCTGTGGCCGGCCTGGCCGATTTGGTTCCCAACATCCGGTTGTTAGTCGTGGGGGATGGGCCGCTCCGCGCGGTATTGTCTCAACAGGCACAGGCGGACGGAATCTCCGACCGTGTCCGGTTCACCGGCTGGCGCGAGGACATACCGGCACTGATGCAAACCATGGACGTGTACGTATGCAGCAGCGCCTCGGAGGGGATGAACAACGCCGTGCTTGAAGCAATGGCAGCCGGGTTACCCGTCATTGCCACCAACGCCGGTGACAACGCGATCATAACGCGGCACGGCGTCGAGGGCCTTATCGTCGAACCCGGGTGCTCACAGGCCCTCGCCGAGGCCCTCAAAGTGCTGGCCGCCGATCCGGGGCTTCGCCGACGACTGGCGGAGGCGACCGGCGCCCGCGCGAAGCAATACGACTTCGATCGGACGGTTCATGCTTACGAAGAGTACTATCGAACATTGCTGGCCACACCCGACCTGAACGCAGCACGCATGACGAGCACGGCGCCGTTCCCTCATGCAGGATGACGACCGCGTGCCATCCTTCCCACTGGGCGCGCCGGCATTGGAAACGCCCATCCTCACGCTTGCAGATGCAACCGCGAACCGGCAACCACTACGACGGCAACCCGCCCATAACGCGCGAACCTCGGTCGTACGGATCAGAAACACGCGGCCGGGTCCGGTAATCCAAGCCGAGGCTACACCCATAGCGGTGCTGTCGCCGCCGCCCTGGGCCTACGTCTTTGGGACTCAAGCGCGCCGAGACGGCGTCCGAAAAGACATGCACGATCGCGCGCGCCGCCTGAGCGATGCCACCGCTGTGCCATTGGCAGTGGAAAGGCTCTACGGGCTGCCGCGTTGAACAGGAAGCGCCCGCGCAGAGTGACGGGCCGGCATCCGACTGTACTCGTGCCGCACACACAAGAGCGGGAAGCTCGTGACCAAGCAAGCGTATTCGTCAGGTCGATCTCGCACGAAGGGCGCCGGCTCGCTGGGCCGCACGGAACAACCCGTCGAGGACGATCGCCCGTTCGCGGAGATCCGGCGCACCCTGCACGACGCCCTTCGGATGCTCTCGCTGCATCGCTGGGCGTTCTTCATCCCCTTCAGCGTGGTGACCTGCGCCGCCTTCATTGTCAGCCTCTACTATCCGCGCACATACATGGCCACAACATCGTTCGAGCGTCGGAACGATCCGGTCATGATGAACCTCCCTATATCCGCGGGGGCCGCCTCGTTCAAGTACTTCCGGAACACCATGGTCCACGACCTGACCGCCGTCAAGTCCATGTCCGAGGTCGTTGAGAATCTCAATCTGACCAAGGATTTCGAACGAAATGAAGACGGAACCCTCACGGAGGCTTCCAAACGCCGTCGCGACGCCCTCGCGCGTTCGCTGTCCGCCAAGCTCCATATCTCCACCACGTCACCCAGTGAGCAGATCGACATCATTCAGGTCACGTACACCGGACCCGATCCCACCATCGGAAGAAGGCTCGTTGACGAAGTGAAGCGAACCTACATTCGCCGAACGATGGTATGGATCCACGAGTTCCTCACCAGCCAGCGTGACTACTTCACACAACAAGCCCGGGAGGCCCTGGCGGAGGTCAAGAAGGCACAACGCGAGGAAACACGATTACGATTGGAGAATCCGCACGTCGACCCCGCCAACCCTGGGAGCGTGTCCCTGAAGCTGACGCAGCTAGAAATGGAACGCCGCGACCTGACGCTGCGTCAACGGGGCTATCATGCCGAGCTGTCCGCCCTGCAACAGTTGCTCGCCGCCACCCAGCCCACGGTGCCCGTCGAACCGGGATCGGCCAACCATGGCGACTCGCTCGATAATGTCGAACTGCTCAGCCCCGAGGCACTCGAGATGGGCGCCCAAATCCGCCAGGTAGAGCACAAGATCGACGAACTCAGGACAACCCGGGGAATGACCGACGCCCACCCGGAAGTCAAGGATCTCCTCGCTCGCTGCCGCCGGCTTGGCAGCGAACTCGAGCAACAGCGCATCAAAGACCGCAACACCACCACGACCAATGCCCCGCTCGACAAGGTGGCGCTGCAAATAACAGCGGGGATGAGCATGGCGGCCCAACCCTACCAGAGTGAGCGCACGAGGCTCCTCGTACAGATTGCCGCGCAAAAAGCCAAGCTCAAGGACCTTGAAATCAGCTTGGAAACCAATGAGCTGACCACAAAGCAATTGCTACAAGCCAAACGAGAGGTCTATGACAAGCAGGAGGAATTCGCCGAGACCACAGGAAAGGCGTCCCAGGCCAGGCAAAGGCATAGACAGCTCGAAGCCACACTGATGAACATCGAGCCGGCGATCAAGGCAATCGACCAGGACCGGCTGCTGCAGTTCTCCGCAGGGCAGCCCGCTCGCGGCAGCGTCAGACCGATTTCACCGAAGGCAAGGATTGTCATATTGCTGGCACTAATGGCGGGGATCTCGACGGGTATCGTCATGGTAGTCCTCGCCGAGGTGCTCGACCACGTGTACCGCAGCTCGGGGCAAGTCGCCCGCAGCCTCGGACTGCCCATGCTCGAGTCAATCGATGAAATCATTACCTCCGAGGACCGGCGTTACCTCTTCGTTCGCAAGGCGGTTCTCACCCCGCTCATCGTCGTCTGCTTCATCGGGTTTACAGGCCTCACCGCATCGATGGCCTATCTCAGCATTGAACAACCCTGGACCTATCAGAAAATCCAGGAGATCCCCCAGGCGGCGATCAACCTGTTCGCCGCCGAGACGCCGGACAACGAAACGACTACCCCCTAAAGCTGTTTCTGTTTTTTTGTAGCGAGCCGCGGGACCTGTCCTTGACGCGCGGTTCCATAGTCCGCTGCACCTCTTGCGCTTCACTGTCGGAGACGGCTCAACCTTGGCAACCGGGTCTCGCGTCTTACGATTCGCGGCCAACTCCTCGTCGTCAAAGAGAACCGAACCCAACGCACGGCACATGTGCCACTCGACATAATAGGCCAACAAACACAGAAACACGTGTACCCGAACTCGCGGGTCCGTGAAATGGAGAATCGGACGAACCCGAATGTCGATCCCCTTGAAGCAGCGAAACACCTGTTCGACTTGCGCCAGATTCTTGTAGGATCGCACGGTATCCTGGGCCGAGTGCCGCTTCTTCGGCTCGGAAGTGCGGATCACATAGATGCCGTCCAGAGCCGCTTCCTGCTTAATGGACGCCTCATTGCGCTCCCAGAGAAACGCACCGTCTTCAATGTGCAGGACGAAGTGTTTCCCCACCTTGTGCCGGTTGACGACTTTCCCTACTTTCAGGGCGATTTCACACACAACTACGGCCAACCAATCGGGGGAACTTCGGATTAGACGGCCTTAAGATTCTGTTAGTAGGCCTTATTCCCGGAGCAACCGGTCAAAGGCCATTAGGGTGTGATCCCGAAGAAGTCCTCCGTTTCCTTCATCAACCTTCGCGCAAAACATGCGTTGTGCGCTCCGTAAGACCGGTCAGTCTTCACAAAGTCGTAATCAAACTTGGCGATGTTGTATTGCACCAGCTCCTCTGGGCTGAGCGTAGCGGGATCCACATACGAAGGGTGTAGAGGATCGAAATAAGGGGCGATGGTCGCCAGACGTGCCTCAATCTCTTCATACACTGTGGCAACGTTTGCTGCGGCCTCTGCCTCCGTGTGGCAGGGTAGGCAAGCTCGCGTGTTGTACTCAAAGGTGTGTCCACTGTCGGCGGGCTGATCCAGCCCACCGTACGCTTCACGATACACGTGGCAGAATACGCATTGGCCGGAAAGGTCCGTGAATACTGTTGGGTATAGGCCATCGAGACGAGTCCCATCCAACGCGAAGCCACCAACTCCGTACATGAATTCAAACTGCGCTTGGTCAGGTTCTGCGCCGGGGGAGGCATCACCCATGGTGTGGCATTGGGCGCACAGCAACTCAGGAGCGACGCGTAGTTGACTGACGTTAGGGCTGCCTTGGGGCCGGTGGCACGCAACACATTCCAGGTTGTACCAAACCTCTGATGGTGCAGGCTTGTCGTCTTCAGGAGCAAGTCGGTATTCTGTCGAGTGGCATTGCAGGCACGATTCTTCGTACTCCGGAAGCCACATGACGTCCCAAAGCGCCATCGAGTGCTTCGAGGTAGACCATTGCTCGTAATCGGGGTGGTAATACTCGCCGCACAAGCCGTGGCACGACTGGTGACACTGGCCACACAAGGATGAGTCCAGGCTAACGTCGATGCGCACGTTGTCGGGATCGATGACGTGGTTGCTGGCGGGACCGTGACAGTTCTCGCATTGCACGTTGGCTAGTTGCGGCGTTGTCTCATAATCCACGAACCCGCTGGGTTCGCCGTATCCCACGGCATGACACGGGAAGCATAGAGGATTGTCTCCCTCGCCGTCGATGACCAGTGTGTCGAACGCTGTTGCATGAAGCGTTCCGGCCCAATCGCTGTGGTCTTGCTCGTGGCACTCGATGCACGCCGCCGTGCCCACGTATAGAGAAGGGCTCACCAGCGGACCGCTGAAATTGATCATGAACTTGGAGAAGTCAGCAAGGTCGACGTTAGTGTCATGGTTGAGGTCCGAGCGGGTGAAGTTACCCGGGTCGCATCCAGGCGGCGAGCTCGCGCCCGGGCCACCAAGACATTCCGCGAGGATAGCCAAATCGTGCATGTCCACGTCGCAGTCGATGTCGACGGTACCCAGTGACCGGCCGAACTTGTCCGCCCCGCCGGGCGCGCCGACCTCTGGGCACGAATCACACACGTTGCCCACACCGTCGCCATCGGTGTCATCCTGGTTGACGTGGTGTAGAGTCGGACAATTGTCGCAAGCATCGCCCACACCGTCTTCGTCCGCGTCCAACTGATCGGGATTCGCCATTGCGGCGCAGTTGTCGCACAGGTCACCAACGTTGTCGCCGTCGGCATCGTCCTGAAGCGGGTTCCAGCGTTGCGGACAGTTGTCGGTCTGGTTGGGAGTTCCATCGCCGTCTGCGTCGCCCGGGCTGGATACCAACGGCCACAGCCGCGTGGCTGCCTGATACACTTCGGCCGGGCCACTCTCCACCGAGTGTTGCGCCCAGGCGATGATCTTGATGTTCTCTTGATCAGCCCAGCTATCGGCATCGAAGGTAAAATCGTTCTGGATCACTTGGGATTCGCCCGGG
>CAZJTP010000070.1:0-12772 GCA_964548955.1 uncultured Phycisphaeraceae bacterium
CTTGCAGCATGAAGCGTTATCGTGTTTCGACAATCCGCGCAGGCTAAAGCCTGCGGCTCGCCGGACGCCGCCCACAAGGTACCCCGTTACGTGCCTTTAACCTCCCCGAATCCTCCTTGCAAGGAGGGGAACTCGGACGGTCCGCATGACGGACTTTGCCCGCTATGGTTCGTCATCAAGTTGCGGAGCGATGTCAGGATCATGGCGGTAGCCGTAATCGGCGTTGATGAGAATCTGGTCCAGCCGGGCGAAAATCCCTAAAGGAGACTCAAATGCCTCCGGTAGTATCGAGAATGTTCCTGCCTTGTTGGAGAACGTTCGTACCGATCGGTCGCGGAACAGGACGTTGACCTTCTCGGCGTTGTGGTTGGTGTGCCGCAAAGGTCCGCCCGGTCCGAGGCAGTTCGTATCGAACGCCAGGGCTTCAACCGGCACATCCACGTCGCCGACAAGATTCGAGCCGAGTCTCGATAGAACACCCCATCTCCCAATCGGTGGGAGCTGATCCAACTGGCGATAGGTGTACGAGCCGTACGCGCTGCGTTCGGAGCCGATTCGCGGCAGTTCCTCCTCCAGGTTGTTCGTGTCGTCAGCCGGACAGAAGTAGATTCTCGCTTCGGGAGTGAAGTTCTTCAGGAGCAATCCCAGGCCGGTGGGCTGGTTTGGGTGATCTTCGTTCTCAGCTCCGATCCACAACTGATTGGTCGCGATATCCGCACACGAGAAATCGAACGGCCCAGTGCACGCCGGCCCCCGAGGGATGTACTCCTGGTGCTGGTCGGCATAAACAACGATGCCCAACCCGAGTTGACCCAAGTGCGATTTGCAGACCGCAAGCTTCGCGGTCCGCCGGGCTTTGCCCAGGGCTGGCATCAGGATCCCGAGCAGCAAAGCGATGACTGCCATCACCACCAGCAACTCGACAAGAGTAAAGCCCCTACCAGGAAGGAGCACGCATCGGCTGGCAGGTGGTGTAGAGCGGGATTGAACGACCTCGGGGATCATCACACACAGGTTAGTTATTGACTTGGCGAGGGCAACTCCAGCCAACGGCTACAGGATGCCCAGAGGGTAAACTCACGGCAAGAATGGTGTTGAAACCCTGCGCTAGACGCCTTGAATGGGGGGATCGCCGCCCTGCTATGTGGCCCACACATTATAATAGCAAGTGGCACCACACTCGTTCGCATTCGCGGTTACCAGCGGGGCATGGATACTGACAGGCAAGCACGTTCTTTTTAGCTTGATGGGGAGGTCCGACGCTCGCTTCCCGATATTGGAATCGTCGGCATGAGCAGTCAAGGCATGTCGGCATGGGCAGGTTCGTCCACGAGTCCGCATGCCGAGGGATGATTTCGGTGGATTCATCGTGTTATCAAGTCGGCGGTTAGATACTCGGGCTCCGCTAGTTACAATGGGATGACAATATTGGGCTTTACCAAAACGGTAGAGTGAGTAGAATGAACTCACAGCGCTTGGTTTTGGGGCCCCGGTTCCTCTGGGGTTTAGCAGAAATAATGGAGGATGGAGTTATGAACTTGTTCGCGAAGACCGGGCTGGGATTTGTCGGTCCGGCGATGCCAGAACGTCGCGGTGCTCACCTGGGGCTGCTTGTCTGGCCGTTGTTGGTATGTATTGCGATTATGACCAATCCGGCAGCTGCTAGACCGCCTAGCAAGAAGAAGGGTGGCTGCGGCTCCGCGCCGCCGAAAGGATCACAGCGGACAAGGGTGATTCCCGGTGTCGAGAATGCTACAACGGTTGGAGACACGAAGACGGTTCGGACACCGATGTCAGCGAGACCGGATGGTCCGCTGCCGCGTTGGGTGTGCCCCGAAACCAATATCAAGATCGAGCCAGTATGGAACGGCGATCAGATCGAGTGTGCGTTTATGATTCGGAATGAAGGGAAGGGGGATCTACGCATCAAAGCGAGGGGCGGGTGAGGCACCAAGTTCAACGGTCGGTCCGACCGCACGATCAAGCCGGGCGAAACCGAGAAGCTCGCAGTTCTCCTAGGTTCGACGAGGTACAACGGGACATTCACGAAGCGCATCACTGTTACAACCAACGACCCGGACAATCAGAGCATTACGCTGAACTGCGAAGGGCGCGTTCTTATGCCTCTTGAGGTAAATCCTTCCCGTGTAAGCTTCGGGCGGATCAACGTCAACAGCCCGACACAGTATCAGACAGTCTCCATCCATGCCGGCGAGACCGGGAAGATCGCCCCGGAACTGATACCAGGGAAGCAGGGCAAAGTCGATGCGCAGCTTTGCGAGATAGAGCCCGGCCAACACTACGAGCTCGAGGTCAGTGTCAGCCCCCCCTGGTCGCCGAGCAGCATCCGCGAAACGTTGCGTCTCAAGACGGGCGTCGCGGAGGCTCCCGAAATGTCAATCTTCGTCTCCGGCACCATTGGGTCCGGGAATCCGCCGCGCAAACGAGCCGCCGCAGGACAGCCATCGAAACCAACGCGTAACATTCGCAAGAGAGGGGAGTAGGAAGCTCTCGCCGCTTTTGCAATCCTGCCGCCATGCCGAATGGCTGCGCGGTGGAGTTGATTTGTGCGCGGATCAACCTTGCTGCGGTGGGCGCGAACGCTGTTTCACTCCCCGATGTCCTGCACCATTCGCTACCGCGCCCACGGTGTCCGCGAATCCCTGCACACAAGCTCGCAGACGTTATCTGCACCGGCTGCTCGCACCACTTCGGAGATGCACGGTGCCGCGCTGTTACCAACACCCGATCTGAACCGGCAACAGCGAACAGAAACGCAGCAGGAAGCCGTCTGAACAATGCCTGACATCCTTGCTCACCGGTCCAAACATTCACTTGCAATTCACCGATACACCCGGTATTGATGCGTGCCATGAAGTGGACGAACTTTTTCATCCCGACGACCAAGGAAACACCCACCGACGCGACCGTGCCGTCACACCAATTGATGATCCGGGCCGGTTTGATCCGGCAGGTCGTCGCGGGGGCGTATACCTACCTCCCGCTGGGCTATCGCTCGCTGCGCAAGGCCGAGCAAATTGTGCGCGAGGAGATGAACGCAGCGGGAGCGATCGAGTTGCACATGCCGGCGATGCACCCTATGGAGTGGTGGGAGCAAACCGGCCGGGTCGATGCCATGGGCGATACTCTCCTGCGCCTTGCAGGTGCGGGCGATGACTGGCGTTCGCGGACCGTGCTTGGCCCGACGCATGAGGAACCCATCACGGAGATCGCCCGGGCGTACATCAAAAGTTACAAGCAGCTACCGATCAACCTTTATCAGATTCAGACGAAGTTCCGCGGCGAGGCCCGCCCCAAGTCCGGCGTCCTGCGAACCCGCGAGTTCCTGATGAAGGACGCCTATTCGTTCCACATGGCCAAGGAAGGGCCGGGTGGTCTCGACGAAACCTATCAACGCATGTACGACGTGTACTGCGCGATATTTAGCCGTTGCGGGTTACCCTACACCGTGGTCGAGGCGGAGTCCGGCGCGATCGGCGGAGACGCGTCGCACGAGTTCATGATCCCCACCAATGCCGGTGAGGATTGGCTGGTCGAAGCCGAGGACGGCTCATATGCCGCGAATCTCGAACGGGCCGAGGTGGCGCCGCTTACGGATCGAAACGACGGCAGGAATCTACCGCTCACCGAGGTTCATACCCCCGGCCACTCCACGATCGAGGAAGTGTCAAGTTTCTTGCACTGCCGACCTCGCGATCTAATAAAGACAATTATCTACGAGGTCGACGGGCAGCCTCTCGTGGCGCTGGTACGTGGTGATCACGAGGTCAACGAAGCCAAGCTTGCTCGGGTGGCCAAGGTCGGATCAGTCACGCCCGCGGGTCCGGAACTGATTGGGGAAGTCACCGGCGCGGACGTCGGCTTCGCGGGTCCGATCGGACTAAGCGCACGGATCATCACCGACCAGGCCGTTACAGTCATGCACGACGCCGTCACCGGCGCCAACAAGACCGACTACCACGTCACCGGGGTTAACCCGGGGCGGGACTTTCAGATCAAGGAGGTCGCCGACATCCGAATGGCCGTCGAGGGTGACCGGGCGCCGAACGGCTTACCTCTGATCTTCAAGAAGTGCATCGAGGTGGGCCACGTCTTCAAACTCGGTACAAAGTATTCAAAGGCCATGGACGCCACGTGCCTCGACGCCGACGGCAAGGCAAAGCCGTTCATCATGGGCTGCTACGGGATCGGCGTGAACCGGATCATGGCCGCCGCGATCGAAGCCTTCCACGACGACAAGGGCATCTGCTGGCCGATGTTGATCGCGCCGTTCGAGGTGGTTATCTGTGCGCTGGACATGCGCGAGGACGCTGTCACTACATTGGCACGGAAGCTGCACGACGAACTGGAGGCCGCCGGCGTCGAAGTGCTGCTGGATGACCGCAATGCCCGCCCCGGCTTCAAGTTCAACGACGCCGACCTGATCGGGTTCCCGATTCGTTTAACGGTCGGCAAGCGCGGTCTGGCGGAGGGCATTGTCGAGATAAAGACAAGGCGCACCGGCGAAGTCCAGAAAGTCCCGCCCGATCAAGTCACATCGACCGTAGGCAAACTCATTCAAACGCGCATCCGGGAAGAGACCACGTAGGCGTTCGCGTGAGCATCCCCAATCGAGCCGCGGGATCTGTCCTTGACGCGCGGTTCCATGGGGCGACGCGCCCGTACGGAGCTGCAACGCTTGTTAAGGATTCAGCCCGCGGGGATTCACCGGTCCCACACGGACAGATTCGGTTTCGCCAGCGGGTTGAGCCCGAAGTCTTCGAGGTGTGGCCATCCTCGGTGGCACATACGGATAATTCGTGTCTTTCTGTAGCGGCCAGCGTCCCCGCCGGCCGTCGTGCGTAATAACGCTTGCCCGGGGAAACGCCCTGCGAGCCAGCAAGACGGGTATCCATGAAGAGGCTGTTCGGAGTCAATAGGCGTTTCGCATTTCTTAGGCGTTTCCATCCGGCGTCAGCCCCTTTCCGGAGGGGATTGAAGCCGAGGGGCTTGGGGGCAAGCAGCCCCCAAAGACGGTCGGCGATAACGCACCGATCGTACTTGATCGTTCCAGAACGAACCGCGTTCCACGTATCCATTCGGATCGGACTCCACTAATCGGACGAGGCGAACTCGTCGCGCCGGCGGGTCCCACAATGTCGCATTCGAGCGGCGGCTCACGTAGGTCGACGGCGTTGTTGTCGGGCGCGACCCCGACTCACGCCAACACAGCTTCAGCCTGCAATGCTCGATGCGACCTTGCGACCGCTTCGTCCTCGAAGATGCTCTCGCAGTGCTAACTCCTCGTCATCGGGCATTTAGCACATCGGAAGTTTCAGGTTCGAGCCTGCCAACTCACCGAGCACCTTGGCATCCAGACGATCGTACTTGCAGACGCTCCCGGTGGTCGAGGATCGGCCTCATGGGCTACCGCGAAATTGCCAGCGTTTTTCCGCCGAAAGGCCCGCGGCGGTGTCTTATATAATGGGGCAAGGGAAACTCAGTAGTCGGATCAGCAGATCCGACAAGTCTTTCGCGTGTCGGGACGGTGGAGGAGAATCATGACGATGCGACAGGCAAAGAGGTACGGGCCTCCCAGGCGCCGGATGAGCGCGTGCATATTGGTGCAGTTAATCCTCTTCGTGTTCTTCGTGCCGTGCCAGGTTTTGGCCCAACCGGTCGTCTTCGTTGACAGCGACGCAACGGGTGCAAATGACGGTTCAACGTGGTGTGACGCCTATGTCTACCTCCAGGATGCCATGGCTGCGGCGGCTGCCTCTAACGGAGCGATTACCGAGATTCGCGTTGCCCAGGGCCTCTACAAGCCGGACGAAGGTATGGCACAGTCTCTTGGCGATCGCAAGGTAAGCTTTGAGCTGCAAAGCGGTCTTGCCCTCCGAGGTGGCTACCCGGGATGTGGAGCGATTGACCCCGACGCCCGTGATCCCGCCGTGTTCGAGACCATCCTAAGCGGCGACCTCGACGACAACGACGACCCCACTTTCCAGAGCGATAGCGATTGCTGCACCTACCACGACACCCCCGGATGTGATGATCAAACGTGTCAGGAGGCCGTTTGTGCCGTCGATCCTTACTGTTGTGATAGAACACGGTGGTATTCGGGCTGTACCTGGGTAGCTGAGATGGTCTGCTGCGATTTGTGCAATCCCGGCTATTATGAGAACAGTTACTCGATAGTGAAGGCCCTAGGAACTGATTCAACAGCGATACTGGACGGGTTCACTGTCAGCAGTGGTGAGGCGAATGGCGCGCAGGAGCCGGATTACGAAGCACCCTTCTCGCATGGTGGGGGATTGTACGGCAGGCATGCGGACGTTACGGTTGTGAATTGCACGTTCACCGAAAACGCCGCATCTATTGGGAGCGGTATGTACGCTGTATATGACGAACCGACTGTAAGAAACTGCACATTCATCGATAACAGATGGGGTAGCGCACTGGTTAGCGATGTCGGTGAACTGGCTGTTACAGACTCTTGGTTCGTTCGGAATCGAGGCCAAGGATTAAGCACTGATGGAAGTCAGCCGATCGTGGGTTGTCGTTTCATCGAGAACGGGGCTGGTGGACTTTGGCTTGGCAACGGTGCCCCCAACATCATCGACTGCGTCTTTGCTGACAACTACGCGACGTGGTCCGGGGCCGGGCTGATGAACTTTGGCGGCTCTCCACAGTTGATCAATTGTGGTTTCTACGGCAACTCAGCCGGCAGGGTGGGCGGGGGGGTGTACAGCGGGTTCGGGATAATCCTCGTCAACTGCGTCTTCAGCGGAAACACAGCCGGAGGTTATATCCCGCCGTCAGATCCCGGGGCCACACCCTACCCGGGACGTGGAGGTGGTTTCTATCATGACTGGGGCGGCGCCCTCGTCCTAGGTTGCACATTCGTGGGCAACTCGGCAGGGGCCGGTGGTGGAATGTCAGTCGCAAGCGGGACGACGATTGCGAATTCTGTTTTTTGGGATAATTGGTCGGAAGAGAGTGGATACAGCGGATACGGGCAGATCTCGTACGGTTTCATGCCCCCACCCGACATCGACTACACTTGTGTGCAGGGGGGTGCGCCAGCTTCGGGAGTGGGCAATGTATATTCTGACCCGCTCTTTGTTGACGCTGACGGGCCGGACGATATCCCGGGAACCGAAGATGACAACTTCCGGCTTTCCGCAGATTCGCCTCTGATCGATGCCGGCGATCCCGATCCACCACTCGTGCCGTACCTGGACTGCGACGGGCACGAGCGCATTCTCTGCGGCCGGTTGGACATGGGTGCCTATGAGTTCGGCATCGGCGACTACGACTGCAACTTGGTCGTGGAGCTTATGGACTTCGCCGCCTGGGACGCCTGCATGACCGGGCCGGACGGCGGTCCTTTCGACGCGGGTTGCGAGGCCTTCGACTTCGACGCTGACGCCATCGGCGACATCGACCTCAAAGACTTCGCCGGCTTCCAGCTCACGCTCCCCGGCGAATGAGGCGGCCGCTCAAGCATGGCGCTGACCAGCCGCAACTAACCAAGATCAGCAGTCGGGGCGCCCTCCCACTCCCACTTCTCACACTGCTTCTCGAAGTCAGCCCACAGATTCGGCGGCTTCCCGCAATGGTCGGTCACACCATGCGGCGGAACGGATTGCATCATCCAGGTTCCCAGCCTCCTCGGTCGGCACCACGAAGTAACGCGACGAGGGATACCAGCAGCCTTTCGTCTTGTGCCGGTTGAAGCTCCGCAGCCTGATGCCAAAAAAGTTGACGCACCCCTTGCCGACCGCCGGTTCGTGGTTGAACCTGGTTGAGCGTTGGTTCCAGGAAATCACGGACAAGCGCATTCGCAGTGGTGCGTTCCGCAACGTCCAGCAACTGGTTGACGCGATCACGGCGTACGTTGACGAGCACAACGAGAACCCGCGATCCTTCACCTAAACAGCCAAGGCGGAAGACATCCCGGCCAAAGTACGCCGGGCGCGGGCCGTTCCGGATAAGATGCAAACAGCATGAATCAGACCACTAGAACTACGGTGTCGTGACCAGCTCCAGAATCTGAATCGCGTTAAGCGCCGCACCTTTGCGAAGTTGGTCGCCGCAGACGAACAGTTCAATCCCCCGGTTGCCGGGTTGGCTTGCGTCCGCGCGGATGCGACCGACGAGTATGTTGTCGCAGCCAGAGGCGTCGACCGGCATCGGAAATCGTCCGGCTTCGATGTCGTCGACCACCTCGACGCCGGGAGCGTCCATTAGAATCTCGCGGATCTCGTCGGATGTGACAGGGCGATCGAAAGTCAGGTTGATCGACTCGCTATGGGCACGCAGAACGGGCACACGAATGCACGTAGCGGTGATTGAAAGCGACGGTTCGTGGAAGATCTTCCGCGTCTCGTCGATCATCTTCCGCTCTTCAGCGTTGTAGCCATCCGCGTCGATCGGTGAGTCGTGCGAGAAGAGGTTGAAGGCGATCGGGTAGGGGAAAACCCTCGGCGCAGCCTCCCGACCGGCCAGGTAGTCCGCGGTTTGCGTCCGCAGCTCCTCCATGGCCGCCGCCCCCGCTCCGCTCGCCGCTTGATATGTGCTGACCACGATACGTCTGATCGGGTTTAACCGGTGCATAGGCCAGATCGGCACATTCATGATGATCGTGGAACAGTTGGGGTTGGCGACGATCCCATGGTGCATGGCAAGATCGCCCGGATTCACCTCGGGGACAACCAGGGGCACGTCCGGATCCATCCGGAATGCGGATGAATTGTCTAGAACCACGGCTCCAGCAGCTGCAGCGACCGGCGCCCATTGTGTGCTGCAATCCTCGCCGGCGCTGAAGATTGCGTACTGGACACCGGTGAAGCAACGATCTGTGAGTTCTTGAACAACCACATCCTTGCCTCCCACGGTAATGCGAGTTCCAGCACCACGTTTCGAGGCAAACAGCGAGATGCGGTCGACCTCCAGCCGCCGATCACCCAGCAGCGCGCAGAGTTCCCGCCCGACGGCCCCCGTGGCTCCGACGACAGCGAGATGGTGGATCATCGCTCGGAAGACTCCCGCAATATGGATCAGCCCATTGTGGCAGGAACGTAGTATGGTCGTTACACCCCGTCAAACGGCCCACGGACTTGCTCATGGGTGCTCAAGCTCGGCGGGATATCGAAACGTCCCCTTGAACACGTCCGCCCAGACCATTAGACTCCGTCCGCGGTTCGTCAAGGACGCGAACAGCACGGCGCGGCGTGTTGTTCGAATCCGGTCTTAACCGAGGCTCTCCGAGCTTTCGGATGAGAATTCCATGAGTCCGTGGGCCTGCGGATGACGGGCAACAAGCGGAATCAACCGTCGTGGCTCCGGTTCTCCGGTGTGGGAATCGAGTTCGCGGCCGCAGTAGGCGGCTTCGGAATCGTCGGCTATTGGATTGACCTGCACTATGGATGCGAACCGTGGTGTGTTTTGATCGGCGTGGCTTTGGGCTTGACCGGTGGCACGTACAACCTTCTTCGGGAGTCACGAGGGTTGTTCAAACCGCCGAAGCCACCAGACCAACGTGACGACGAAGGGCAGCAGCGCCGGACATGAGCACCGCAAACGGACGGTTGCTGTGGTCGTATGCCAGGCTCGTTGGAGTAGCCCTGTTGTTAGTCGCCACCATCGCTTGTATCGGCTATTGGCCGACCATTCGGGTTGCAGGCAACGACTCCGTATGGTCGATGCTGATTGGGTGCGGGGTGAGTTGGATCGCCGGCTGCATCGGGGCGATTCCGCTGGCGCGTGCGCTGTCGGAGCAGTCACCACAACCGGCTCTTGCGGTTCTGACTTCGACGGTGCTGCGGTTTATCACGGTCCTTTTGCTGGTCATCCCGCTTACGCTAAGTGGGTGGTTTCAGAGCCCGGTGCTGGTGCTTTGGGTCGCGGTCAGTTACTTCGTGTTGCTCATCGTGGATACCGCGTTGACGGTCCGTGCCATGAAGGGTGCCGCTGAGAACAATTCGTAGATGGAACATCTGCTGCTAGCCGCCGCAAGCCCGCTGGACCACGTTTACCAGTGGACGTATCAGAAGATCACGGTCGGCACAGGTAACAGCGTGTTTACGCCGGGTGGACAGATCACGCTGGTCTCGAATCACGTCATCATGCAGATCATTGCGGTGCTCATACTGCTGCTGCTGATCCCCCGATTCGCACGTATGCGTGATAGTGGGGATCCGGTGGGAGATCTTACGCCGCGCGGGTTCGGCAACTTCATCGAGACAATCTGCGCCTACTTCCGCGAGCGTGTGGCCCGTCCTGCCCTGCATGAGCACACGGATCGGTTCATCCCCTATATCTGGACGGCCTTCTTCTACATTCTCGTTGTTAACCTGCTGGGGATTCTGCCTCTCGAGCCGGTTACTCGGGGCGCCGTAAGGAGCTTCTATCCCACCGCGCACCACGGCATCGGCGGATCGGCGACGGGCAACATCTGGGTAACCGGAACGCTGGCCGGGTGCACACTGCTAATGATTGTGGTCAACGGGTTTAGGTTTAACGGCATCGCCTACGTCAAGCACTTCTTCCAGGGACCGTTCTACATCGCGCCGCTGATCGCCGTCCTAGAAATAATCGGCATTGTGGCCAAGTGCTTTGCGCTGACGGTGCGTCTGTTTGCCAACATGGTAGCGGGACACGTGCTGCTTGCTGTGCTGATGAGCTTTATCAGCATGGGTTATCTGGCCATGGGAGTGGGACCCGCTGCCGGTATTGGAATTGTCGTGGTGCTGGTCAGCATCGCGTTTAATCTGCTTGAGATCTTCGTCGCGTTCCTCCAGGCGTTTATCTTCGCATTTTTGACAACGCTGTTTATTGCTCAGGCCGTCGTAATTCATCACGAAGAAGGCGGCGCGCATGCGGAGGAGTACGGCTGACGTCGGCAAGACTGAATGGAGGATTGACAGAAGATCATAAATCGCCACGCCGAAGCGGCGGTGGGACACGCCGGGCGTGAAGTGTGGCTGCGATGGCGATGGCAACCGGCTGTCTTCTCCCACAAGGCACCACCAATGAAAAGGGAATACGGACGATGAACAAGAATCTCGCGAGGATTGCGTTGGTCTTGATGGTCGCTGGAACCGTGCTGATGTTGGCGGCTCCGGCGATGGCCCAACACGACGACGATCAGGACGCGGTGGCCGCCGACAGCAGCATTTTCCCTGGGAAGACCGCGGCCAACTTCGGCGGTGCGATCGGCGCCGGGTTGGTGGTGATCGGCGGTGGCTATGGCATCGGTCGGATCGGCGGCAGCGCCGTCGAGTCGATGGCCCGTCAGCCGGAGGCGGCCGGGAGCATCAGCACGGCCATGATCATCACCGCGGCGATGATCGAAGGCGCGACGCTGTTCGGCGTGCTCGGCTGCTTCCTGGCTACAATCAGCACGTAACGAAGAGCGCCGGTCGACGGTCATGGATTATATCACGACGCAAACGGCGTGCCGCCACCAACGCAGCGGTCCGTACTCGAAACGGGCGGAGCAATGACACTTAACCGAATCAAAACAGCTTGTGGCGTGGCACTGGTTGGATTGCTGCTGATCGTTGCTCCGGCCTTAGGTTCAGAGGGCGCCGAACAACCGACGCTCTTTACGGGGGACCTGGGCAACATTATCTGGAGCTTGCTTACGTTCTTCGCGGTGCTCGTAGTCCTGGGCAAGTTCGCCTGGGGACCGATTCTTCGCGCCCTACAGAAACGCGAGGACTTCATCCGAGATTCCCTCGAGCAGGCCAGGCAGGATCGACAGCAGGCTGAGGCACGGCTTGGGGAATACACGGACAAGCTCAACGCCGCCAGTGTCGAAGGGATAGCCATCGTCCAGGAGGCGCGTCACGACGCCGAGGAAGTCAAGCGGAAGATCGAAGAGGATGCCAAAGCGGAAGGCGCCGCCATGATCGAGCGGGCGAAGCGCGAAATCGGCCTGGCTACTGACACCGCCGTCAAGGAGCTGTACTCACTCACCGCCAGACTATCGACGGAAGTGGCTTCACGCATCATCAGCAAAGAGCTGGACTCCAGGGAGCATGAGCGGCTGATCACCGAGTCGATCAAAGAGTTTCAAGCCGCGGGTCGCAACGGAAACGGTAAGGGATAGCGATGCCGGGCGTATCCGACCAGGAATTGGCCGTCGCGCGCGTCTACGCCTCCGCGATGATCGACCTCGCGAAGGCGAGCGATCAGGTCGATGCGTTGCTGGAGGAGCTGGACGATCTTGCGCAGCGGATCGAGGCGGACGCCGAGTTCGATGCGTTCCTGTCAAGCCCGATGGTCGACGTGGAAACGCGACGGAGGACCCTCGAGAAACTGTTCCGCGGCAGGTATAGCGACCTGTTCGTCGACTCGCTTCAAGTGCTTAATCGAAAAGGTCGTCTCGGCCTGATCCGTGGTGTGGCAAAGGCCTATCGCTTGGCGAGCGAAGAGTTGCAGGGACGTGTTCAGGTCCTTGTGCAAAGCGCCACTCCGCTGACCAGACGACACCGCGAGAGCCTGCGGGAAATCACCGCCAGGCACACGGGTAAGGAAGTGGAACTGGTCGAGACGATTGACGAATCGTTGCTTGGCGGTCTCGTCATCCGGATCGGCGACGATAAATTCGATGCGAGCGTCGCGACCAAGCTCAGGACGCTTGCCGGTAGACTGCTCGAACGTGCCTCGCGCGAGATTCACGGCGGCAGAGACTACGTGGAGCAGGCAGTCTGAGCCGTGGGCTTTAGAGCAATTTCTGTTTTTGTATAGCGAGCCGCGGGTT
>CAZJTP010000070.1:12872-19473 GCA_964548955.1 uncultured Phycisphaeraceae bacterium
TCAACCCGCGCGGCATGAAAGGTCAAAAGCGAACTGCGGGTTTCAACCCGCGCGGCATGAAAGGTCAAAAGCGAACTGCGGGTTTCAACCCGCGCGGACATCTACTGGATGCGCACCTTTGTGGATCCGCGCGACCTAAAGGTCGCGGCTCGCTAAAGCCTGTCTCGCGCGGCAAGATACACCTGCAATGGAAGCAGACACTACGACGGGTTCAAGAACCATAAACGCCGGAAGTCACGACAATGAAGTTCAAAGTCGACGAAATCTCCTCCGTCATCACCGAGGAGATTCAGCAGTATCGAAGTGAGGTGGACATTACCGAGGTCGGCCAGGTGCTCGAGGTCGGAGACGGGATCGCCAGGGTTTACGGCCTCAGCAACGCCATGGCCGAGGAGCAGGTCGAGTTCGCCAACGGGGCGATGGGTCAGGTCTTCAACCTTGAAGAAAACTCCGTCGGTGTGGCGATTCTCGGCAATTACCTCGGCATTAAGGAGGGCGACGAGGTCCGCCGGACCGGCCAGCTTCTCAGCATCCCTTGCGGCGACAACCTCGTGGGGCGCGTGGTCGATCCACTTGGCCGACCGCTTGACGGCAAGGGCGTCGTCGAAACACCACAGCGCCGACCGCTTGAATTCAAAGCACCGGGCATTGCGGAGCGACAGCCGGTCAATCAGCCGCTCCAGACCGGGATCAAGGCGATCGACAGCATGATCCCGATCGGCCGCGGGCAGCGCGAGCTGATCATCGGCGACCGCAAGACAGGCAAAACCGCCATCGCCATCGATACGATCATCAATCAAAAAGCCGGCGATGTGATATGTATCTACGTTGCCGTCGGGCAGAAGGAATCAACAGTCGTCGGCGTCATCGAGAAACTACGCGAGCACGGGGCAATGGATCATACAATCGTCGTCAACGCGTCGGCCTCGGACCCCGCACCCCTTCAGTACATCGCACCCTATGCCGGCGCCGCCATGGCTGAATACTTCATGTACAACCACGGCCGGCACACGCTGTGCGTCTATGACGACCTGACCAAGCAGGCCCATTCATACCGCCAGTTGTCACTGCTGCTTCGCCGTCCGCCCGGTCGTGAGGCGTATCCCGGCGACGTGTTCTATCTGCATTCGAGACTGCTGGAGCGAAGCTGCAAGCTGCGAGACGAATACGCCGTGGCGCCAAAGGACACACCTCAGGACTGCCGCGATCGCTCCGTCGCGGTCAAACATCCCGACGGCTTCAAGGCGCCCGAGGAGCATCGGCCTGACGACATTGACGGTCTCTACCATCGACCCGGCGGACTGGACCGAGCCAAGGCATGGCTCGCATCACTCCCCGACAAGGACAAGTACGTCGTCCACCACTTCCTCGACAGCGGCGGATCGCTCACCGCCCTGCCGATCATCGAAACACTGGAAGGTGAGGTGGCTGCGTATATTCCGACCAATGTGATCTCGATTACCGACGGGCAGATTTATCTCGAACCGGATTTGTTCTTCGCCGGCGTCCGTCCCGCCGTCAACGTGGGGATCAGTGTGTCGCGTGTCGGCGGCAACGCCCAGAAAAAGGCGATGAAAAAGATCGCAGGGTCATTGCGTCTCGATCTGGCTGTATACCGCGAGCTGGAAGCATTCGCCCAACTTGGCACGGAACTCGATACCGCCACGCAACGGCAACTCGACCGAGGCCAGCGAATGGTCGAGCTACTGAAACAGCCGCAATACACTCCATACCCGTTGCCAGATCAGATTGTAAGCATCTTCGCCGGTGGGGGAGGACATCTGGACGATCTGCCCGTCAACGAGGTGCTCGAGTTCGAAAAGGACCTCCTGCGACACGTGCATGATGAGTTCCCGGAGGTCCTGACGGAGATAAGCAATACCGGCGAGCTATCCGATGAGCTGGCCGAGCGGCTCAACAAGATCATTGCCGACTTCAAAGCCCAGTTTAATGACAAGAAAGGTAATCAGTAAGCGCGCGAGCCGAGGGTATTAGCCCGCGCGGCGTTGCAGATTGGGGTTTGCTGTATACAGACAGCCCATCAGCCGGAAACCGAGACACGAATGGCCAACAAGCGAATCATCGTCAAACGCCGTAAATCGGTCCGCAACATCCGCAAGATCACGCGGACGATGCAACTGATCGCCACGGCACGCTTTCAGGCGGCGTTCAACCGCGCCACGACCACCAAACCCTACGCCGAGAAGCTGGCCGAACTCGTCGCCGACCTTTCCGGTGCCAACCAAAACCTCGATCACCCGCTGATGCGAACGCACGAAGATGTCATGCGCTCGGCACTGGTAGCCATCACGAGCAACCGGGGCCTGTGCGGCGGATACAACGCCAACGTCCTCCGCGCCGCGCTCGCCCACCTTGACGAGCTTGCCGCCCTCGGCGTGGAAACTGACGTGCACATGATCGGCAAGAAGGGGATCTCCTACTTCCGGTTCCTCCGCCGGCCGGTGGTCGAACGGATCACGCACATCGGTGACCGCCCGCGGTTTGACAACGTTGTGGCGATCGCCGCCGGCCTGATGAACCGCTTCACCAAAGGCGAAATCGCATCCGCGCACGTGGCGTATATGAAGTTTTTCTCCGTCGGGAAGCAGCGCCCCGTCGTGATACCACTGCTTCCGCTGACGCGGGAGGCGACGGGTGAAGATCAGGAATCACATGCAACCAGGCGCGTCGAGTTTGAGTTCTCGCCCGAGCCCAAAGCACTGCTCGATGAACTTCTACCCGCCGCCCTGCGCGTGCGACTTTTCCAGTGCTTTACCGATGCCGCCGTCAGCGAACAGCTTGCGCGGATGGTGGCCATGAAGGCGGCCACGGATGCAGCCAACGACATGATCACGACACTAACACGGCAATACAACCGTGCCAGGCAAACGCAGATTACGATGGAGTTGCTCGATATTATTGGAGGAGCAAGTGCGCTGGCCTGACGGCCGGCAAACATCGAAAAGTCAAAACGTCAAAAAGCAGAAACAGGGATGATGCGCCAAAAGCCGTGTCTCTCCCGGTGTCGTGTATTGCCTCGTGTCGTTTTGACATTTTGACATTTTCCACAGGACGCTCTGTGATGGCAAACGACAAGTTCGGCAAGGTTATTCAGGTTATTGGTTCCACGCTCGACGCGCAGTTTCCGGAGGACCGGATGCCCGGGATCTACAACGCGCTGAAGGTTGAGGTCGAGAGGCCCGTGCGCGGCTTTACGGTCAAGGAAAAACTGTGGTGCGAAGTCGCCCAACACCTCGGCGGCGGTCGTGTCCGCGCCGTGGCGTTGGGCTCGACAAACGGGCTGCAGCGCGGCACGGCGATTGAGGACACCGGCCGGGCGATCACGGTGCCCGTCGGCGAGATGACACTCGGCCGGGTGTTCAACCTTATCGGTGAGACCATCGACGGTCGAGGCGACATCCAAATCGAGGAAGTCAAATCCATTCACCACGAACCGCCCGATCTCGAGGACCTCGCGCCTAAAACCGAGATGTTCGAGACCGGGATCAAGGTGATCGACCTGCTCTGCCCATTGGTTCGCGGAGGCAAGGCCGGATTGTTCGGCGGCGCCGGTGTCGGCAAGACCGTCATCATCCAGGAGCTGATCGCCCGACTCGCCCGCTTCCACAGCGGTTTCTCCTGCTTCGCCGGTGTGGGCGAGCGCACCCGCGAGGGCAACGACCTGTGGCTGGAAATGCAGGAAGCCAAGATCGGCGATACCGGCAAGAGCGTCATCGATCAGACGGTCATGGTCTTCGGGCAGATGAACGAGCCGCCAGGCGCACGTTTGCGTGTCGCGCTATCGGCACTGACGATGGCCGAGTATTTCCGCGACCAGACCGGCGCCGACACGCTGCTGTTCATCGACAACATCTTCCGCTTTTCACAGGCGGGCTCGGAGGTCTCGGCGCTTCTAGGCCGCATGCCTTCCGCCGTCGGCTATCAACCGACGCTCGGCACGGAAATGGGCGAGTTCCAGGAACGCATCACGTCGACAAAGCGCGGGGCAATCACCAGTATCCAGGCTATCTACGTACCCGCCGACGATTACACCGATCCCGCGCCCGCCACCGCGTTCACGCACCTGGACAGCACGGTCAACCTCGAGCGGAGCATCACAGAGAAGGGGATTTATCCGGCCGTCGATCCGCTGGCGTCTAGCAGCCGCCTGGTTGCCCCGGAGTTCATCGGCGAACGTCACTACACCATCGCCCGCCGCGTGCAGCAGATCCTTCAGCGCTACAAAGACCTTCAGGATATCATCGCCATTCTCGGTGTCGATGAACTCAGTGAGGAGGACAAGGTTTTGGTCGCCCGGGCGCGAAAGATCGAGCGGTTCTTTTCGCAACCCTTCTTCGTGGCTGAACAGTTCACCGGCTTTGCCGGCAACTACACCCCACGCGAAGAGACCATTCGCTCGTTCGAGGAGTTGTGCGAAGGGAAGTGGGACCATTTGCCCGAATCGGCGTTCATGTACGTCGGCAAGATCGAGGAGGCCGCCGATAAGGCAGAGAAACTGGCGAAAGGATAGAACAGGAGATTGGGGATTGCGGATTGGGGATTGCGGGTTGACAATTGCTAACCGCTGATAGATGGAGGCTGAAAGCTCATGGCCACCACCGAAACTTTCCAGTGCAGTGTCATCACGCCGGAGCGAAAGGTCCTCGAGTGTGACGCACAGTTTGCAGCCTTCCCCGCCCATGACGGCGAGATGGGCGTTTTGAAACGCCGCGCTCCGCTGGTCTGCAAGCTCGGCATCGGTGTGTTGCGCATCGAAGCACCGGGCGAGAAACACGCGATGTTCATCGACGGCGGCTTCGCCCAGGTCATCGGTAATCGGCTCACTATCCTGACCGAGCAAGCCCGCAAGCCGGACGACCTAGATGCCGCCGTTGCCGACAAGGCCCTTGTCGAAGCCCGTGCGATAAAGATCACAGACGAACTCTCCGTCACCGCCCGAGCCAACGCCATCCAGCGAGCGCAGGTCCAACTCAAGCTCACCAGAACCGTTCGATAACCTCGTTACCCTGCCGGCATCCATAGCACGGGCGCCCCTTCATGACCGTGTGGATCTGTCGATTCTTGTAAACCCTTACATCAAAAGGAATTATATTACTTGACTTTCGGCTATCGATGTGATATACTTATAGTAGCATACTAATATAGAGGAGGTTATGCAATGCAGGGTCACGAAGTCAAAACGAGGACTGAGACGCAAGAAGTACCAAGGGCGACGTATAATGGGTGGTTGATGGTGTTTCTACTCTTCCTCATCATCCCCCCTGCCCTGGGCTATTGGGGGTACAGCGGGATCAGCAGCGAGGTCGCTCACCATGCACCACGATACGTTGTCTACATCGTGGCTTGGGGCGTGGTCACACTAATTTGGTTTGTCTTGCTGTTCGGCTTCTTCACGCTCCAGCCGAACATGTCGGCCGTGCTGATCCTGTTCGGCAAGTACACCGGCACCGTCCTCACAAGCGGCTTCCACTGGGCCAACCCGCTACTCATTAAGAATAAGGTTTCCCTCCGTGCCCACAACCTGGCCGGTGAGACACTCAAGGTGAACGACTCACGGGGAAATCCCATCGATATTTCGTTGGTCGTCGTCTGGCGCGTGACGAACACGGCCAAGGCGGTCTTCGACGTCGAGGAGTACGAGGATTACGTGCACGTCCAGAGCGAGGCGGCGCTTCGCCACATGGCCATGTCCTATCCATACGACACCTTCGAGGGCGACACCCTGTCACTGCGAGGCAGTCTCGACGAGGTGTCAACCACCTTACAAACCGAGGTGCAGGAGCGTGTCGTAAGGGCCGGTGTGTTTGTCGAGGAGGCTCGCATCTCTCACTTAGCCTACGCACCGGAGATCGCCGGGGCCATGTTGCAGCGTCAGCAGGCGGAGGCAATCGTCGCCGCCCGAGTCCGCATTGTCGAGGGCGCGGTCAGCATGGTCGAGATGGCCTTGGATAAGCTCGAGAAGCACAAGACGATCGCGCTTGACGAGGAGCGCAAGGCCGCGATGGTCTCGAACCTGCTCGTGGTGCTGTGCGGCCGCGGCGAAGCCCAACCCATCGTGAATACGGGCACGCTTTACACCTGAGACTGGTGGGGCTTTTATGGCTGAGCGAAAGTCATTTCTGCTTCGCCTGCCGCCGGAACTGATGGACGAACTGACCCGGTGGGCTAAAGACGAGCTGCGCAGCCTCAACGCGGAGATCGAATATCTCCTGCGCGAAGCGGTTCGAAAGCGGCGACGGAAGATGCACGACGAGACAGACTACGACGGACCAACAGAGTAGCGCAGGATCGACCTTGCTGTTGCATACAATCCCTCGTTCCGTGGATTGTCTCGGTTGAAAGCCCCGAGGATTTGCAGAGTTTTCCCGGTCGGTCGAACAGGTCGCAGGACCGTACAATCGGTGAGGTCCTGGAGCAGCGCGCAACCGCGCGCGGAAGTGCCACATATCTGCCACTTTCTGATTGAAAAGATGAACCTTACCGGGTAGAAGGTGTCTAACAAAAGGACACTATAGCGTTCTTCGTGTAGAGTCGAGGTCTGGCGCGGTGGTTTAGGATGGGCCTATCTGTTTCCGCCCCT
>CAZJTP010000071.1:0-19472 GCA_964548955.1 uncultured Phycisphaeraceae bacterium
ATCCCGGTCCCTTACCCCCCCCCCAGAGCCGCAATCACGGTTGGACGGACCGAAATCCCACTGGGATGTGACACGGCCGGCTGCGTATCGAGATCGACGGTTCCAGGGTTCGGACGGAGAGTGTCGGTTGCCCAAAGGCTATCGGACCCATTCTGCGCTTTGAAGATCTGAGACCGATACGGCCGCGCCGCATAATGCCAAACCCGATAACCCTACGGCGCGTCGTCGCCGGTGACGGATTCGGTCGACGCCGGTTCCAAGTCCTCCCCAGGTGCGTCACCACCTGTGCTTTCCTGTGTACCCTGCCCGGTACTGGCGGCCACCATATTTGCCGCTTGCTCGATCCCGCTGAGAACCTGCTTGGGAGGGGTCTGCCCTGATTGAAGCGCCTGGAGCAACGCCTCGTAGCCGGCCAAGGTCGCATCGATCACGGGTTTAGCCTCTGCATACGGAGTGAATCCCTGCAGCTCGATGAACCATTCATCGTCAACGACGAGGAAACGGCACGGCATGGGCTCAGGATGCGAGGTGATCGTACCTGTCACTTCAGTGTCACTCACGACCGCAAGAGACTCGAGCGGAAGCCTGGCTGAATGGGAAGATTCGAGAGTCTCGAAGGCCTTCGAGATTCGTTCCTTCGCATCCGGGAGCTTGGCCTCAAGAGCCTTGCAAACCTCATCCAGCTTCGCCGTAAGGGTAAGCATCGATTCGAGTAGCGGGCGCATGGCGTCCTGCTGATCGTCAACGTAGTATTCGAGCAGGTCGTCCACCGCAGCTTCGACCACCAAGTCATTGTAGTCGTCGATTAACTCGCGGATTTCGACTTCGACCTCGGCGTTGCCGGCTGGTGCGTCGTCCGCAGCCGTATCGTCCGTACCGGGCGTTGCCGCCGGCTGAGGCTCTCGAAACGGATGCCAGTCGGCCTTGCCCTTGGCGATGCCGGGATCATGCCACGCGGAGCCCGTGGGCAACAGCACCACGCCGTCACCGCCCAGGTCACGGTTGTGGGCCGGTGGCGGCTTGGTATCGCGGCAGCCCGCAACGCCAACGATGAATACCAAAAAAGTACATCCAAACAACCGGCCTTGCCGGATCGGAATCATCAGAAACTCCTCACCCTGACAACGTAAGGCTTGACATCATCAAGCATATGCGCGGGCGAATCCATTTGTCCCGGTTTCGACCCGGATTCCACCGCACAAGCACGGCCTCCTATGGTTCGCGCACAACCAAAGAAGGTAGCCGGACTCGCCGACATCGTCAACGTGGGCCCACAGGCCACGCGTGAGCGGGTTGGCGTCAAGAATTTTGATCCGATCCCGGAGCGCGAGCGACGGATAGTGAGCAAGTGAACAACCCATACACCGCGCCGGCGCTTGGAGATCGGATGTGCAATCCCCAATGAGCCTGCCACCGCAAGCGTCCTCCAAGCCTCCGGTAATCGGACCACGGGGGATAGCGACGGTCACTGAGGTGTGGGAAAACCAAAGGCGGTGTAGGCCATATATGCAGCGCTTCGACAGGAATCGACAACTGTCGCCTTCCCTAAGAACCAGACCGTGTGCTACGATCATCGTGTATGATGTGGTTGCACCGATCCTTGGGCGGTTCGACCCGTTGGCCCGACATAATCAGAAGCGATGCCGGTTCCGAAATTGTCGAGCGGCAATACGCTGCAGAGGGAACGTATTTTTGCCACGAGTCAGACGGCTATCTTGTCCAACCGGCGGGGTTGGATTGCGCATTCAGCCGCCACGCAGACAGGAGTACATTGATGAAGCGCGACCTGATTTTCTATGCCCTAGTCTCGGCACTCGCACTGCAGGTTGCCAAGCTGCACGCCGAACCGCCGCCGCTGATCCCGCGCGAGGTGCTGTTCGGAAACCCGGACAAGGCGAAACCATTAATCTCCCCGGACGGCCGACGTCTGTCCTACCTCGCGCCGCATGAGGGCGTCCTCAATGTCTGGGTTCGCACCATTGGTCAAAGCGATGATCGGGTTGTAACGAACGACCGCGGGCACGGCATCCGGGCGTACATCTGGGCCCCGAACAACAAGCAGATTCTCTTCATACAGGACAAGGACGGTGACCAGGACTGGCACCTGTACGGTGTGGATCTCACTACGAACGACATTCGCGATCTAACACCGTTCGAAGGTGTGCAAGCACGTGTGGTTGCTGTGGGGCAACGATATCCGAACGAGATACTGGTCGGCATCAACAAGCGAGACCCGCAGTTTCACGATGTCTACCGCGTTGATCTGACGACGGGGAGACTTACTCTCGAGGCACAGAACAACGAAGGTCTCATTGACTGGCACGCCGATCACAACCTGCGCATCCGCGCGGCGATGAAGCCGACCACCGCCGCAGGCTTCGAACTCGTTGTTCGCGAAGATGCCGACGCCTCATGGCGGACGCTGACCGTGTGGGAGCCGCAGGACGCGCTGTACTGCGGTCCGATCAGCTTCACGCCGGACGGTAAGGGTCTTTACGTTGCCAGTAGCACCGGCGGTAACACCGCTGAGCTTCGTATAATCGACCTCGTCACGGGCAAGGAGAAGACGCAGGCCTGCGACCATCATGCCGATATCGCTGACGTATTCATCCACCCCACCAAGCACACCGTTCAGGCCGTCAGCTTCAACAAGGAGCGGGTTCACTGGAAAGTACTGGATCCCTCTATCAAGAAGGACTTCCGCGCGATCAAGAGGATTCGCCGCGGCGACTTCTCCATCATCAATCGTGACCGCGGGGACCGGACGTGGTTGGTAGCGTTCGATACTGATGACGGACCCGTGTCGTATTACACCTACGATCGTGAGTCGAAAACAGCCGAGTTCCTCTTCACCAACCGCAAGGCGCTTACGGGCGTCAAGCTTGCGCGGATGGAGCCGATCGGTTTCAGGGCCCGTGACGGTCTGTTCATTCCCGGCTATCTGACCACCCCGCCCGGAATACCCGCGAGAAACCTCCCCATGGTCTTGCTGGTTCGCCAAGGGCTGTGGTCTCGGGACCGTTGGGGCTATAACGGAAACGTTCAGTGGCTGGCGAACCGCGGCTATGCGGTGCTACAGATCAACTTCCGCGGATCGACCGGCTACGGGAAGGATTTTGTCAACGCCTCCACTCGCGAGTGGGGCGGCAAGATGCACGACGATCTAATCGACGGCGTCAACTGGGCCGTCGGGAAAGGGATTGCCGATCCCAAGCGAATCGCCATTTTCGGCAGCTCCTACGGCGGGTACTCGACGCTGTTGGGGCTCACCTTCACACCCGAGGTGTTCTGCTGCGGCGTGGACATCTGCGGATGGGGCAACCTGATCACGTTTATCAATGCCGTTCCGGATTATATCAAACCGTTCGAACCACTCCTGTGGGACCGGATCGGGCATCCCCAGAAGGATGCCGAGTTCCTTAAATCGCGGTCGCCACTGTTCCACCTGGAGCGGATCACAAAGCCGCTGCTGATCGCCCAGGGAGCTAACGACCCGTGGATCAAGAAATCCGAGTCATTGAGAATCGTCGAGGTGTTGAGACAGGCCGGCAAGGTTGTTGAGTACGTTGAATACCCCGACGAGGGCCACGGATTCGCCCGCCCCGAAAACCGCCTGGACTTCTTCGCGAAAGCGGAAAAATTCCTAGCTAAGCACCTCGGGGGACGGTACGAGGAATAGCGAATTGTGAATGGCGGATGATGGATAGCAACTACAGCGTTCTTCATTTTCATGTAGCGTCACCCCTTGTGGGTGACGAAAGGACCGGCCCGGCGTTGGGTCGCCCTTTTGCATTGTGCTTCTCATCAAGTCTATAGCGAGCCGCGGGCTCAAAGCCCGCGCGGATTTATCGGCGTAGAAGTGTTCTTCACGCTGTCAATCTCCCCACACGAAAACAGAGAATGCTATAACGGACCGTAGAATGGCGGGCGTCGTGGAAGCGTGCAAGGCGGGTCCGTGTTGTGGCCGGTTGTGACCCGAGTAAGCGCTGATAGGCACCGCCGTGTCCCAATGCCGTCAGAAGGACGTGCAACGGATACGCAATGTGGATGTTTTTCTTGCTGTAGAGGCCGTGTTTGATTACAATAATGATACCTTTTGACCTTCCGGGGTTTGAACCATGACCATCGGGAAACCCACAGTTACAGACGCGCGCGCATGGATCATCGGAATCGTCGCGACCGCGGTGGTGCTTCTTATAGCCAGCGTGGCGGCCGCGCAGAAAGCGGCGGGTGAGCTTACGGTCCGACGATCACGAATCACGGGTTTCGCATCGTTCGTTACGGAAGTTGACGGCGACCCCATCACCGTTACACCCGCAGTTGGACGGGTCCGCGTCCAACCGATGGACTTCTTGCGAGAGCATGGTGGGCTGTTTGGGATTAGCAATCCCGCCAGGCAGCTTGTGGTGTCAAAGACCCGAACCGACTCGATCGGTCAAACCCACACCACGTATCGACAGATCCACGAGGGCATCCCCGTCTTCTCGGGTGTTCTGAAGGTCCACCAGAACGAGGATGGGAGCGTCGCCGCTGCCAACGGGGACTTCTATTTAATACCACCACGGCTAAATCTTACGCCAAGGTTTACCGCTGATGAGGCCGTGGCGAACGCGCTGGCGGAGCTCGCCGAGGTCAAGGAGAACATCGGGCAACCGGTCGTGGAACGGGCGGAATTGGTTATCGTAGACCCGGGTTGGTACGGCGATCCGCCGCACGGTGCTCGTCTGGCGTATTACACTATCGTGTCTGATCCAGCCGTGGCGCTGCGGGAGGCCTTTTTCGTCGATGCTCATACGGGTGAATCGATCGACCGGTGGACGCTTATCCACAGCGCGCGGTACCGCAAGGTCTACACCGGATTCGGCGGGTCAAACCTTCCCGGCGTCCTTGCCCGCAGTGAAGGCGGACCGGCTACCGGGCTCTACGATGTCGATGCAGCCTATGATTACCTCGGCGACACTTATGATTTCTATTCCCGTGCCTTTGGCCGCGACAGCATCGACGATGCGGGCATGGATCTGGTCACAACGGTGGATTCGACATACCCCGCGTGTCCCAACGCCTATTGGATGGGGATGCAGGCGGTGCTCTGTGCAGGTCTTGTGACAGATGACATCATCGCTCATGAACTTACGCACGGTATCACGCAATTCACGGCCGATTTGATCTATCAGAATCAATCCGGGCAATTGAACGAGTCGTTCTCCGACGTCTTCGGGGAGCTGGTCGATCTTTTCAACGGTGACGCCGCGTTTGCGGGTCCACCTGGCGGGACGCCTTGGCCGGCACACGGAACGGGCCCCGGTACAGATACCCCTAACAGCCTGCGCGACGCGTCATGCGGCGGTGGTGTCCGCTGGCTACTTGGCGAGGACGCCGTCGCGTTCGGTGGGGCCATCCGCGACATGTGGGATCCCACCTGCTTCGGAGACCCGGACCGGGCGAACAGCCCACTCCAGACCTGCGACCCGTTGGATCATGGCGGAGTCCACAGCGGCAATGGCATAGCCAACCACGCGTTCGCCATGGTTATCGACGGGAAGACATTCAACGGCTACACCGTTGCTCCCATCGGACCGATCAAGGCCGGGGCCGTCTGGTACCGCGCGTTGACGACCTACCTGACACCGGCCTCCGACTTTGAGGACGCGTTCTACGCCTTCGTTCAGGCTGGATCGGATCTGATTGGCACGACACCGAACGATCCGCGCACGGGAGGTCTCTCCGACAGCGCAATCACCCTTGAGGACATAGCCCAGGTTGAAAAAGCCCTACGGGCGGTGGAGATGGACACGCCCGGCTTGTGCGGCTCCCGCGACCGCATAATGACGCCTGGGACGGCGTTTCGTTGCCCGCTTCGCACCACGATCTTTTGGGACGATTTCGAAAGCGGCGCCGACGGCTGGTCGGTTTTCAACTCCGGGCCGCCAACGCCTTACGACTGGACCTTGACAACGAGCCTGCTTCCCTTCGGGCGACCGGGCGTGGCGTGGTTTTGTGAGGACCGCAACATCGGCGATTGTGACGAACAGGATGAGTCGGGCGTGCACTCCCTGTTTAGTCCCGTCATTACGCTTCCGGCGGGCGCTGATTTCCCCCAGCTATCGTTCACACACTACACTCGCACGGAGGGGAGCTGGGACGGGGGTAACGTGAAGATTCGTGTGAACGGTGGCCCCTGGCAACTTTTGCCGCGCACCGCGTTTGAACGGAATCCCTACAACGCACGCCTCAACTCAGCTGATCCGCAAGGCAGCACGAACCCGCTCGCCGGTGAGCCGGGTTGGACGGGCGTCGGCGGGCAGTGGGGCACCTCGATCGTCGACCTTGGCGGATTCGCGGGCGGGAGCGACACGATCGAGCTATTGTTTGAGTTCGGTAAGAACGGGTGCATCGGTGTGACCGGGTGGTACGTGGACGATGTCGAGGTATATGCCTGCCCCGACTGCAACAATGATGGCACCGCGGATTACCGCGAGCATCGATTCACGTACAGCTCTGCGCCCCTGGGAAACATCGGATCGGGATCACCGCAGACCATCCATATTTCATCGTTGCCTCGCGCCGGCAACGACGTGACGGTTTCATTCACGGGTATTGGTGACTTCTCGGGCAGTCCCGAACTGATTCATGTGCGTCTCAACCACTATTACGCCGGAGCCGTGTTCGGGCCCGGCGCCGCCGACTGTCCCCTGACACCCGAGTCGGATCAGCTCGTCATTGACGCCGAAACCTTCAACATCGTCACCCGCGGCGGGGTGGCAACGATCGAGCTAAGCACGTCGAGCACCGTCAACCCCACGATGTGCGACGGCGAGTCCTTCGTCACATTCTTCATGGAGTATTCCATAACGGAGACGCCCGCACCCGAGCCGGACGGCACGGAGAAAAGCCGCTATCTCTCGCTCGTACCGGGTAATCCCGATCGACAGACGGCCTTACGCGTGACGATGGCGGACCTGCCGTCTCCGTTCGACGCTTACGAGGGGGACGTCCGCTGGGTGGGGCAGCCCTTTGACATCTCGGAACTCGGCGGCGTTTCGGATGCGACACCACCGACTTTCAAAGCAGCGAGATTGATGTGCGAGCCGGTGCTCTGGGACTGGGGCAACGTCGGCGTTCTGCACGTTTTCGGGGAAGAGGTTGTCCCCGGCGCGGTCTACGAAGTACATGCCATCGAAGAGACCTGCGGTGTCCTCATCGAGGAAACCGATGCGCCGCCGTTGACCATCGCCACCAGTCAGTGGGCCGACGTCACAGAGCCGTATGCGACCGTAAACGACCCGATCCAACCCGACATGCTCGATGTGACCGTGATCATCGACAAGTTCAAGAGCTCGCCGGGTGCCCCGATCAAGGCAAGGGCCGACCTTCATCCGGAGATGCCGAACAACGTCATCGACATCGTCGATGCCTCACTGGCGCTCGACGCGTTCAAGGGTATTGCCTACCCGTTCGACGGCCCGAGCCCGTGCCCACAAAACGAAGGAACACCAAAAGATGTCGAAACGTGGGAGACGTTTGGCGTCAACTCGCCGTGACATACGGCAATTCGCCAACACTAATAGCCTCAAACTGAGCACTTTTCGTGATGATCCGCGGTGGCGCAATTGAACAGGCCCCGTTTGGCCCGATGAGTGTTGGAGAAAACATAACGTTCAACGAGCACGAGGGCCTTGTCATGATTATCGATGCGCCGCCGCGATTTGTTCAAGCCTTTCTCACCACGTTCGGTCGGGAATATCCAAGCCCCAGTTCCACCATCTCTGGATGCTGGTCCTGGGTATCCTGCTTAACGTTCGGCGCGCCGAGCTGACCCATCTCACGGGCGCGTTGCCCCAAACTGTGTGCCATCACGACGCCGTTGACCGACGCCGAACGTCTCCAAGATTGCCTCTGATACGCTGTTCCTTCAGCTGATTACGCCAATACGCCCGTACCGCTCCCGTTACGTCCGTCCCGAGGTACGTTCGCTTGCCTGTTTCCGTGTCGATGCTATAGTAGCGTCTGGTCTTTGGGTGGTAGGAGAGCCCGGTTATCCTCCGTGACTTGTTCTCCTTGTCGTTGACATGGACAAGGGTATTATTCGAGCCGTCGATAGCATGAACGTGCTTGTATGGTCTTGCCATGACCAATACTCTGAGAACCTGCTCTCGCTTTCCAAGAGAGTACACCGATTCACGAATTTAGGTCAGGATTTAGGTCAAAATGCACTTGGAGAGGTGGGTGAGTGGCTGAAACCAACGGTTTGCTAAACCGTCAGACGGGTTTACGCCTGTCTCGCGGGTTCGAATCCCGCCCTCTCCGTTAGATTTCGACGACCGCTTGTCAGGCCTTGATTGGTAATAAGTTCCGATCAGGGCCATCCTGCATCTTAAGGCTGCTGTCCCAATTCGCTTACTCGTCCCGCGCCTGTTCAAGCTTGCGCCAGGCGTGTTTCGCAGCGTTCTTAATATGGCAGCGTTAGATTGATTCGCTCAAGCTGAAAGCCAGGATTGTTCAATGGGACTCCTGACGTGGATTTCGAGCGCGCGCTCCTGGACAGGATGTCAGGAGACTTCACGATGACTGCGGATCAGATTCGATTCTTGCTGCCCGCACGAGGCGGTAATCCCCTCGAGATTCAGTTCAAGCTGCGGCGTTCCTGCGAACCCACGCAATACCGCTGGGAATTCGGGGATGGCGATGAATCGCCCCTGGCCGAGCCGGTTCACGCCTACGCTGCACCCGGTACCTACAGGGTAACCGTTACGGTCGATACCCCAAGCGGCGGTGAGCAGCAGCGTCGCGTCCGGCTGACACTGCCCGAAGGTACATTGGGAACCGTCGGCCCCGCGACGCGAAAAGCCATGTCTAATCATTGCCCCACGAAGGTCCGTTGAAACCGGGCGAAGTCGAGTAAATCCACGTCACCGTCGGCGTCATCGTCGGGGCAGGAACAGGTCGGATCGGCAACGTGCTCCGGCCCGGTCAGGCAGGATTCGAACAGGGGATAGTGAGCCAGCGTGTCGCACAGCTCGATCTTGAAGGCGTTGTGGCTCCCAATTCCGGTGACGTACGTGTTGCCGGAGTCGTCAACGGCGATGCCGGACGGATAGTCAAGCGTGTTCCCGGTGCCGTCACCGTCCGAGCGGATGATCACGGTGATAACCCCATCCGGCGTGATCTTGAACACATTATGACTCATACATCCCGTGACGTAGGCGTTGCCTGAGCCGTCTGCGGCGACGCCGCGCGGATTGTCAAGCGTGTTCCCCATACCGTCGCCGAGCCGGTCGATAATCTCGGTGATGACTCCATCCGGCGTGATCTTGAACGCGTTGTTGCTGAAGTATCCAGCGACGTACGTGTTGCCCGAGTCATCCACGGCGATGCCGCACGGGTAGTCAAACGCGTTGCCAACGTCGTCGCCAGTCGAATCGATGATCTCGGTAATAACCCCATCCGGTGTGATCTTGAAGGCATTGTGGCTCGACTCTCCAGTGACGTAGGCGTTGCCCGAGTCGTCGACGGCGATGCCGACCGGCTCATAAAGCCTGTTCCCCATGCCGTCGCCGGTCGAATCGATGATCTCGGTGATAATCCCATCCGGTGTGACCTTGAAGGCGTTGTCGCTGTCGCAGCCACTGATGTAGACGTTGCCCGAGTGGTCCACGGCGATGCCGGTCGGTTCGTAAAGCGCGCTTTCCAAGCCATCGCCGGTCGAGTCAATGATCTCGGTGATGAGTCCATCAGACGTGATCTTAAAGGCGTTATCACTCCGTGATCCAGTGACGTAGGCGTTCCCCGAGTCGTCTGCGGCGATGCCGGTCGGGTAGCGGAGCGTGTCCCCCATGCCATCACCGGTTAAGTCAATGATCTGGGTGATGACCCCATCCAGCGTGATCTTGAAGGCATTGTGACTAAAGTATCCAGCGATGTAGGCGTTGCCGGAGGCGTCCGCGGCGATGCCGCCCGGCCAGACAAGCTCTTCGCCCGTGCCATCACCGCTCGGGTCTATGATCTCGGTAATGACACCATCCGCTGTGATCTTGAAAGCATTGTCGCTCGCTCCTCCAGTGACGTAGACACCACCTGATCCGTCCGCAGTGATTGCGTATGGGTAGTTGAGCGTGTTTCCCATGCCGTCGCCAGTCAAGTCGATGATCTCGGTGATGACACCATCCGGCGTGATCTTGAACGCGTTGTGGCTCGAGGCTCCAGTGACGTAGGCGTTGCCCGAGGGGTCCACGGCGATACGGACCGGGATGATAAGCCTGTTCCCGATCCCGTCGCCGAGCCGGTCGATGATCTCGGTGATCATTCCATCCGGCGCGATCTTATAGGCATTGTCGCTCATCACTCCGGTGACGTACACGTTGCCCGACGCATCTGCAGCGATTCCCGCCGGATTGTCAAGTGTGTTCCCCTTGCCATCGCCGGTTGAATCGATGATCTCGGTAATGATCCCATCCGATGTGATCTTGAAGGCATTGTCGCTGAGGTATCCGGTGACGTACACGTTGCCCGAGGCGTCCACGGCGATGCCCTGCGGATTGTCAAGCGTGTTTCCCATGCCATCGCCCGTTGAGTCGATGATCTCGGTGATTACCCCATCCGGCGTGATCTTGAAGGCGTTCTGGCTCCCGTATCCAGTGACGTAGACGTTGCCGGATTCGTCTACGGCAACGCCGCGCGCCCCGTCAAGTGTGTTCCCCATGCGGTCGCCGGTCGAGTCGATGATCTCGGTGATGACCCCATCCGGCGCAATCTTGAAGGCGTTGTCGCTGAGGTATCCGATGACGTAGACGTTGCCCGAGGCGTCTACGGCGATGCCGGTCGGCCGGTCAAGCGTGTTCCCCATGCCGTCGCCCGAGTAGTCGATGATCTCGGTGATGACTCCATCCGGCGTGATCTTGAAGGCGTTCTGGCTCCCGTATCCAGTGACGTAGACGTTGCCAGTGTCGTCCACCGCGATGTCTTGCGGCCGCTCAAGCCCAGCGAATATGATCTCCGTGACCGTCCTGGCGACCCCCGCTGTCGGGAAACAGGCAAGGATCATAAGAACGAAGAACGTGGAGTGACGTGCTTGCAACATGGCCACCTCCTCCTTTGTCTATAATCCTACACGATTGCACCCGCAACCTGCAAGGCCCCCAAGGCGCTCGATACGTTCAAGGACGAGTGACAGGCCTTGACTCTCTCGTGCGAACCCCGTTTGGGGCGAAATCACCTTTCTTCCGATAACGCCGGGGGTGTTTCTTGATGCGCGGGTGCCTCACCTTCTCTGAAGGTGGGGGCTGGATGATACGACTAGTACTCCGTCACACCTGTTTTTGTGGATTATCCGAACCGCGCCCGTCAGGAAGCGGTCACCCACCGGGACGCCGCACGGCACATCTCCACTCCCTAACGGTCGCGGTTCTGTTTTGCAGGCCTGATCGGCAACCCACAGTTTCGGGTGTGACCGAGCACTAGGTCCAACGTTGGCGTGTGGATCATCGTTTCCCCCACCTCAAAACGAGGTGGGCCACCCACCGACAGTGACTTGACGACCCGGGCGTGGGTTTGGTTGGTGACGAATGCAACGTAATTCCCGATTGGCGTGAGGTCTCACCGTTTCGCCACGTCCAACTCGCATCATCGAATACAGACGTAAGGCTCATCCAGATGCGCCCTACTTCTGCCTCTTCTCAATCCTGGCCCAGGAGTCACGCAGCGGCACCGTTCGATTGAACACCGGTTTTCCGGCGGTGGAATCGGGATCTACGCAGAAATAACCCTGCCGCTCAAACTGGTACCGACTTCCGGGAACAACACCGGCCAAGCTCGGTTCCACGCGGCACTCGGTCAGGATCGTAAGCGAGTTGGGATTCAGATGGACCCTGTAATCCTCGCCTTCCGTTACGTCGGTTGGATCCGGTTTCGTGAACAGATGATCGTACAGGCGCACCTCGGCCTCGATCGCATGAGCGGCTGAGACCCAATGCAAAGTGGCCTTGACCTTCCGGCCATCGGAAGAATCACCGCCTCGTGTGGCCGGGTCGTACGTGCAATGCAACTCGACAACCTCGCCGGTCTGTTCGTCTTTAACTACATCTACACAGGTTATGAAGTACCCATATCGCAGCCGCACCTCCCGCCCCGGCGCCAACCGGAAGAACTTCTTCGGCGGTTGCTCTCGAAAATCATCCCGTTCGATGTACAAGATTCGAGAGAACGGGACCTTACGCGTCCCCATGCTTTCGTCTTCGGGATTGTTCACGGCGTCCAGTTCTTCGACGAGGTCTTCGGGATAGTTGTCGATGACCACGCGCAGCGGCCGCAACACGGCCATCACACGCGGCGCCCGCTTGTTCAAATCGTCGCGTACGCTGTGCTCGAGCAGTGCGATATCGACGGTGCTGTTGAATTTGGCCACGCCGATGCGATCGCAGAAGTTCCGGATCGACTCCGGTGTGTAGCCGCGTCTGCGCAATCCGCATATGGTGGGCATCCTGGGGTCGTCCCATCCGCTGACATACCCCCCCTCCACCAGTTCGAGCAGCTTTCGCTTGCTCATTACGGTATAGGTAAGATCGAGGCGGGCGAACTCGATTTGCTGTGGATGGTAGACGTCTAGTTCGTCGAGGAACCAGTCATACAGCGGGCGGTGATCTTCAAACTCGAGCGTACAAATCGAATGCGTGATTCGTTCTATGGAATCCGACTGGCCGTGCGTGAAATCATACATGGGATAGATACACCACTTATCGCCCGTGCGGTGATGCGTCGACCGGAGAATTCGATACATGACCGGGTCCCGCATGTTCATGTTCGACGCGGACATCTCGATCTTTGCGCGAAGCGTGCGGAAGCCGTCCGGGAACTCGCCGGCACGCATCCGCGTAAACAGGTCCAGGTTTTCCTCGATGCTGCGATTGCGATAGGGACTCTCCTTGCCCGGCGTGATCAACGTGCCGCGATAATCCTTGGTATCGCCGGGTGTCAGATCACAGACATAGGCCTTGCCGGCCTTGACGAGCTGCACGGCCCACTCATAGAGTTGATCAAAATAGTCCGATGCGTAGAGCAGCCGATCCTCCCAGTCGAAGCCCAGCCAGCGAACGTCTTCTTTAATTGACTCGACGTACTCGGCCTCCTCCTTAATGGGATTGGTATCATCGAATCGCAGGTTGCACGGGCCGTTGTACTTAGCCGCCAGACCAAAGTTGAGGCAGATCGACTTCGCATGACCAATGTGTAGATACCCATTGGGTTCAGGCGGGAACCGTGTGTGAACCCGGCCATCCCACTTATTGGTCTTGAGATCATCCTCAATGATTTCTTCGATGAAGTTGAGAGACACCTTACCATCACTTTTGGTCATATTCGGAACTTCCTTGTTTACGGCACGTCTGGCAAAGAGTAAACTACTTTGTCTAGTTTTCTAATCTTTTCGCGACATTAGCAAGTATCTTGTCCCCCAGAACAAGCATCCGATTGCTATCGTCCACCATATCGCCTCGTTTCCGTGTCGCGCGATTGCGACGAGGTTGATCGAAGTCGATGTCGAGTTCATGTTACTAAGAGCATACCGCAAGGCGCCCGTTCCGTCATGCCCGCGCCTTCGGCTTGGGTATGGCACCCGAATTGTGGTTCGTGAGCTTATCAAATCGACCTGCTGCGTTCAATCGAGAAGGGCAAGGAGGGTGCATGACCATAATTGCGGACTCTCCGGGGGGCGATCCTATCCGGTGGCGGCGCTACGCTTGCCACCGGCTACTTAAAGATGCTACGGCTGCCCACGTTCCTGCGGGAGTATCCGGCAGTCGCCCGACAATGCAGCGAGAAAAATGCTTCTTATGAGTTGTTCCTGCAGCAGCTGGCCGAGCTGGAGGTTCAGCAGAGTCAGGCCGGTGCCTTGCTCGACCGCCTCACGCACCACGTGTACATCCTCGACACCACCGGCAACAGCTATCGGCTCAAGTCGAGCCTGAAGCGGCACAAGAAGCAGGGAGGCGACACAGCCGTATGAATGCTCAACGCAAACGTACGCCCAGAGGGGCTCTCTTGTGCCGTTGCCCGGAGCGTCGAACGACTACGAACGTTCATCGCCCCCGCCTTGTGGGGGCTGCTCGCCCACACACCTCGGCTTCAATCCCCTCCCCAGGAGGCTGAGAACGGACGGGAGCCACCAAGATGTGCGTACGATTTACGACTACAAACGAATAACGATGGTGAACAAACGATCAGATGGATCACAAAGGAGATTGGATAACGCCTTCAAGAGCGGTATTCTTCACAACCAGGTGGCTCAATTTTCGATGCACTTCTGGCTCATTTTTAGGTGAGCGTTTCCAGACGTTTTGTGACTAAGAGCGATGTGCCGCTTACAATCGAGCTTGTTGTCAGGATACGCGCTGTTATTGCGCGTTGCACCGGGTAATACTCTTCCAAACGCGGCTCCGTCCAGACCAAGCCGAGCGGACGCTCAAGAGTGCATGGTTCAATCTTAGGCAAGTACCTCCTCCACGGCTGTTAGGATACGCGTCATGGGCACCGGTGTTTTGAGAAGCACGTGGCACCGAGCCCTCACCCATGCAGAACCGGCATCGACCTGTCCCTTACCGCAAATGAGGATCACGGGCATGCTTGTGAGTCCGTGTTTGCACTCGGCGCTGTCAAACGCTGCGGCGAGCGCAGGGAGTTCTGCCGCCTCCCGAAGGTACATGATCCCAACAGTGGGCTGGCCTTCGCCATCCCAATGCGCAATGCGCTCACAGAACATGCGGTAGGCGTCGATATCGGGTTCCATGCTGACACACAGCGGGCGGAAGGCCCTGGTGAGTTGTTGCTTCAGATCAGCAATAAGATCGGGCCAGTTGCAATCGGAGGCGTGCGAGAGCATGACCGCTTTCAGTCCGTTCGCTTCGCTGGGTATTGTCGCTGCAAGCTTCGTCACTTGCGATGGGGCCAAGCCCAACATCTCAACGAGATCGTCCAACGGATAGACGACTTCGTTGCCGCTGCTGCCGAGCAGGAGTGCGTGGGCAAGACGGTTGGCCAGCGCGACGATGGCGGCACCATCACGTTCGGAGGGTCTGAGCCGTTTGATCGCGTGGATTGAACGGTGATGATTGACAACGGGCGCAATGAATTCTCGGGGGAATTGCCATCGCTCAAGGGCTAGTCCAAGGATATCGCAGTGGTCGAGCAGCATCATCTTCGCCTCAATGGACTCAAGCGGTAGAGTCAGTTTCTCGGCTGCTTTCCAAACGCTCGCATACTGGTCCGAGACGTGCTCGAGAAGAATCAGGCGTCCGACGTCGTGCACCATACCCCATAGACAACTGTTTTCGATGCGTTCGGACCCGCGAGCTTGGGCGATGGCGGAAGCGGCGAGCCCGCAGGCGATTGAGTGCTCCCAGAACAACCGCACGTCAACGTGTTCGGCGGAAGCGCCCTCGAATTGCTCAAAGACGCCCAGCGCCATGACCAACGAACGGATTTCCTGAACGCCAATCCGGCTGACCGCTTCCTTTACGCTGCTTACAAGGCGGCCGCGCGAATACGCCGAACTGTTCGCTAACTTAAGGATACGGATACACAGCATCTGGTCGTGGGCGATCGCTTTCGCGACGTCGTCCGCACAACATCCAGCACTCCCCGTCACTGCGATTACGCCATGAACGGTTGGCCCAAGCGGTCTTAGGTCGAGGCCTTTGTTGACCAGCCTGGTTAGGTCGCTTTTCGTGATCACCGGCGTGAGGTCGCCAATGGATCGCACCGAGTCCAACGTGCCTGCCGAACCCAGGGTCGCCGGTGGACGTAGCTTGGCCATTCGATTCGGCGGAGACGATGTATTCCTTTCTCGCGACGATGTCTGGTACGCATCTTCGGCCTGCGCCTCTTTTGCCCTCCAGTTGGCATAGTTTGTTTGCCCGTCCGCGCTGGCTCGCGTCTCCACTAGGGCGCGCTGCCCAAGACATACACCGATGCGTCCAAGAACGTCATCGAGCGAGACCTGTGATTTGAGTAAATAGACCTGCACCCCATGCTTCACGGCCTTGACGACGTCCTCCTTCGCCCCCCTATCCGTCAGCAGAACAACCGGTATTTGCCTCATTCTGGGATTCTTCCGTATGGTTTCCAGTACGGCCAGACTGTCCATTTGCGGCATGTTAACGTCAAGCAAAATGAGATCGGGCGTGTCTTCGCTGAGGAGTGCCAGCACCTCGGCGCCATCGGGGGCACAGACGACGTCGTACCCGTTGCTTCGCAGCGCTTCGGCAATCGGCTCCCGGCAGAGAGCCATGTCATCAACAACGAGAATTGTGCTCATATCACCACCCTTCGTGTGGTCATAGCGGTGAACAAGCCGGCTTCGAGTCAAGCCAACATCAGCTCGGCTTCCGCGTATCTCTCTCGGACAGCAAGGAAGCCTTGTTCGTTTTCGGTAAACGCCTCGACGATAACGAGGTCAAAGTATTTTCCTACTTCCTCAGGAATCATGCTTCGTACGACTTAGTGAGCGAATGCCTACTTATATACCCGTTTGGATATAAGAGCATCATACACGTCGGCAAACGCAATGATCCGCCCGTAAAGTGGAATATTATCTCCCGCCAGACCTGAGGGATAAACCCTATCATCAAAGCGTTCATGGTGCGTCAGGGCGATGGCTGCCGAACTGTCCGCCGAACGTATACTTCATCATCGACAATATACACCGTAACTTCCTGAGCCATGCTTCCGTTCCGCGCATGCGCCGACGATCGAACCGTTAGGCCCTTTGGCATCTCTACTTTGTCGATGGCGAGTATGACGCTTGGAGGTACGTACACTACTGCGATTCTCCAAGGACTGCTGCAAACGACCCTGGTTGCGATTGTGCAGCCGATCAATGCCAAGCTGGGCTTTACGGCAGGCGATCCTTAGGAACCGGGGCACTTTCGTCCGATCCTCGGGCTCGGAGCGGCCACCGCTCCCCTCGACCCTCGGTGCAGATGTCGGCCTGATTGACCTGAGTCTGAGCTATCCAATCTACTGCGAGGATCCCGACTTGGCGGGAGCACTGAGCCTCCTTGTCGCGCGGATGGATGTGTCGCGGTTGCTGTGCTACCAGTCTGCCCACGCCTGGGTCAAAAAAGGTGTCAGGATGATCTTTTGTGCGATACTCTTGCTCACTCGAAATGCCTCCTAGCGTATGTGTGCCAGATAACTGGCACACATACGCTAGGAGGCATTTCGAGTACTTTTTGTACAAAAAGACGCTTAAAGTACGCTTGGTTAGGGTCTAGAGATTCCGTCGTCGTAGTGGGGGTATTGCCAACTCGACGGACGTTGCGTCTTGTTTACTTGTTCGGCTCGCGGTACCGAGCGATTAGATAATCCAACTGCCTATGGCGAGGCGATGGATTGTCTCCACCCATCACGGTGTCTATGATACCCGGCGTCGTCATGAATCCGCACACACTTGTCAACAAACTCGTTCCAATCCTATACGAGGATGACCATCTGCTCGCCGTGGAAAAGCCCGTCGGTGTGGATGCAGGAGGCCTCGCCTCCCAGTCCGCCGCGGGCTTGTCGGAGATTCTCTCCAATGTGCGTGGTCAGGGCGAGACATTCGAGCCGGCCAATCGGCTTAGTCGATACGAATCCGGTGTGCTGTTGCTCGGGAAGGAGCCAGCCATTGTCAGCCACATTCGCGCCGGCCTGAAGTTGATGCGAATAACGCAGGAATACGTAGCCGTCGTCCTCGGGCAGATGCGCGTACCCAGGCTCACGGTTGGCTCCGGTCACACCAACACTCGCGGGAAACGGAAGCAACGTATGCCAAAGAGAGCGCGCGCGTTAGCGGGCGCCGCGGCCGAGGCGAGGACGACGCTAAGCCTCATTCAACAGGGTGAGCATCGCGCGCTGGTCCGTTGTCGGACAAACGTGAGGAACACCCACACACTTCGCGCTCAGCTACGGTCCGTTCAATTGCGGTTACTCGGTGACAGCCTGCACGATCGGTCGCGGCGTTCGATAAGCGTTGAATTGACCTGTTTGCATCTGTCGCGGATCACGTTTTACCACCCGGGCATCAATTCGAAGATCACCCTGGCATCCGAACCGCCGGATGCGTTCAAGGCAATCACGGATGGTCAACGCGGTTTTGAACGAGCACTGCACGCGGCCCTGGTTCGTCGCCTGACGTGCATGGTGAAACGCGATACGGATTCGTATCGCCTATTGACCGGCAACGCCGAAGGCGTCAAGGGGCTTGTGGCTGAGAAGTATGGCCTGATCGTCGTTCTCCAGGTGTTGGGAAAGCCAGATGCGATGACGGAATCGTTGCAGCAAATTGCACGGTGGTATCGCGATACGTTGGACGCGGATGCGGTGTACATGAAACGCTTTGTGAAGGATCGCCTGGACGTTGATGAGGAGGCTACCGGGAAGCTGCGTTCTCCAAAGCCGCTTGTTGGAAAGCGGATGCCCGAGCAGATAGAGATCATGGAACGCGGCCTGAAGTTCGCGATCAGGCCTTACGACGGTTTTTCCGTCGGACTGTTCCTCGATCATCGCGACAATCGAAACCGGGTCCGGTCCATGGCCAAGGGCAAGGATATGTTGAACCTGTTCGCTTACACGTGCGGGTTTTCGTTGGCGGCTGCGGCCGGTGGAGCCTCCACGACAGTCAGCGTCGACCTGTCGCCCAAGCATTTGGAGTGGGGTCGGGCAAACTTCAAGCTCAACGGGCTGGATTGGGCATCGCACCAGTTTGTCTGCTCCGACGCGTTTGATTACCTCCGGCGAGCTGCAGGAAACAGCAAAGCGTTCGATCTTATCGTGCTTGACCCGCCGACGTTCGCCCATGGTCGCAAGCGTAAGCAGGACTTCTCTGCTGTCAGGGATCTCCCTGATCTTATCGCCGCATCGGTGTCACTTTTACGACCGGGCGGGGTCATGATGCTCTCGACGAGCTACCGCCGGATGTCGCTGCGAGGTCTTCGGGAGCGGATCAAGCAAGGCGCCGGCCGGCGAAGGTTCAAGGTGATCGAAACACCGCCTCTTCCCGTTGACTTCGCCGTAGACCCCGATCACGCGAAAACGATCTTCGCGCGTTTCGAGTAAGATCCTGGAGCATTTCGTTGTCCGTGCAGCGGCGTCGCGGGATCACTTGGGTGCCACGGGCGGCTTGTCCGCCCGTGTCTTGCCGAAGGACAACACTAGCGGCAAGCCGCCAGTGGCATCTATGAAGTGGTGTCTGTCAAGGCGCTGGTGCAAGGAATCCAGGAGGAAGCCCTCGCACGTTCCCTCAAACAATCCAACCGTTTACCACGAACTCAAGGCAACGTGAACCGGCTCGATCTCCTGCTTCATAGTTTCACTCAGTGGACCCTGCACGTGGCGTCACCCCACGTCATTGACGACTTGTGCGAGCCGCGGCCTTTCAGGCCGCGCGGACCTTGCAGCATGAAGCGTTATCGTGTTTCGACAATCCGCGCAGGCTAAAGCCTGCG
>CAZJTP010000072.1:0-19193 GCA_964548955.1 uncultured Phycisphaeraceae bacterium
GAAGCAGTCGAGCGCGACGTGGAGTCGAACGTGGAGGTCGTCCACGGCAGCGAGGGCCTCGACGATGTGCTCGAGCGATCCGACGTCGTGGTCCTCGCGGCCCCGGAGACGGACGAGACGCGTGGCATGATCGACGCTGCGGCGCTGGCCCGGATGAAGCGGGGAGCCTTGCTGGTGAACGTCGCCCGCGGATCGCTCATCGACGAAGACGCCCTCGTCGACGACCGGGCCCGCTTCGTGGACCTCAGCCTCGTCGTGTCGGAATCGAATGAAGAGCTGTTCTGGGACCAGTGCCACGTCAACAACCGGGGCAACGAGATCATCGGCCGTCGGATCTTCTCTGAAATCCACCCGATTGTGGCCCGCGCCTCACGTCAGGCCGGCGTAAATATGGCCGCGACCCAGCCATAGCCGATCCGGACCCGGCGACACAGACCATTTGATCGCACTACTCGCCTGTTAGCCTGTCCAGCGATGAATCGGAGTAGACCCTCGCCGTTACATTGTCGAAGCAGGTGAACCTCGCAATCCAGTGAACAGATCAATGGTGCTGCCTGGAGATTCACCGTGTCGCAGGTTGGCGTGTTACCTATCAGTGCCGGGAGCCACGAACCGCAGTGCGCACGGAGCATCCGACAATCAGCAGTGCATCGAGACACGAACCGGTCCAAACGATAACGGAGCCTATTCTAGCGCCCTGTAAAATCGACCGAGTACGTGTCCGGGTCGTATTTTGTAATCGCACCGGTGACCGCATCGACAATGAAACCCGGCCAAAAGAAGATGTTCAAAACGCTGATCGCGTCGAACGTTCGCTGCAGCGGAAGCACTCGCGTATCAGTCCCATGGGTGACCTCAATGGGATAGTCCTTTCCTTTGGGAACCTGCAAGATCGCCGGTGTGGTCCCGCTTTGCTGGGCGATCTTGACGTGCGCGCCGGGTGGCTCGGAGGTTATCGTGATGTTCTGGGATGAACCTGACAAGATGGTGGCACATCCTGAGCACAGCACTGCAACAATGCCAACTGCTGTCAAGACTTCAATTCGCTTCCTCATGATCACTTGCTCCTTACGCGCGTGAATCTGTTCAATGCCACGACGATGGTCCGCTACATGTGTCGGCACGCGGGCGGTCAGCCGCTTCGGTACCGGGGCTCGCGCACCGCAACTCAACCTCATAACATCGTACAAGTTGCGCCGCCTCGTATATCAAGTCAAGCACAATCCTGCCGAAATTTTGACTGCTGAGCCAAGTGCCACGGGGCTTCAATCCGGTGGGTCAGAATCCTACCAGGGATACCAGATGGTCATAGTACTCGCCCGACATCTCGTTGGGTGACGAGTTGAAGTAGGCCGTCAACGTGGCCTCTCCGATGCTCATGGTGGCTCCATCACCGGCGCGGAGCCTCATCGCGCTGACATGGACGGGAAACGTGCCGTCAACGATATCACGCAGCATCCGCTCGAACGCCGCTTCACGGCGCCCGCCCGCGCCATGTCGCAGGAAAGTGACCAACGCCCACGCCTGGGCGTAATAGACCTGCGTGGTGTCGCTGTCGCATCGGCCGATGATCTGACCGGCGTCGGTGTCGACGATCTCGCGAAGTGACATGATTTTGTCCTCATGGACGGCTTTGCGCAGGCTGTTGATACGAAACGTGTTGTGCTGCGGCGTGAATCGGGGGGCAGGGCCGGCAAACTCGAGCGCTTCGTGGTAGCAGGCAAGCCCTTCGTTGAGCCAGGCTGGAATCGGTGCGTCGAATCGTGAAGCGATGTATTGGTGCCAGCCCTCATGGGCGAGCACCGCGAGGGTGGTTGAGCGACTAACATGAAACGAAGCCGACTTGTCACCCTCGCTAAACCCGCCGGAGCGGATGCGGGCGTAGAGGTTATAGCGGACCGGGAAGTGGCGTCGCATGAACTGCGCCCACTCGGATCGTGTGTTGAAGATGTACGTTGTGAGCTTCGTTTCCACCTTATTTGACGAAGGGATCGTTTCCTCGTACCGCTTGTAGGCCGCTTCGAGGAAAGCGGGTAGTGCGTTCTCGAACTCCATATCGTGCAGCGTGCTGATAATCTCGAAGTGCTCGGTGGCGAGCCGCCGGCCGCAGAGTCCCTCCTCCGACCACGCTTGCCGCGTCACCGGTACGGGCGTTGGACCGCCGCCGGTAACGCAACCGATGATACTTGCCGTCGCAACGGACGCCGCAAGCCACCCCAGGCGGGACATACACTCTCGTCGAGCTGGCTGCATTCTCAGTTTCCCTTTCGACCTGCGGTACACGACACGGATCCGGATGCTACCCGCCGGTCGACGCTCCGCAGGAGCACATATCACGCTGACCGACGTAGAAGGTAGAACCCGAACTTCCACGGGTCAAATCCGAAATATCACATTGCACGGCGCCGACGATTGCCGCTATGATGCCGGCGACGCGGTTCGACGTATGAGCCGCACCGGCTGACTTCAGTACCATTGCAGCAGGGAAACTACACGACAATGTCACAAACCAACCAGGTTGAGAGGATCATCATCATCGGGTCGGGACCCGCGGCTTGGACGGCTGCTATCTACGCAGCGAGAGCCAATCTAGGTCCGCTCGTGTTCGCAGGTCGGCCCAAGACCGTCCCGACGACGCTCCTGCCGGGCGGGCAGCTCATGATGACAACGGAGGTCGAAAACTATCCCGGATTCCCCGAGGGTATCAGTGGACCGGAGATGATGTCCCACTTCGAGCAACAGGCGGTTCGCTTCGAAACGCGCATTGTGACCGACAGCGGCGTCAATCCCGATGTATCCAACGCCAACGACGGACATAGCTACTCATACCACGATTGCAAGCAGGTCAATCTGTCGAAGAGGCCGTTTATTGTGATCGGCGAAGACGACACCGAGTATCGCACGCATGCTCTAGTCATTGCCACGGGGGCGACGGCCAAATGGATGGGGCTTGAGAACGAGCAACGGCTCGCCCGTAGCGGCGGCGGCGTCAGCGCCTGCGCCGTGTGCGACGGAGCCCTTCCCGTTTTCCGTGACAAGGTCCTGGCGGTAGTCGGCGGCGGTGACTCAGCCGTTGAAGAAGCGATGTACCTGACCAGGTTCGCCTCGAAGGTCTATATGATTCACCGCCGTGATCAGCTCCGCGCGTCGAAGATCATGGCCAAGCGGGCGATGGATAATCCCAAGATTGAGATTCTCTGGAACAAGATCGTGGTCGATGTGCTCGGCGACGACAAGATCACCGGGGTCATGCTGAAGGACACGAAAACCGGCGGGGAGTCCCCGCTCGATGTCGGCGGATTGTTCATGGCAATCGGGCACACGCCCGCGACGGCGTTTCTCGAAGGGCAGCTCGAACTCGATGAGAAGAACTACATCAAGCTCAAGGATCCGTACCGTTCCACAACAAGCATTGATGGTGTCTTCGCAGCCGGTGATTGTGCAGACAGCGTCTATCGCCAGGCGGTGACCGCAGCCGGTATGGGCTGCAAGGCCGCCATTGACGCCGAACGCTGGCTGGCGGAACAGGAAGCCGAGTGAGCGACATCAAGCATAGTGGTACCCGCACGGGAACAACCGTCGATCGAGTCGTTATTGCCGCATACCTGCAACCATCTATAATGCGTCGCGTTATATCAAAGAGAGAGCGCAGATGAAGCTCTACACAAAGCGTGGTGATGACGGCAGCACCGGTCTGATCGGTGGTAAGCGAGTGCCCAAGGATGATCCGCGGGTGGCTGCCTATGGCGAGATCGATGAAACGAACGCCGCGATCGGCATGGTTATCAGCGTGTGCAATGATGACGTGATCGCTGACATCCTGCAGCGGATACAGTCGGACCTGTTCATCCTCGGCGTCGAGCTAGCGACGCAGAAGAACAAGCGTCCCGACCTGACGATCGAAGATACGCACATCGGGCAGCTTGAGCGGTGGATCGACGAGGCATCGGGCGAGATCGAGCCGCCGAAAAATCTCATCCTGCCCGGCGGGTGTGAAACCGCCAGCCGGCTTCACCTCGCCCGGACAGTCTGCCGTCGGGCGGAGCGCGCGGCGGTTACGTTGGCTAAGGGGCAATCCGTACGCCGGACGGCCTCTGTCTATTTGAACCGGCTGAGTGATCTTCTGTTCGCTCTGGCGCGGCGGGCGAACCGTCGGGCGGGAATCGCGGAGATTCCTTGGACGGCGCCGAAAGGCTAGCCTTTTGGCCCCGGCCTGCTGTTGTTTTTTGTGCCGAACCTCAGGCTTCGGTGTTTGTACGTATTTCGGTTGATTCCGCACGAGGGTCAATGAACGTCCTGCGTACCAACGAGCCCAATGCGATTCGCCCGCTCCACGTGGTGATGATCTGCCTCGTTGTGATGACCGTGGCGGGTGGATTGTTGCTGCTGAGCGCCGCGAAACCGACGGCCCCTGTGGACGGGGCGATCGAATGGCAGGAGCAATCGCCGCTGCGTGCCGTTGTTCAACTCCTCTGCCTCAACTATCAGGTTCCCACGATCTACGCTGGCGCCGTCAAGCACTACATCCTCGGTATCGGGGCCGGTCTGGCGATCCTCGCCCTGAGCATAGCGATCGTGGTGAGGCCGAGAACCGCCGACGAAAATGTTGCCGTTGATGACGACATCTTGGCATCGTCCGTGTCGATGGGCGACGGAATGGAGCCCGCTCCGCAAAAGACTCATATCGCCCCGCTCATCGCGGCCCAGGTATTGGTAGGGCTGTATCTGCTGTGGTCGTTTGCGAGCAGCCGTTGGTTGTGGGCGCCGGAGCTGGCGATCGGCGGGAGCATCCTGCTCACGATTCATTTCCTGTGGGCGCTTGGCCTCGCCTACGGTTTGAGCACTAAAGCGGCGCACCTTGCAGCCCGAGCGGTCGTCGTCATTGCGGTGATGACCGCCGCCGTGGCGATCTGGTATCACTTCGGGCGCAACCCGACCCTTCGAGCCGACTTTCCGGTCGGCAATCCCGGTTTTCTGGCGGCATGTCTGATCCCCGGGATTCTTCTTCCCGTCGCCGCCATCATCAAGACCGCCGGTGCCGTCGGAGCACGATCCAGACGGGTAGGTCTAATCATCATGTCAGGCGCAGCCGCGGCGATCTGCCTGTGGGCCTTCTACCTTGCTGACTCGCGTGGTCCGTATGTCGGCCTGCTATTCGGCATCCTGGCGATGGTGTTTTTCGCACTTCGCGGTTGGAGAAAGTGGATTCCCTTGGCCCTTGCCGCGGGTGTCGCGCTTTTCGGATGGCTCTACTTCGCGGGGTTCGCCGAGTCGTTCTCACCAACCGGTCGCAGCGCCACCGTTCGCCTGCGAATGTATGCCTGGAGTTACGCCTGGGAAATGTTCAACGAGAAGCCGTTCACCGGGCACGGGCAAGGCGCCTTCGCGCTTGCGGGCGATTCGTATGTTGTCAACGATGTGCTGAGCGATCCGCTTGTCTTCGAGTCTCGTATCGCGCACGCCCACAACGAATGGTTGGAGGTGATGGCCGACCTGGGATCGGTGGGCATTGTTTTGATCGTCGCGGCGCTGCTGCTGACGTTTCGTGCCGGTATGGCAGCCGTCGCAACGTCGCTTTCTCGTGGTGAACGCTGGGCGTTGGTTGGCTTGATGGGTGCACTAGCGGGTTTGATCGTCGAAGAGTGTTTCGGTGTGGGCTTGCGCGTCCCAGGTGTTCCGACCGTGTTCTACACCGTAATTGGATTGATTTGGGCGTTGAGCGGTGATGGCGTTGCGGGTCTTGCGCAACTCCTTTCTTCGAGGCGCGGTCTTCGGATAGCCACGGGGATTATCGGCGGTTCACTGGGGCTCGGTGCGTTCGTCGTGACGCAGCAGGACTTCACGGCGGCACGCAACATGTGCCGCGCCAAAGAGGCGCTTGCGAAAGAGGATTATGATGGAGCGATCAGGCTGGCTTCACTCGCAACAAGCCAGGAGCACCTGTTCAACCGCCTCAACCCGCAGCGGGTACTTGCCAACCTGTACCGCTTGAGTAAGGCCCATCTGTTAGCCGCGCAGTATGTGCAGAACCGCGCGAGTAACCGCGAGTTTCGAGCGTATGAAACCGAGCCGTCGAATGCCAGGCTCCTGGCCCTTGCGCAGGACGACTATCGGCTCAGCGACAAGCACTGCGAAGAGGGCAGCCGTGCTCTGAAGAGCCTGATCCTTCGTTCCCCAGGATACATCGGCCACGGCCGGTTGGAGTACTGGCTCAACGTTACCCGAGCACGCAACGCAGCCGTGCGAAAAGACGTCGAGAAGCACAAGGCCCTTCTGGAGGATGCCGCAGCGGCGATCAAGCGCGAGTTTCTCCGACAACCCTTCACTCCGTTAATCAGCGCAGACTACCTTCGTGTGAAGCACACTTTGGCCGGCCCGGCCCTGGACCTTACGGAGGTGATAGACATGTTCGCCCGCCCACTCCGGCATAACCGGATCACGGGTGTGTACGTCGAGCTTCTGGCCGACCTGGCCGCCGATCCTTCGTTTGATAACCGGCTTGAGGCCGTCGGGCAGCAGGCACTGTTGGCGCTTAGCACGCCGCTGATCGATGATCTAACGGGCGATCCGGTTGAAGCATGGGCGCCGGAAAAGCTTCGATTGCTGGCCACGATCCGGTTCATCCGCGGTGACTATCAAGGTGCTCGAGAGGCACTCGAGCCGGCGGCATTGGCGTACGATGCGATGCTCTCATCGGCGCCGTTGGGCGCAGCCAGTTGCTATGTCGAGCTGGCGGACTGCCGGTTCTTCAGCGAGCCGGATGACCCGAATATGGCACTGGCAAGCGCGAGCAGGGCAATCGAACTCGCACCCAAGTCGCGGGCGGGGCGGAGGCTGCAATGCAGCGTGGAAACGCGAATGGTCGATTACGCCCTTGCCGACGATAACGAGGAGGAGGCCGCACGTCTTCTACGCAAGACCGGTCCCGCAGGCGTCACTGAGGAAGAGGTGATGCAGGAAATCGGGGCACGCTATCGGGCATTGTGCGAGTCCCTGTTGCACAGACGCGAGGCCGGCGGCGTGTTGCGAAAACCTCCGGCGGAGCTTCTACCCAACCTTCAACGTTGGGCGGCGCGGGCGATCGAGTTGAATCCGGATGATCCGTATGCTCTCTACCTCGCCGCCGATATGGCCTTCTATGTTGGTGACGAGGAAGCGACAGTCAAGCATCTGCGCGATGCCCTTGACAGGGGTCTGCCACCGGATTTGGCCGGACAGTTCCTTCAAACCGCGCTTGACAAAAAGCCGGACAGTCAGGCGCTTGGATCGCTGTGGAAATCCCTGAGGCCCAGCGATCCGCCCGAAGGACCACCCGCCGACACGCCGCCTCCACCCGAAGCACAATCCCGCCCGGCACCATCAGGATGATATTACTCAATCGACGCCGAATCGTGCCTTCCAAGGAATTGAGAATAGCGAATGGCAAACAGCGAAAGACGTTGTGCGAGCGTCTTTCGCTATTCATCATTCGCGACCTTGCGACCGGCTTCGACGACGGTGGCATGGAAGCACTCGAGATCGGCCGGTTCGATTCGCGCTTTGGCGCGAAGTTCGGCAACGCGCTCCACGATCAAGCGGTTGTAGGCAACGCGAAAGAGACGTTCTTCAAGCTGCGGTTGAAGCATCTCGAAATCGGGCTCGACGCCGCGGTCAATCTCGTCGCAACGCACCAGAAAGAACCCGTCTTCGGTTTCGATGATATCGCTCACCTCACCGGCGTCCAACTGATACAACGCTTCGACAGCCGGTTCGAATCGCTCGCGCACGCTCCCTTTGGCGACCCATCCCCAGGCACCGCCTTCATCAGTGTGAAAGCCGTCCGAGAAACACCGTGCTACGTCGGCGAAGTCGATCCCGCTGTCGAGTTGGGCCTGCGCCGTTTGGACACGTGAGTGGGCTTTCGCACGGGCGTTTTCAGGTTGTTCATGTCTCGGCGTGGCGGCATCCTGTGAAACACGCTCCCGCACGCGCACGTCGATCAACGACATGCGTCGTCGCGCGGGCCGACGGAACGAATCCGCAGTTGCCTTAAAGGCGGCGAGCAACTCAGCCCGAGTCGGCTCATCCACCTTCGGCTTCAGTTCCGTCTCCAGGTAGCTCGTGATAATGATCTCCCGCCGCAGTCTCTCGCGCACGTCGTCGAGGGTATGCCCCTGTGATTCCAGGTACCTCTCATAGCGTCGCTGAATGCCGTCGTGTCCCGTGGTTATGATCTTGCGGATTTCGGCATCGACGTATTTGTCGATACTGGCTGTCATGTTCTCCGACAGACGCAGAGAGGCTTGACCGTACAGGAGCATTTCCGCGATCTTATCCGTGATCAACTGGGCCGCTTGCCGCTCGAGATAGGCCTGATACGCCTCAGGTGAAAGCGTCCCGGCCTTCGAGGACAGCTCGTCGTGCAGGTCCAGCCAAAGCTCACGCGCCGAAACCGTCTGTCCGTTGACCGTGAGGTTATCCGCGTTCGAAGTGTTTGCCGAATCGACCTGACCTGGGGATACACTGTGGGACGTGACTTTACGCGTTCCCCTCGAAATGTAATCGGGATCGGATCGCACGGGGATCATGCAACCCGACGGCCAGGTGCATACCACCCATGCCGCCAACACACCACGCACAATCCGTTGACGGGGATTCTTCATGCGGTTGCCTCCACACGCGACTTCGCTCCGATGAACATCCGCCGCAACACCGGCAACAGGGTATCAGGCTCAAGGTAGTCAGGCGGCAGTCGCAGATGAATCGTTTTCGAGTCCGGCATACGCACGCTACCGGGTGCGTCAGCGAATAGGGGCTCTGCGGTTGGCAGATGCTCGATCAAAAAGACGACATCCGGCGGTCGGAGGCTGATCGACTGAATCCCAAAGCGACGCGCATGCACGCGAATCTCCGCCAGCTCCAGCAGTCGCTGTACCTCTTTGGGGAACCGGCCGAACGCATCGACCAAGTCCCGCTCAAGGTGCGCCAGGTCCGCTTCGGTCCGGCACGCCACGATCCGACGATAAATCTCGATCCGCGATCGGTCCGCACCAATGTAGTATCGCGGGATATGGGCGGCAACGTCAAGGTCCGCATGAACCGGTGGGGGTGTCGGGTCGGGCTCGTTCTTGAGGCGGTGGACCGTCTGCTCAAGCAGTCGGCAATACATTTCATACCCGACGACTGCGATATGCCCGCTCTGTTCCCGTCCAAGAATGTTGCCTGCCCCGCGAATCTCCAGATCGCGCATCGCTATCCGAAAGCCTGCGCCCAGCTCGCTGAACTCTTCGATCGTCTTTAGCCGCTTGGCGGCCTTGCTCGTCGGTGGGCGATCGGGCGAAAGCAACAGGTAGCAGTACGCGCGATGACTCGACCGTCCCACGCGCCCGCGAAGCTGATGAAGATCGGCAAGGCCGAACCGATCAGCCCGGTTGATGAAGATCGTATTGACGCTCGGTATATCGATACCGCTCTCGATGATGGTCGTGGCGACGAGTACATCGGCCTTGCGACGAACGAACCGGTGCATGACCCCTTCCAGTTCGCCGTCTTTCATCTGACCGTGGGCGAAAACGACGCGGGCCTCGGGAACAATACGGCGAACGGTGTCGGCCATACCGGCGATCGAGCGGACAAAGTTGTGCACGAAGTAGACCTGCCCGTCGCGGTTCAGCTCGCGCAGAATGGCGTTGCGAATGAGGTCCTTGTTGAATGGTCCGACGCACGTCGCGATGGCCCGCCGATCGGCGGGAGGGGTTTGAAGCGAGCTGATATCGCGAACGCCCATCAGTGACAAGTGCAGCGTCCGCGGGATCGGCGTTGCGGTCAGTGTCATCACGTCAACCGTTTCGCGCATGGCTTTGAGCCGCTCCTTGTGCTCCACGCCGAAACGCTGCTCTTCGTCGATGATAACCAACCCGAGGTTTGCAAAGGATACGTCCTTGCTTAAAAGGCGGTGCGTTCCGATGACGATGTCAACCTGCCCCTTCTTGAGCCCGTCGACGATCTTCCTCTGCTCTGACGAGCTGCGGAATCGCGACAGACAGCCGACCACGAACGGGTACTGGGCCATGCGCTCCCGGAACGTCGCATGGTGCTGCTCCGCGAGCACCGTCGTCGGGACCAGGACCACAACCTGCCTGCCGTACTCGACGATCTTAAAGGTCGCCCGCATAGCGAGTTCCGTCTTGCCGTAGCCGACATCGCCGCAGATGAGCCGGTCCATCGGGCGGACCTTCGTCAAATCCTCGCGGATGTCCGCCGCGATAAGTGACTGATCTTCGGTCTCCTCGTAGGGGAAGGCCGCCTCAAACTCCCGCTGCCATTCGGTGTCGGCCGGATATACCACGCCCGTGGCGTTGTCACGAATCGCCTGTATGCGCAGGAGCGATTCCGCAAGCTCCGAAACGGCGTCGGCGACCTGTTGTTTGGCTTTGCTCCAACGCTTGCCGCCGAGCTTGGACAACTCAGGCCGGCGCCCCGCCGCACCGACGTACTTTTGCACAAGATCAATCTGCGAACAGGGCACGTGCACCATCGCCTTGTCGGCGAACTCCAGACTCAGAAACTCTTCTTGTTGGCGCGACGTGCCCTTGCGCAGCTTCGTCAGCCCGCGATAGAGCGCGATGCCGTGCACCACGTGCACGACCAGTTCTCCGGATTTCAGGTCCAGCCACGATTCCAGCGGCCGGCCTGCGTGGAGCCGCCGGATACGCCGCCTTTGCCGATGGCGGTGGAAGATTTCGGAGTGGGGGATCACGAGCGTCTTCGTTGCAGTCCACTCGAAACCGCGATGCATGACACCCACGTGGATGTGGATTGACCCGGCCAGATCCGGTGCCTGCCCTGCCAGCATTTCGCTTAGCCGCTGGCGCTCGCCTTCCGTATCGCAGACAACATGCACTTCATGGCTGCCGGCGGTCCGACACAGCTCCGCGACGGCACCGGCTGCATGACTCTCGAAACGCGACACGGACGTGACACCCATGTCGAAGCTGTCTTCGTCCCCGACGGCGCCTGACCCGAATGACGACAGATGAAGCTGAGGAAACCGGGCGACCCGCGCCAGCACGTCGGTCACATCACAGAGGCGATCCGACTCCACGAGGCGGGCCCGCAGCGTCTCGCCCATGGTTTGGATTTCGCTTGGCCCGTCGAGAATGACCAGGGTGTCGGGCGGCAGGTAGGCGGTCAAGTCCGTCAGAGTCTCATTCGCTGCTTCCGGATATTCCGGCAAAGCGGTCACGGCAAACGAAGTCAACGTCTCGATCGAGCGCTGTGTGCTCACATCGAAACGCCGGATCGATTCGATCTCGTCGCCGAAAAACTGAATCCGTACCGGGTTCGTTTCGCCCGGCACAAAAATATCCACGATATCCCCACGGCGGGCCGCATCCCCGGGCGATTCCACAAGATCAAGCCGTTTAAAGCCCCGGTCGACAACCCACGCAAGAAGAGATTCCGGTGACCGGCCCGCCGGGTCGTCGCCAATTGCCCTAACGACAAGATGCAGCGTGTTCTGCTCGAGCCTGTCCGGCGCGGGGACCGGCTGCATCATCGCTTGAATGGGTGCGACAATGACGTGTGGGACGGCGTTTGCGTAGTCAGCAGGCAAATGTCCGCGCGGGCTAAAGCCCGCGGCGGCGGCTCGTTGGAGGTGGGTGCATAGGCGGAGCCGCTCCGCTTCGATCTCCCCGCTGGCGGCCCCTTCGCCCGGTAATGTTTCCCACGCCGGGAATAGACCACAATATCCGCCGAGGAATAGCTCCAGGTCGTCACGAGCATTGTCAGCCTGTTCGAGATGAGCGGTAATGTAAAGATGCGTGCGGCCGGAGGCAGCCGCGGTAATAGCGCCCAGCATGGGCGCAGACGACCCCCATAGACCTGAAACGTGAACCACACCGGTTGATCCGGTGAGTCGTTCTTTCAGGCGTTTCACCTGAGGATCGGCGGCGATCGATGTGATCACCATCTCTAACCCAGCATCCTATGACAACAGCCCGGGGAACGCAAAAAACCGCGGCCGCGTCGTGTTCTCCCTACGTTCTTGGCACAGTCCACAACTTCCCACAAGTATCGACAGACCGGTACTGGTTTGTTGACGAACGCATCACTATGCTGAAGAGTGAGTGTGGGAGGTACGGGTCAAATCCGAACGATCACCGCGCCGGCATGCATTCCGGCCCGTGTGATAGCATCATAGCCGAGAGCGTCATCGGCTCCGGGAGAATCTCATAATGCGTCCAGTTACTCGCTGCACAACCTTGTCCGTTGCTTGCATGCTACTGTCGTCTGTCGCCCTGGCGGGACCATTACCGGACCGCTTCACGCTTGGGCGTTACATCCCCGGCGACGTATGGCTGTATGTCCATGGCGTCCACAATCCGGAACGGGCCTGGCTCGATGCCGAGTGGGCCGAGGTCTTGGATGCGCTCAAAGAGAGTGGGATCGATCGGGACATCACGAACCTTCTTGCATCGGTGTTGGGTGACGAGGATCGCCCAAAGGCTGAGAGACTTCTACAACTGTTCCAAGACGTGCGATGGGCTGATCTCGTTGTCAACGGGGAGGAGTTTGCCATCGGCGAACGCCTGACCCTGGGCGTTATCCCTTACGAGTACTTTTTCCTCAGCCGTGGCAAAGCTAACACCGCCGAGGCGAACATAGCGGGTCTGGTTGCTATTCTCACAGAACTTGCATCCTGGAGTGACGAGATCTGCCTCACCAAGCGCAAGCTCAGTGGCGTGATCGTCTGGTCGCTGCGTTCCAGCCAACCCAAGTCAAGCGAACAGAAGTTCAGCATCGATCTTTTTCGGAAGGGTGACATCATCGGGCTGGCCTTCGGATTGGACGCGGCGAAGAGCGTCGTCGACCTGATGACCGGCAAGGCCCAAAAACCACCTGTGGCTGAAAGCGAGCGTTTCAAGACAGCCCTTGGTGAGGTGAAGGCACCAAAAGACAACGTGATGTTCTTTGACGCCCGGTCACTCTTCGCCGGCATTGATCATCTCTTCTTGGAACGGGCCGTAACCGAGAGTCAGGCGAACGGTGACGAGAACGAGCTCGAGGTCGTCCACACGATCAGGAAAGCCCTGGATCGCTGTAATCTGTGGGACTACACCATCGTAACCATGGAAACCGAGGGGCGACGGGAGCTTACCCATACGGTTGCCCTTCTCCGCCGGGACAAGCGGGAATGCGGGCTCGTCCGTGCGTTCTTTGAACGCAAGCCCTTTGAACGTTTCGACAGATTCGTCCCCGTCGACGCAACCGGGTTCAGCGTCAATGCCATGTTCGATCTGGAGCAGGTTTACAAACTGGTGATGGACTTCGTCGAGAAGGATTTACCAGAGGGCGCTAAGCACATTGCCTGGTGGAATAAGAAACTTGCGTCGATTGGTTTCGACCTGTACCCGGACCTGTTTAGCTGGTGGAGCGGCGAGATGATCAGTGTCACACTTCCCCCTGCAGGTGTCACGCCAATGGGCGGCGCGGACTGGGTGCTGATCTTTCGCGTCAAGAACGGTGAACTCGCTTTGCAGAAGATCAACGTCGCCACTGAGTTTATCAGGGACAAGCTTCAGGCGAGGGGGCAGCCGTTGATGATCTCGCCGGCTCCGGTCAGCGCCGAAGGATTCCATCAGATCACGCACCCGATGTTTGCGATGTTCATGCGGCCGGTGATCGGTGTGAAGGATGAGTGGCTGATCATCGGATCGTCGCCTGTGGCGATCAACAAATGCCTGGACGTCGCCTCCGGGAAGGCGCCATCAATCGTTGAAAACCAACGGTTCAAGAAAGAGGGGTTGATACCGAAGGGGCCCGTCTCCTCCGTCTCCTTCAAGGACATATCCAGACAGGGTGAAGAAGCAGCTATGCTGCTCGGTATGCTCAGCATGGGCATCGGCGTGTTTAGCGCGTCCCTGCCCGACGAGCCCCAGACGCGAGAGATCAAGAGGGTTTTAGGAAAGTTCACGCCGATCGTGATGAAGCTCGGGCCCGTCCTACGGAAGATCGACTTCTACAGCTCCCAGTCCCGTACAACCACATTTGACGGCTCGCTGACGCTGCGCACGGAGGCCATCATCACCTATAAGCCGCCCTTGCCGCAAGATATAAACAAGGCTGGCGCAAAGTAACAAACCGGTAGGACCCGCACGCCGATGCTCGCAACGGGCGTCAGCCGTTGCGTTACGCAGCGCCATGTGTCAGGATCATGCCATGGGATTGTGCGTGTGGGGTGTTACACGAACGACCGGTTCCCCATCAAGCGACTCGACGTAGAGACTCCGTCGCCCGTCCAGGATATCCTCGAGCAGCGCCCCTGCCGTCTTACCCCGCCACCCCCTAAGCAGTTCCACATCGGTCCGGTCGGGCGGTCGGCCTCTATTATGGTGGCGGATCAACTCGCGGAGGGTTCTTTTGGATGCGACAAGACCGTACGCCACCTCGTTCTCCAGGCAAAAGCTGTGTATGACCACTGTGGCCAGGGCGATCAGAGCCGCTTCCTTCGGCGTTTCGGTCCCGCGCGGCGTCGGGGCGGGCCACTGCTCGCTGGGTGTCTTCAGTGCCTTCTCCACGACGCGCCCCAGCGCACGCACATGCTTGTCGCTGAGATTGATGCCGCGAAGATCACGGATTTCCCCGATAGAACAGAGCTCGAGCTTGGCGATCTCGACCAGCAAATGATCTTTGAGCACGACCCGCACCGGTCGGTTGAGCTGTTTCGCCGCTGTTTCCCGCCAGGTCAATAGCTCTCGAACAACCGCAAGCTGACGACCTCTCAAGGCACCCGCCCCCTTGACGCGAAGTAGCTTCTCCTCTTCCACCCGGCGGTAGAGCGACATGTCTTCAAACCGGTTGAACTCCTCGTGGACCCAGTTCAACCGGTTCCGCTTCGACAGCCGATCATGAAGCTTGTCCCGAACCGCAAGCAGATAACCAACGTCCTCCGCCGCGTAACGAATCTGCTCCGCGGACAGCGGCCGCTTCCGCCAATCGGTCAGCGTTTTCGATTTGTGCAGGCGTATGTGCAACGCAGCCTGGACCAGCTTCTGAAGGCTTAGCGGATAGTCATAGCCGGCGAAGCCCGCAGCGATTTGCACGTCGTACACCCGATGCGGTAGACGACCCGTATGCTGCACACACAACGCCAGGTCTTCCTGGCCGGCATGGACCACGGTCTCGACCTGATCGTCGCACACAAGGTCCCAAACCGGTTGCAGGTCGAGATCGAGAAACGGATCGATCACCACGACGGCCCCCTCGGTCGCAATCTGGATCAGACAGACCTCCGGCTCAAACCGGTCCTCCATCACAAACTCGGTGTCGAACGCAAACCGGCCACAAGCCCGGCAATTCCGGCAAAGCTCTTCGGTCTGCGCCTGTCGTTTGACCGTGGTGATGTCGGGTATTAGTGATCTACGCCCCACAGGGATAGCCTCCTGAGACCCTCCGGTCCTGTCGATTGCTGAACGGGTCCAGCAGGGTACAATAGCGTCCGGCACAGATTTTTCCACGGAACTGTGTTTTTCGACACCCAAGGATCACCCATGGCAGAAGCACCCAAGACCACCAACGAGAGCATCGTTAACCACTCGCTCATCGACGAGATGCAAGACTCGTACTTGACCTATTCGATGAGCGTTATCATGTCGCGCGCCCTCCCGGACGTTCGCGATGGACTCAAACCGTCGCAACGGCGCATCCTGGTGGCGATGAACGACCTCAACCTCGGGCCCCGGGCACAGACCAAGAAATGCTCCAAGATCAGCGGTGATACGAGCGGCAACTATCACCCGCACGGCGACGGGGTCATCTATCCGACCCTGGTTCGAATGGCCCAGCCGTGGAACCTCCGTGAGCCGCTCATTGACGGGCAGGGCAACTTCGGGTCGATCGACGGCGATCCACCCGCTGCGATGCGGTACACCGAAGCGCGGATGGCCGGCGCCGCGACGGTCATGCTCCAGGACATCGAGTACGACACCGTCAATTTCGTCCCCAACTATGACAACTCACGCCGGGAGCCGACCGTCCTGCCGGCAAGATTCCCCAACATCCTGGTTAATGGGGGCACCGGCATCGCGGTGGGGATGGCGACGAACTTGCCCCCGCACAATGTCGGTGAGGTGTGCGACGCGATTCTCAAGCACCTGGACAACCCCGATGTGACACTGGAGGAGTTGATGCGGATTCTACCCGGTCCGGACTTTCCGACTGGTGGACAGATCTGTGGCCGTGGTGGAATTGTCGACGCGTACAGCACCGGTCGTGGCAGCATTACGCTTCGAGGACGTTGCCACGTCGAGGAACGGCGCGGCGGCAAGAGCACCGTCGTCATCACCGAGATTCCCTACGGGGTGTTGCGCAGCACGATCACGGAGAGAATCGCCGACGCGGTCAAATCCAGCGTGATCAAAGAAGTAGCCGCCGTCAACGACACCTCCGATCGCAAGCACGCGGTCCGGATCGAGATCGACCTGAAAAGCGGTGCGAACGGAGACTTGGTAATAAACCAGCTCTTCGAGTACACACCGCTCCAGTCGAACTACCACGTCATGAACATCGCACTGGTCGATCGCCAGCCGCGGACGTTGACGCTCAAGCAGCTCCTGGGTCTCTACGTCGACCACCGCAAGGAGGTCATCCGGCGACGCACGTCGTTTTTGCTCCGGCGGGCGAAGCAGCGCGCCCACGTGCTCGAAGGCCTGATCCTCGCCGTCGGTGACATCGATGACATCATCGACCTTATCAAGAGGTCGCCCGACCCCGCAGCAGCCAAGGAAGCTCTGATGGCGCACCCGCTACGGCTGGTCGAGCACGCGACGCTGCGGCGTTTGCTGCCTGAGGCGTTCATCCGGTCATATTCATCCGGTGAACACTACCTGACCGGCACCCAAGCAGGCGCGATCCTTTCGATGCAGCTTCAGCGGCTCACCGGTTTGGAGATCGAGAAGCTTGCGGGTGACTACAGCAAGCTTGTGGAGGAGATCGGGGGATACGAAGCCATCCTGCGCGATGAGAACCGCGTGGTGGACATCATTCGCGAGGATCTCCACGATATGAGACAGAAGTTCGCCGACAAGCGGCGGACGGAGATTGTCGGTGCCGTCGGCGAGTTCCGAATGGAGGAGCTGATCCCCGACGAGCAAGTCGTCGTGACCATCTCGCGCCAGGGATACATCAAGCGAACCGATATCGACTCGTACCGCAGACAGGGCCGCGGAGGCAAGGGCGTACGCGGCGGCGCCGCGAAGGAGGGGGATTTCCTCGAACACCTTTTCGTTGTCTCCACCCACGACTTCCTCCTGTTCTTCACCGACCGGGGCCGCGTCTATTGGGCCCGCGTCTTCAACCTTCCGGTCTTGAGTCGGACGTCGCGCGGGCGGTCCATCGCAAACCTCCTGCACATGCAGCCGAACGAGGCGTATCGGGCAGTGCTGCCGGTCAAACAGTTCGAGGAGTCGTACGTCTTCTTCGCCACCAGGAAGGGCACAGTGAAAAAGACACCGATCACTGCATTCAGCCGGCCTCGATCCAGCGGGATCTTCGCCATCACCCTCGACTCGGACGACTCGCTGATCAACGTCGAACGGACGACCGGTGATAACGAGATCGTGCTGGGAACGCACGACGGCATGGCTATTCGCTTCGACGAAGGTGATGTCCGGGCGATGGGGCGCAGCGCCCGTGGTGTCAGGGGTATGACGCTTACCGGGGATGACATCGTTGTCTCGATGGTGGCGCTGGATCCTGGAGAATCTCTACTTACCGTCTGTGAGAACGGGTACGGAAAGCGGACCTCCATCGACGAGTACCGCAAGACGCGCCGCGGCGGAAAGGGCGTCATCAACATCAAGACCACCGAGCGCAACGGCTGTGTTGTTGCAATCGAGGCGATCAAGGTCGATGACGAGCTGATGTTGATTACCGCCAAGGGCATGATGCTGCGGACCGATCTGGCGGCCGTCCGTGAGATCGGCCGGGCCACCCAGGGTGTCCGCCTGATCCGCCTCGACCAAACGGACCGCGTGGTCGCGGTTGCCAAAATCGCGCCCGACAACGATGAGCAGAAATCGAAAAACGCTGAGACCGAACCTCAAGACACGGCCGACGATGTGTCCGGCCAGGATGCGGGGGAGTCCGCACCGGAAGGCGGCGAGGGATAGCAGCCCGTGGCGGAACTGAGTTACTCTGTGGGACCGACTTTCCAGTCGGTTTTCTCAGCCACTCCAGCCCGGTCTGACAGGCTGGAAAGCCCGTCCCACATGCTTTTGCCAAGGGCGAATAGGGCTCTCTCACACACTCCGCCACGCCGGGAGGTTTCTCGATCAGACCGTCAACCGCGCGGCGGTTCCGAGAACTTTGCAGAAATCCGCGTCACAGCGCGTTTTCTAGTTGGCAGACGCACCGCGTTGCCGAATAATATAGCTGGATGGACGCAGGCTGCGTGTATCCTTTTGACCGAGTGTCGGTAAGAGGTGTTAGATGGGAATACGCACTACATGGTTGACGTTGCTGGCAGCAGGTTTGATCGCCCTGGGTTTGAATACACAGGCTAACGGACATACCACGCTGGACGGGAAGACAGCCTTTCAGAATCTCGGTATGTCGCAGGGTCGGCCGCCGGGAGAGATGGTCGGCACCGGCTTCGCCCGAGCCCAGGAGTCCGCCAATCGAGCCCGGTCGCAGGTCCTCGCGCCGGACATAACTGAGACCTCGCGTCCCACACCGATCCGCGCGCAGTTCCTGGTCAAAGCGATCGAAACCGTCTTTGATCAGCTTGAAAGCACGCTTCTGTTTCTCGGGAACCGCTGGTTGGCCCGCGCCGGTTTGGTACCGCTGCTTCCACCTGAGTTATTCTTCCCGCCGACGGATACCACCGACACCTCGGACACGTCCGATTCGACCTCCGACACTGAAGCTTCAGACTCAACCGACGACGGTAACGGCACCCGCCCTGGAAAAAGCGGCCAACGGTAAACATCGCCGCGGAGCCGACATACAAACGCTGTGCTCCCAGCCCATAGCCCCATGATCGATAATGGGGTTGTGGCGCGTTCGTTTCTGGGACGTGCAAGAGGGCGCTGCGTCCACGGATTGGACCTTATGTTGCATTGCTATCCGGGCGCTCGCTCGGCGGCAGGGCAACCGCCGTTCTAACCCAAGTTGAGCAGCTGAGAGGGTTGAACGTCCTTGGGGGTAGCGCCAAG
>CAZJTP010000073.1:0-19155 GCA_964548955.1 uncultured Phycisphaeraceae bacterium
TCGAGTCTTTTTTTGCAAAAACGTGATTAAACTACGCTTGGCTTAGGACTAGAGTAAGCTCCGGTTTTGTGTAGCAGGAGCGTGGACACCGAACACGCCTTGGCGAAGGGTAATCAGCGCGTGCTTTGAGCCCGCGGCTCTCCATAGAAAACGAAGAACGCTATAATCAGAATAAGGCTGCAGCTCAGGTGTCGAATGAAGCGAGCAGTACAGCGAGCGGCAGTTGGTAAACAGCGAATGACAGGTTACTTGGCTGCCCGTCCCTGTCATTGGCCGTTCGCCATTGAGGTTTCTCTATTCCTTTAAGTACGGTTGGGCGCCGAGATCAGAACCGCACGGGTTCATCGTATCGGCCGTACACTTCCACAAGACAGTGAGTAAGCTCTCCGACCGTAGCATAACATTTGACTGCGTCAATGATGCTCGGCATGACGTTCCGTCCCGCTTCCGCATCGGCTCGGACCTTCCGTAGTGTGTCTTTGACTCTGTCATTGTCCCGTTCGGTGCGAGTGCGGTTCAAGCGCTCGATCTGCCGCGAGCACGCCGTCTCATTGACCGTGTGAAACTCGACATGCGGTTCCTTCTCGTCCATCCGGTAGCAGTTGACGCCGACTTTGCGAATCTCACCGCGCTCCAGCTTCTTTAGATTCTCAAACGCCTGTCTGGAGACCGCAGCCTGGATGTCGCCTTGCGCTATCGCCTGCACTATGCCGCCGTGTGTGTCCACTTCATCCATCGTAGACCGAATGCGCTCTTCCAATTGATTAGTCAACGTTTCGACATAATATGATCCTGCAAGCGGATCCACGGTGTCGCAGAGTCCCATCTCCACGATAAGGATCTGCATCGTGCGAAGGGATATCCTGGCTGCCTTTTCAGAGGGAATCGTGTAGGCCTCGTCGTAGGAACACAGCGCCATGGTCTGGGTGCCGGCCAGGGCGCTGATCAGCGCGTAATAGGCACCGCGCACGATGTTGTTTTCCGGCTGTTCGATGGTCAGGCCGCCGCCGCCGCCGCCGGCGATCATCCGGAGCCACATCGACCGGGGATTCCGCGTTCCGTATTCCTCCTTGAGTATCCTGGCCCAAAGTCGACGACCGGCGCGGAATTTCGCCACCTGCTCAAAGAGGTTTCCATGAATGTCAAAGTTGAAAGAAAGCCGCGAGGCGAAATCATCGATTCCAAGACCCCTATCAAGCACATGATCGATGTACGCCTTCGCAATGCAGAAGGCGTATGCCATCTCCTGCACCGGATTGGCGCCTGATTCACGAATGTGGTAACCGCAGACACTCACGGGACTGTAAAGCGGAGCGTTATGGGCACAGTAAAGGATCGTATCGCCGACGAGCTTGATCGAGGATTCGACAGGGAAGATCCAGGTGCCCCGTCCGACAAATTCCTTCAGGATATCGTTTTGCGCCGTGCCGCGTAGCTTGCGGACGTCGTAGCCCTGCTTCTCGGCCATGGCGAAGTACATGGCAATCAGGATGGCGGCCGCCCCGTTGATTGTAAGTGAAACGGTTATGTCATTTAGGTCGATGCCCTGGAAGGCGATTTCGAAATCCTTCAGAGTGTCGACAGTCATACCGACCCTGCCGACTTCCCCCTCGGCTGCTGGATCGTCGGAATCCAGGCCGACCTGCGTGGGCAAGTCGAAGGCGACGTTGAGGCCCGTTTGTCCGTTGGCAATCAGGTAACGAAAACGCTCATTGGTTTCCTCTGGCTGTCCGAAACCCGCATACTGGCGCATTGTCCACGGACGCTTTCGATACATGTGCTTGTGAATGCCACGAGTGAACGGAAACTCGCCTGGGCTGCCGATACCGTCAAAGCCGCCGGTCTGTTCGACATCGTCGGCAGTATAGACCGGCTTGACCTCTAGGTGTGATTCGTTGAAGACTTGTTTGAGGTCTGTCTTCTCTTCGCGATTCATGGGAGCTTCTCACGGATGAAACCAATGACCGACTGAAGGGGAGTACCGACGGAAAAGACGCCATCGACGCCGAGTTTCTTCAGATCTTCGTGGTCACTCTTGGGGATATTTCCACCGACAAGCCAAAGGATGTCCGTGAGATCGTGTTCATGAAGAAGAGTCTTCACTCGTTGACAGATGGGGATATGAGAACCGGAGAGGATTGACAAACCGAGCACATCCACATCTTCGTCGCAGGCGCTACGAACAATCTCCTCCGGTGACTTCCGCAGACCCGTATAGATGACCTCGAAACCGGCTTCCATCAGGGCGCGCACGACGACTTTCGCGCCGACATCGTGTCCGTCCAAACCAGGTTTGGCAAAGAGAACTCGGATCTTCTTGTTCGCTGTCATCGCTCTGACCATTCTACCAGACTCATCATTCTCGACTCACCTTTCGGAAGCTCATGTTGTCATCTCCCTGGCAATGATCAGCTTCAGGATTTCACTGGTCCCGCCGCCGTAAAGCGTAAACCGGATATCCCGAAAATGCCGCTGCGCTGCAAACTCCCTAGCATAACCGTAAGATCCGAAAATGCGGGTGGCCTTGTCGCAAATCTCGGTTGATCGTTCCGAGGCGAAGAGTTTCGCCATTGCCGCCTCGCGATGGTGGGATTTATCATTGTCCTTAAGCCAGGCTGCATAATGAACCAGGTGAGTGGCGGCTTCGAGATCCGTGCCCATTTCCGCCAATTTCAGTTGGATGGCCTGGAAGCGGTTGATGAACTTGCCGAACTGTTTTCGTTCGGCGGCATATTGCACAGCTTCTTCCAGAGCGCCTCGGGCAACACCGATTGCCAACGCCCCGGTTATCGTCCGTATTTCGCCGAGAATCCTGCGCAGGCTGCTTTCCCCTTCACCTTCTTCCCCGAGGCGATGATCGTCGGGAACGAAGCAGTCTTCAAAGAAGATCTCCGACGTTGGCAGGGCACAACAGCCCATTTTCTCAATTGCTCTACCGATCATCAGACCGGGAAAGTCGCGTTCGACAAGAAAGACGGTCAGGCGGTTTCCTTCTCCTGCGCGTGCGAAAACGGTAAAGAGATCCGCCACCGGCGCCCCGGTAATCCATGTCTTCTGCCCGTTCAGTCGATAACCGCCGTCAACCTTCTTAGCCGAGGTCGCAATCGACGAAAGATCGCTGCCGGCGCCCGGCTCGGTGATGCAGATCGTGCCGATCTTTTCACCTTGGATGGCAGGCTTCAGCAATCTCTCATGGATTGCTTCGTTACCGAATGCGTACAAAAAATCGGTTCCCATCAAGGACTGCATGGCGCCCGCCGCGGCCAGGGAGAGTGAGCCGCGGGCGATTTCACTGATGGCCAGGCAGCACGCGATGAATCCCAAACCCGAACCGCCCAGGGATTCCGGATAGCGCAGACCGAAAAGGCCGAGACTACCCAGTTCCTTGAACAATTCGCGTGGAAACTCGCCAGCTTCGTCGATTGCGGCGGCCACGGGTTTAACCCGGTCCTCGCAAACACGCATGAATGTGTCACTAACGAGTCGTTGCTCTTCGGATAGCTCGAAGTTCATTCCTTTATCAACTCTTGAAACACTCTATTCTCAGCAGCCAATGTATTCACGGATGTCAATTGCCGTCAGCGAGCAGCCGTTGAATCATCTCTCACAGTGTGATCGTCCAGTCTGACATTGTTGTGCGTCCAACAGAACGAGGGGCCGGAGGTTCAAGGTCTCTTAATGTCCGCGCGGATTGAAGACCGCGGCTCGTATTGTTAGACGTTCTTTGTCTCAAAGGGATTTTCCACTCCTAAGCGCAGCCGTCGTGCGCTCGTCGACTTCAAAGGTTATAGCATCCACTGCCACACCGTAGACATCCCGTACGGCTTTCGGAGAGATGATCCCATTTCGCACCTCCCTTGCGACCAGATCCTTTGGACGTTCGTGGGGGTTTCCGTAGCCGCCGCCTCCGCCGGCCAACTGGTGATAGACGGAACCCTTTGGGACGCCTGGGAATAGATCCAGACTCAATGGAACGCGCTCCTGTCCATCCGGATACCGCAGTTTAATCGAGTTCAAGCTCCCGTTACCGCCGCCGTAGAGGCCGAAGGCCGGCTCGACATTACCATCGCCGAATATGACGAGTTGAGTATTGTCCGAGCCAATCTCGAATACAGTCTCAACTCCGAGACCGCCACGCCATTTCCCGGGGCCGGCTGAGTCACATAGATATTCGTGGCGTATGAGCAAATGCGGCGTTTGCTGCTCGAACATCTCGTAGTCCTGGTCAAGCAGACCTCCGGACGCATCGATCATACCGATGTGATCGTATCCGTCGACGCCGTGCAGCGCGCCGGAACCGCCCTTGAGACCCATGAAACAGATATCCACATATTTGTCATTCTTCCGTGGATCCAGGCCGGTTGTCAATGAACACAATAGGTGATTCCACCCGGCTGTGACGCGCTTTGGAACAACCGGAGCCATCGCACGAGCAATGGCGTCCGCATTGGGCGGGCATAGATGATTCCCATATGTTGTAGCTGCCGGGAAGGCGGCATTGAGAATGGTCCCCTCGGGTATGATGATATCGATGGGTTCGACCATACCTTGATTGTGCGGAATGTCGGGATTGACCATTTGAAGAAAGGTTAACACCGCAGCCGAGGCGCTGGAAGTGAAGGTGCCGTTGACGAACGCGTCAGACTGTGGATCAGTATCCGTGTAATCAAATGTAATGCGCCCGTCTTCGACGGTGATTGTGACCCGGATGTGGTATTGCTTCCCGAGATTCTTGCCGTCGTAGTAGACGGTCGATTCGCCGCGATACTTGCCATTGGGGATAGTTGCAATCTCGGCCTCCATCATCTTGCGCGTCGCCTCGAACAAAGCTTCCTTATGGGTGTCAAAGCACTCCACACCGTACTTTTCCAACAGGCGCAGCATGCGCTGCTCGCCGACCACGCAAGACCCCATTTCGGCGCGCATATCTTGTTGGACGATATCAAAACGGATATTGGCGAAGATCAAATCCCATACGTCCTTGCGCAACTTGCCTTTCTCATAGACTTTGATCGGAGGAATCCGGAGCGCTTCCTGCCATACTTCCGTGGCATTGGGGTTGTAACCGCCGGCCACGGCGCCGCCGATGTCAGCCTGATGGCCCTTGCACGCGGACCAGGCTACGAGTCTACCCTCAAAGAAGATGGGCTTGTAGGCGGCGACGTCGTTGTTCTGATTGCCCATGCTGAATACGTCGTTGTGAAGGATGACATCCCCTGGATAGACCTCATCGGCAAAGTAGTCAATAATGTACTTACAGACCGGGCCGAGTGAGAACGACAGGATCGGCAGGTTCTCAGTTTGCTCGAGCATGTTTCCATGTGCATCATAGATGCCGGTAACGAAATCCTTTGCTTCACACAGTATGGGCGAGCGTGTCGTCTTTTGCAGAGAGATACTCATTTCGTCCGTAATTGACTTGAAAGCACGTGCGAAGACCGACAGCAAAATTGGATCCACGTTGCTCACGGGAGCATCTCCTGCAATGTCGACGGGAGCCGGTTTTCATATCGCTTGTCAAAGGCTATGAAACTACCATATTTGTCGCAAAGACAGTCGTGCGACGAGCCCAAAAGGAGAGTAGTGTTTACCTGCTCGATCAAGGCGGGACCACGTATACGATTCCCATGGCGTGTCATGTGGCCATCGTACACGGGGATACACTTGAACGTCCGATCCTCGGAAATGAAAGTGGTTCTTTCACCCTTTACAGCCGGGCTGGGATCGGGCCCGGCATACGGTTCCTCGGTGTAAGACGGCTTATCGGTGAGCCCAACGGCGCGGAGACGAACGTTGATCAGTTCAACTGCCGTGCTTTCCCGTTCAAGCGAGTAGCCGTACAGCCTTGCGTGCTCGGCGTGAAAGGCCGCCGTAATCGTATTCGCATCGGCCTTGCGAACTGAATCGATCGCCACCGGCAAAGAGACCTCGTGATACTGCTTGACGTATCGGCAGTCCAAGTTTACCGAGAACCTCCGTTTCGCTTCCGGGATACTCTCTTCGGCCAGAAGGCGAGAACCGTCGGCCACCATTTCAGTCACCAGAGTGTTGAGTCTTGGCCAATCGATCTCGTCGAGGACTGACACAAAGGAGTATACAAAGTCGTGTCGCAGGTCGCTCAACAGCATTCCAGCGGCACAGAAGATGGAAGATTCGCGCGGCACGATGAACATTGGGATTTCCAGCTCATGGCAAATCATGCAGGCGTGCAACGGGCCGGCACCACCGGCAGCCACCATCGGGAACTCTCTTGGATCGAGTCCGCGTTTTATGGATGTCTGCCGCACTCCCTGGGCCATATTGTTATTGATAACCTGGTACATTCCAGCCGCCGCATCTTCGACGGATAATCCGAGAGGCTTTGCGACGTGTTCTTGAATGGCTCTGTGGGCGGCCTGGCGGTCCAGTTTGATCTTACCACCGGCAAAATAGTCGGCGTCGAGGTAACCCAATATCAGATCCGCATCGGTGCAAGTCGGCAGTGTCCCGCCCTTTCCATAACAGGCTGGACCCGGAGCGGCACCCGCACTCTGCGGTCCCATACGCAACAATCCCCCCTCGTCGATCCACCCAATGCTGCCTCCCCCGGCGCCGATGGTGACAATGTCCAACATAGGAAGGGCAATGCGATATCGGTTGATTTCTCCCTCCGTCACGACGATGGCTGTACCGTCTCGTACCAGAGCTGCATCGAAGCTGGTGCCACCCATGTCCACGGTAATGCAACTGTTATGACCATGCGAGCGGGCGTAACCCAATCCCGCTCCCGGTCCCGCGGCCGGTCCGGACAGCAGGGTGAGGGCGGGGCTTTTCTGTGCCACATCCGGCGGCATGATGCCGCCGTTGGATTGCATGAGCAGCAGGACGCCGCCGAAGTCGATTTCCTTGAGCCGCAACATCAATCGAGCAAGATACGAACTGAGTTTCGGTCCCACATATGAGTTGAGGACGGTCGAACTGACGCGATCGTAGAAGCGAATGGATGGCAGGAATTCGGAAGATACGGTAAGATACGATCCGGGCAGTTCCGCTCGGACTAGCTTGGCCGCCTGTCTTTCCTGCTCCGGGTTGGCGAAGGAATTCATGAAGCAGATGGCAACAGCCTCAACCTGTTCATCTTTGAACAAACGGACGGCCTGTCGGACGTCGTCGAGATTCAGGGTCCGCAGCGTCTCCCCGCAGTAATTCAGACGTCCCCCAACCGGCATGCGCAGATACCGCGGCACGAGTGGGGGGACATTCGTATACCGGTTGTTGTATTGTTCCTCCCGTACGCCGCGTCGCATCTCGAGCGCATCGCGGACTCCCTCAGTGGTTATAAGTCCTGTCTTGGCGCCTGCCAGCGTCAACACGGCGTTCGTCGTTACGGTTGTACCGTGTACGATTGTTTCTGTGGACCGTGCCAGTTCATTGAGTGAAATGCTCAAGCTCGCGGCGATTTCGTTCAGGCCGTTGACAAGACCGATGGAAGGGTCGGAGGGCGTTGACAGGACTTTGTAAATCCGCGGCTCTTCGTGTTGCCGGATCATGAGGAAATCCGTAAACGTCCCGCCGACGTCAATGCCGATCTTCATCTTCATGGTTTCCTCTCACCAGACCGAAAGCTTTTACCTAACTCGACGCCGCGTGAGAATGCATTATTGTTGGCGGTTACCAAGTGCGGCGGCATGGTTTTTGTTACGGTATTCCAGAAGTCGCCGGCCGTGCACGGTAATAATCCCGATCCGAGCAGGCAACCCAACATGATGATATTCACTGCTCTGACCGAGCCTGCCTCGATGGCAAGTTCCGTGGCATCGAAGGCATATGCACAAGGAGTGACGGAATGAATACAATCCACAAGCTCTTGCACGTCGGGGTATTCCGCGCCCATTTGCTTTAGTATGGATCGTTGCCCCAGGATGTATGGCACAACGGGTGTCGTGTTCATGTAGACCACTGTTTCAGGTGATATAAACGGCAAGGCTCGCGCAGTCTCAACCGGTTCAAAGCCCAAAACGAAACCAGCCCTGTTACGGGGGATCACCGGGCTGATGCCGGAATCGATCATGACGGAAGATTGCACGCTGCCACCGCGCTGTGCCATGCCGTGCAACTGACCGCTTACAATCTGATATCCTTGGTAGACGAAGACGTCACAGAGCAGACGTGCTGCCGTCAGAACTCCCTGACCGCCGGTACCCACGATGAGTATCCGCCAGCCGGAATCGTCTTGATGATCGTCAGTGGATTTCATTCAAGTCTTCTTAGCGTTGGATTGCCGTATTGCATCATACTGGCATACATGCGCGCACAACCCGCAACCAACACAGAGCTCCTGGTCGATCATGTACTGCCCGTCCACAACGAGGATGGCCGGACAACCCAAAAGCCGTACGCACAACGAGCATGAGTTGCATTGCTCCCGGTCGATGGTAAAGGGAGCTCGCTTCTCACCTCTTTTCAATCTGTGCTCGTTCACGGCACATGGGGAATGACATACCACAACATTCACGCCAACACCGTTCTTGGCTTTTTTTAGGGCATCGAGCGTCGCGTCTTCATTGTACGGATCGACCGAATAGATCTCGTTGACTCCAAGACCTCGCACGGTTTCTTCAATCGAGAACCGCATTCCCTTTTCGCCGGTCGTCCGTGATTCCACTTGCACACCGCCCGGTTCCCGGGAATTCGTTGTCAAACTGGGCTGGAAGCCTGTCATGGCGGTTATGTAATTGTCCAGAATGATGACTGTGACATCATCTTTGGCCTGCATCGCATTGGCCAGTGCGGGCAGGCCACTGTGGAAGAACGTCGAATCGCCAATGTAGGCCACTGTTCTGCGGCCTGTCGTGCGAGCGATTCCCGAAGCCTGACTAATGGAAGAACCCATACACAGCAAGACGTCACAGGAATGCAAGGGCTCACCATATCCCAGGGTATAGCAGCCAATGTCGTTGCAATAGACCGTATTCTTGCCAAATACCTTCCTTGCCATATAGAAGCTCGCGCGATGTGGACACCCCGGACACAGCACGGGTGGTCGGGTTGGCAAATCAGGGACCACAACCGAAGCCTTCTCTCTGAGCTGAAGTCTCAAGTAGTCTCTGAGGGCATCCTCGACAAGATCCGGTGTGTATTCATATTCCACGGGGAAGTGCCCGGTATGTTTCCCATACACGGGGATGTCTCTTCGACGGCGAAACGCCGCCAGACTGATCCGGTCCTCAACGAGCGGAGTCAACTCTTCGACCACAAGAACTGAGTCAACGTCTACCAGGAAATCAGCCAACACTCCGCCAGGAATGGGATAGGCTCCAACTTGTTGAAGCGTCACCTGCCGCTCAAGTCCCAAATCTTGAATCACCTGAGTGGCATAGGCATACGCGACGCCGCTAGCGATAATGCCGTATCGCCCGCTGCCAGCACGGGGAAAGAACTCGGATGTTCCCAGCAACTCTTCCGCGCGCCTGTAACGTTCCGTAAGCTCCTTACGCATGCGATGCGCGTTGGCGGGGATGGGAACATAACGAGCGGGGTCCTTGGTGAAATGAATCCGGTTCTTGTTGGCGGGAAGAGATTCATACGTCACCATGCCACTGCTGTGACACACTCGGGTCGTCGGACGAAGAATAACAGGCAAGCGGGTCTTCTCTGAAAACTCAAATGCATAGCGCGTCATTCGCAGAGCGTCGTCGGGCGTAGCCGGATCGAACACCGGGTAGTACAGGAAATGACTGAAGTGCCGCTGGTCCTGCTCATTGGGGCTGGTGATCACCGAGGGGTCGCCTGCGCTTACAATGACCATGCCGCCCTCCACGCCGATATATGGCATGGTGGCGATCGGATCGGCGGCATAGTTCAATCCGAGATGCTTCATACCGCACATGGTTCGGGCGCCTGTAAGGCTTGCGGCGAATGCAATCTCAACAGCCACCTTCTCGTTGACCGAGTACTCGAACAGGATATCCGCTTCTTTGGCAATTTGGGCGAACGTATCGCCAACTTCTGATGAAGGGGTACCCGGGTAGCATGAGAAGAACTGGACACCCGCCTCCAGCGCCCCGCGAACGATTGCCAGGTTCCCCAACAGGCATACCGGCGTGCCGGGACCATCCCGCAGGACCACATGGTTGGAAGCTGCGTCCATCCTTATTCCTATCTGACGGCCTGCCGATCCCGATCCAATGTACGCCGAGTACACATCCCGGCAGGATTCCCCTGGGGAATCTGTCAGGAAATCGCTTTGGTTTCAACCCTTTGCCGGGCAGTCGTTTCCGCGTTGACTATATCACATCCACCAATAGGATGGGGCCTGTTGTTCCTGCGGGTATGAAGTGTGCGGCTGCAGCACCTGCGATTGGGTGGGGCATGTTAGGCTTTCATCGCTGCGAGACTATAGAGCAAACCCTTTCGACATTCAATCGCACGTCCGGTGCCGCTGTGCTTTATGCAGGAGGGACGGACCTCTTGCCTCGCTGGTCGGCCGGTCTGACCACAAGACCGGACTGCGTCTTGGACCTGAAAGGCATTGCGGAGCTTAGGGGCGTATCGCGCGGAAACGGGGACGTTAGTGTTGGCGCGTGTACGATGATAAGCGAGATCGCATCCGATCCGGTGATCCATTCTTCGGCAACGGTGCTGTCGGATGCTGCAGGTCGAATCGCGTGCCCCCAGGTTCGCAACAGAGCCACAATTGGTGGTAATCTGTGTAACGCATCGCCCGCCGCGGACACAGCCGTCCCGTTGATCTTGTTGGACGCCGTGGCTGAGCTGGCGTCCTTGGGACGGGATGGCGTTAAAGTGCGGGACGTGCCGATCGCCGATTTCTTCCGCGGGCCCGGCTCCACCGTTCTTGCACCCGGCGAGATACTGACACGCATCCGCTTCAAGCCACTGGCTGAGGAGTTCTTCGCAGCATGGGACAAGTTCGGAACGCGTCCCGCCATGGAGATCGCCGTGGCTTCGGTGGGATTGGCGATCAAGGTTGAGGACGGAACGATCACGCACGCCAGGGTGGGGTACGGCTCCGTAGCCCCGATTCCCTTGCGCGGTCACGGGGCCGAGGCACAGCTCATGGGGAATCCACTCTCTGCGGAAGTCATTGCGAAATGCGAGGCTGCCGCCCAAGAGGAAATCGCACCCATTTCGGATGTGCGCGCAAGCGATACCTACCGCCGGGAGGTCGTGGGGGTAATGCTCAGAAGGATGCTGGAACGTGCAGCACGCTCTTGACAAGGTTGAACTTGCCTTCGTGGTGAACGCAGAGCCGGTCAGGCTGATGGTTTCGCCTTTCGCCACCCTGCTGGACGTCCTGCGCAATGACCTCGAGTTGACCGGCACCAAGTACGGCTGTGGCGAGGGCGAATGCGGGGCGTGCTCGGTGATGCTGGACGGGAAGCTGGTGAATTCCTGCCTGGTACTCGCCCTTGAATGCGAGGGCTTGGAGGTCCTCACCATCGAAGGCCTCAAAGCGAACGGCCGGCTTCATCCCATCCAGCAGGCCTTCATCGATCATGGCGCGATTCAGTGCGGATTCTGCACACCGGGTATGATCATGGCTACTTATGCGATGTTGGAAGCCAATCCTTCCCCGACTGAGGATGATGTTAGGCGTGGGTTAGAGGGAAATCTCTGCCGCTGCACGGGATATCGAAAGATCATAGACGCGATCCTGTCCCTGGCGCGGGGAGGTGCCTGTGATGCCTGAGACGGCTGCCAATGTCGCATCGGAAGAGCACGCCGAAAAGACCCTGATCGGAAAGCGAATCCCCAAGCTGGACGCACCGGAAAAGGCTACGGGGCTGGCGCGATACATGGAGGACATCAGGCTGCCCCGGATGCTCTACGGGAAGATCCTCTTTGCTCGGCGCCCACATGCCCGGATTCTGAGCATCGACACCTCGGCTGCTAAAGCCATGTCAGGCGTTCGGGCGGTGATCACGGCTTCGGATATCGAACTCGTGCCTTTCGGGTTCGGTCAGGACAACACGGCTCTTAAGGCAGAGAAGGTTACGTGCGTCCGAGATGAGGTGGCGGCCGTGGCGGCGGATGCGCCGGAGCTGGCGGTCGAGGCTGTCAAACGTATCCGTGTGACCTACGAGGATCTCCCGGTGGTGACCTCCCCCGATGAAGCCCTGGTCAAAGGAGCGCCCGTAATACACGCTGGGTTCCCGGACAACACGCCGTTTCGCTACGACTACTCTCACGGGGACGTCGAAGAGGGGATGCGCGACTCGGATGTTATCGTGGAGGACACGTTTGTCCTCCAGCGTGTGGCCCATTGCTGTCTGGGTACGTCCGGGATCATCGCCGACTTCGACGCTGACGGCAGGCTTACCGTTCACTCTCTTACGCAGGTGCCTTTTCTGTACAAGCACGACCTTTCGCGGATCGTGGGCGTTGCCCCGGAGAAGATCAGGATCATCCAGCCTCCCATCGGTGGCGGTTTCGGCAGCAAGTTGGATATCCATCCATTTGAGCCTATTTGCGTTTTCCTGGCCCGCGCGACCTTACGGCCTGTCCGGCTCGTGTTTACACGTGAAGAGGAGTTCCTGGCGACGCCCACTCGTCAACCCGTAACGTTTCATCTCAAGAGCGGTGCGCGGAATGACGGGACCTTCACATTCCGCGACGTGCGTATGACACTGGACAACGGCGGGCACACTTCCTGGGGCGCGACGACGCCGTGGATCATGATGCGCACCTTCTCGTCTCTCTATCGCGTGCCACACGTGCGTCAGCACGTGGATGTCGTGTACACCAACAACATCTATGCGTGTGCCTTTCGGGGATATGGAAATCCCCAGGCTACGTTCGCTCTTGAGTCCCAAGTGGACCACCTGGCCGGCAAGCTGGGCATGGATCCCTTGGGACTTCGGCTCAAGAACGCTCAGGAGCCGGGCGAGATCACCGGGCAGGGCATGGTCCTGGGGACGTGTGGGCTGAAGGAATGCCTCGAGACCGCAGCCGGCAACGCGGGATGGGGAGAGAAACGTCGAAACGTCAAACGCCGAGTCAGAACCGCGACCGTAAGGGAGCGGTCGGGGACACCAGCTGACCACTCCGTGGTTCGGGGGATAGGCATGGCTTCGCTGTTTCATGTGGGCGGCGGTGCCAAAATCTATCGCTCCGACGGGTGCGGTACCATTCTCAAGATCGACGACTTCGGTGGAGTTACGATTCTCACCGGTTCATCGGAGATCGGCCAGGGCTCAGAGACCACGATCGCCCAGATTGTGGCTGAACAACTGGGGCTTCCAATAAAGAACATCCGCGTGATCAATAACGACACAGACCTGACACCGTGGGACGTCGGGGTTCATGCCAGCCGCACCACGTTCATCGCGGGTAACTCGGCCCTTGGGGCGGCGCGGGAAGCGCGGCTAAAACTACTCGATGCCGCCGCGGCGCGTCTGAAGCGAAAGCCCGAAGAACTGGACCTGCATAAGGGCAAAGTGGTGGATCGATCCGGCGGGGAACCGCTCGAGTCCATCGGCAAGATAATTCGCGGGCTTCACTTCGGCGCCAAAAACGAATTGGTTATGACGACGCACTTTTACGAACCGCCGAGTACGTCTCCCGACGAGAAGCACATGGGCAATATCTCTGCCTGCTATGCTTTCGGGACCCACGTGGCAGAGGTCGAGGTGGACCTGGACACGGGCGTGGTCAAAGTGCTCAAGATTTGCGCCGCCCACGATGTTGGCCGGGTGATCAACCGTCTGGGCATCGAAGGTCAAGTCGAGGGCGGAATCGCTCAGGGAATAGGGTATTGTCTATCCGAGGAGCTGAAGGTGGAAGGTGGTCGCATCCTGAACTCAACCTTCACGGATTACAAGCTTTGCACGGCCACGGAACTCCCTGATCTGGACATCGCCTTTGTTGAGACGCACGACCCGACCGGTCCCTACGGCGCCAAGGGAATCGGCGAGTCGCCACTGATTCCAGTTGCGCCTGCCATCGCAAACGCGGTTTTCGACGCTACGGGAGTGCGCATTACGGAGCTTCCTCTCACACCGGAGAGGGTACTGATGAAGTTGAAACAGGCGCGCGAAGAATCCGCGTGGACTAAAGCCAACGGCTCGTCCAAGAAGGGGGCGTAATCCGTGGAGAAGCTTACCGTACTCTCCCTGGAGCAGGCGCTGTCGCTCTCGTACGCCACGCAGCGATTCGTACATTTGGGCTGGCGCGTGATCCGTATCGAGGCTACCCCGTTCGGCAATCGTCTTCCCGGTGACCCGAACCGGTATGTGGGAAAGGAGGGAGAGCGCCCCGACCAGCATAGCTACTTCATCGGGCCCAACGTCGGGAAGGAAACCATCAGCTTGAACCTGAAAGAGAAAAGAGGACAGGAAGTACTGAGGCGTCTTATCTCGCACCTGCCGGTGGATATCTTCGCCAGCAATACCCTACCCAAGCGATATAGGGAGCTGGGCATAGACTACGAGACTCTGAGCGCCGTCAACCCGGGTTTGATCTGGGCGGGGCTTTCGGCAATGGGACCGGACTATCCCGACATGCCGGGCTACGATCCAGCCATCCAGGCAATCACGGGCTACATGGATCTCACCGGCGATCCTGAAGGTCCGCCAATGTTGTGCGGTGTGCCTTTTGTGGACCTGAAGGCCGGCGATGAAGTCTTCGCCAATGTCTGCCTCGCACTGGCGGAAAAGGCTCACTCCGGGAAGGGTTCCCGAATCGACGTATCCATGGCCCAGGCCGCAGCCTCGTGGCTGGTGACCACCATTCCACTACTTGATCTGGGATATGAACCCAACGAGGTTCGACGCAGTGGAAACGAGCACCGAGAGTTCGTGCCCGTGAATGTATATCCTACGTCGGATGGATACATTTACATGGCCATTGGAAACGACGTGCAGTGGAAGCGCCTGATATTCATCGAAGAGTTCCACGGCCTCAGTTCACCCACCCGAGACACGAACGAGGGTCGCAGACGGGAAAGGGAGTCTATCCATACAGATATTGGTGCCGTCACGCGGAGCTTCCAAACCGCGGAGCTTGTGAAGCTCCTGAGTTCAAAAGGGCTCGTAGCGGCCCCGATCCATACCGTGCCTCAGGTTATGGAGTTTCCTCCAATCCGGGACAGGCTCCTCGAAACAGAAACACCATCCGGAAGGCGAGTGCGATTGCCCCCACCGTCCGTCGAGCGGGAGCACTTGGCCTCCGTTGAGCGACGCCTCGCCTATGCCCCACCATATGCCCAGAATACTGAGGAAGTCCTGCAGGACGCGGGCTTTTCAAACAAGGAGGTTGCCGATCTTAAGGAAGCCGGCGTCGTAGCATAGCTACTGAATGAGGTACTGAATTGGTATCCCACCGATGGTGTCGCGCTATAGACAGCGTTCAAAGATCTTCAAGGAGACTCAAGTGAAGACAAGCTTGATACACCCATGTATAGTATCGCCGTTTCTGGTCCTGGGTCTGCTGGGGTGCGCATCCGTGCAGAAGCACATGGTCGTTTCAGCGGATAACGTCCATATATGCTGCAACGTGCAAGGCAATGGCGATCCGGCTCTAGTATTTGTCCATGGCTGGAGCTGCGACAAGAGCTATTGGAAGGCTCAAACCGCGCGGTTTGCAGACAATCACAAGGTTGTCACGGTCGATCTCGCCGGACACGGAGAATCGGGTCTGGACCGAAAGGAATGGACCCTCGAGGCGTTCGGTGCAGATGTCGCGGCCGTGGTCAAGAAGCTCGACCTCGGTCGGGTGATACTGATCGGCCACTCGATGGGCGGGCCGGTGATTATCGAGGCGGCACGACAGATGCCCGGGCGGGCGATCGGGTTGGTGGGAGTTGACACGTTCCGGCGCATCGAAGAGGAGGTAACCAAGGAGCAGCTTGAGAACTTCACGGCGCCGTTCAGGGAGGATTTCAAAGAGGCAACCCGTCGATTCGTGCGTGGGATGTTTCCTTCCGGCGCCGACCCGGTGCTTGTCGAACACGTGATGAGCGACATGGCTTCGGCCCCTCCCGACGTGGGGATTGCCGCTTTCGAGGCGTTGTTCAACTATGACATTAAGAAGTCACTGAAGGAGGCGCGCCTTCCAGTATACTGCATCAACTCGGACAGGTATCCGACGAATATCGAGGCCGGGAGGCGACACGCCTTGTCTTTTGAGGTGAAACTCATGCCGGGGACCGGGCATTTCGTGATGATGGAAGACCCGGAGACATTCAATCGACTGCTTGCGGAGGTTATTAGCAAACTCACTCAGTGAGCGAAGTGGACCCGATCAACAACGAAACAGCTCATACCGATTGACCTCTCGTGCAGAGACCATGTGCGCCAAATACGCCGATGGATGACTTGGCAGACAGTCCAGTTAGTTCCAGACGGACAGTACAGGCGATTCTCATCGCAGTAGTGCTGCTCTTCGTGGTTATCTGCACCGTTGGGATTGCATGGGGTTTGCCGAGCCGGAAGATCGACAAATATCTCTTCGGTGATGATCCGCCCTGGCCAGGAGAGAAGATCTATCGATTAGCCGGCGCAGCGGAGAAGTTCTCTTCCGATCGCGGGGCTGATGTCGACGTCGACCCGCTGCAACAGGCTGCGAGCGAACCCATCCTGCTTACTGAAACAGAAGATAACGTTGCCAAGATCTATCTCCGCTATCGCCTCTACACTTATCAGCCGGACGAGATGATCACGATGATGGCGCTGGCGGGGATGAATCCCCGGAAGCTCGAGCTCGACCCCAGGTTATACCAATACGGCGGCCTGTTCATCTACCCCATCGGGGCGCTCATTGGGGCATGCGATGTTGTCGGCCTGATCGACGTGCGCGGTGACGTTGTCTACTACCTCGACAATCCGGACGAGTTCGGGAAGTTCTACATCGTTGCCCGAGCGTATGCGGCGGCCTGGGGTGTGATCGGCGTCTTAGTTGTCTTTGCCATTACCCGGCGTTTGGCCGGGTCATGGGCAGGCCTTATGGCTGCCCTGCTGTTTACGCTCATGCCCGTCGTGATCTGCATGGCCCATGAGGGAAAGCCGCATCTGCCCGGCGCTGTGCTGATGTTGATGGCGGTCCTGTTCGCGATGCGATACCTTTCCCGGCGAGCCGCCGGTTTCAGCCCGCGCGGTGATGCCGCGGGTGGCATGGGTGAGCTCAGCTCACCCGTGCAGGATATCACTGAACCACGGACAAACAAGTTTGCCCGCACCACCCGGCACGACTGGTGGTTTATGTGTTTTTGTTGCGGAGCGGCGTTTGGAATGGTGCTGTCGTCATGGCCCATCTTCGTGCTGATTCCATTGGTCGGGTGGCGAGCCGCGGGCTTTAGCCCGCGCGGTGACGCAAACGTTGATCATCGGAGAAACATGCTCACGACCGCCAAACACACGATCGGCGGCATCCTGATCGGCGCGATCGTCTACCTAATCACGAACCCGTACATACTGATCAACGCGTTTGTCAATCGAGGGGTGCTTCGCAGCAACTTCGGTAACTCGCTGGCCATGTACGAGATCGCCCGGATCGGCGAAGGCTTTCTCCGCGTGCTCGAATTGACTGTCGAGGGTGTGACACTACCGATTCTCGTTCTTGGCGTGGTTGCGTTGATCGTGGCACTTGTGCGCAGGAACAGTTCAATCGTACCGCTTGCGATTCCGGCGGTGGTGCTTTTCCTGCAGTTCGTTCTGATCGGCGCGGGCAAGCCCGCTGAGTATGGCCGGTTCGGTATATTCGCCAACACTGCCCTGGCGATCGGTACGGCCTGTCTGCTAACTCGCCGCTGGACGAAGCTGAGCCGGATCGTTCACTGGATCCCGGTGGCGTTTGTGGCACTATGGATTGGGTTCTTCGGTTGGAATTACCTTTGGAACTTTTACGTCGATACGACCACGGACAACACGCGACTGCGACTAGCGGCATCCTATCAAGGGGACTACCCCTTCGGTGTGCTTGCGGAGCCTGCGCCTTACTGCTTCCCACCTGTTCCCTTTCACCGCGTTAATGTCTATTACTTCGCATCGCAAGAGCGATGGTGCGACGCTTACGAGCTTCGCGCAGCAACACCGCTCGGACCGGTGGACAGGCGGAGACTCCCTTCGGGCAACTCCGGAGTCCCCGAAGACCGGCCTGACACACGTCGCCGCCTTGTTGATCATTCCCGTTTGTCGGGTTGGATTCGCAGTCCGGACACTCCGATCAGTTGGGCGAACAAGCCGTTTGAGATCGGATGCGGTTGTCCCTATGAATCCGAAGATGAGTGACGGATTTGACTGGAAGTTCGATGACGCGTCGACGCCGGCAGTGTAGCGCCAGAGCTCCTGATCTAGTCCATCGTTTTGCTTTATTTATAGGCATTTCTTGAAAGGGCGGATGCTTGACGGTCGTCATAAAAGGTGACGTTTACGGTGGAGCCGTGGGCACTTTCGGAGTCACCTTTCGATGGATCGAAAGCACACGAGTCAGGGACGACTGCACGCCGCATGGGCATTACCAGAAGGGGCGCAAGCAATCAATGACCGGGTCTGGTATCGCGACGACGGTGAGGTTCGGGCGATCTTCGACGGCCTGATTCCTTTCTACTCCTACCGGCGCTGCGACAAAGTCAATCACAAATTCGCCGCCGTGCAACTCATCGAGGCCGATCTGGCTCAGCAGAACGAGGTGGCGTCGGCGTTTGGCTTGAGCGTATCTACGCTGCGGCGCGCCCGCCGGGCTGTAGCCGAGGAGGGGATTGGCGGATTGGTCGGCAAGCCGAAGGGCCCCAAGCATCGACGAAAGGCCGGCCGGGGAGTCGCCTCTCGGATCGTATCTTTGCGGAAGCGCCAAAAGTCCCATCAGGATATTGCCAATCGTTTGGGGCTGTCGCCTTCGACGGTCTATCGTGTACTGCGGGAACGCGGGTTGACCCAAGGCGGGGCGGACGACGCGCCTTTGCTTGCGTTGGAGGATGACCAGAACACCGACTCAGACGGAGAGGATGACCAATCGGCTATCACGACGGGGGCGATGTCCGCGGAATCGGCGGTGGAAGCCACGAGTATCGCCTATGCCCGACCGGTTGGTAGTGAATCCCGCGTGGCGAACTCTCTACCGCGAAGCCAAGACGGCCCGGGCTACCCTTCAGAAGGCCGAAGCGGCCTACGGGCGGGCGGATCTTAGCAACGCCTCGTCCGCGATATGCCGCCGATGCCT
>CAZJTP010000074.1:0-17688 GCA_964548955.1 uncultured Phycisphaeraceae bacterium
ACGAGGTCCTGGTGGCCGCGCATTTTTTGCCGAGAGCGGAGTGCACATGAGGGGAGAATCCGGAGCTTTGACAATCGCGCGCCGGATGGTGATTGATGATCGCGTGGTCCCGCGACGTTACCGGCGTGTGAGGATCGATAAGGGATTCTAGGTCCAGTGAGGTGGCACTGATGGGCAAGCCACCAGTTTCACCCGATGGGCTGAAAGGCGGGGTACGCTAGCCGCGGATGGCCCAGCGGATCATCTCGCCAAGATTGGCGCCTTTGCCCTGCATGAGAATCCCGACGCGGAAGATTCGGCCGGCGGCGAAGACGCACACTATGGTCGTTGCGATCACAAGGACTATGCCCAACAACGTCTGCCAAATGGGGATGCCCGGCGGTACGGCCTGGCGCAGGATCATCAACATCGGCGTTGCCGGCGGGATAAGCGACATGACCATCGACGACGTGGACAGAGGTTCTTTGACCACGTTGAGCCAGACGAACATCGGAGCAATGACCACGAGCATGACCGGAGTCATCAGGTTTTGTGCCTCTTTCATGTCACTTACGGCGGCCCCGATCGCGGCGAAGACGGATCCGTAGAGCAGAACGGCCATGACCTGAAACACGACGAACCACCAGACCAGATGTTTCGGGAAGAACTGCCCGAAGCCGGTCTCGTGAATCGCATAGAACGCTCCGACCAGATAGATCGTGGCCATAGTGAGTGAAACGCCGACGATGCCGAGCAGCTTGCCCATCATAAGTTGGAAAGGTGTGATCGAGCCGAGCAGCACTTCGGCGATGCGCTGCATCTTTTCCTCGAGCACGCTCTGCATCAGCGGTGAGGCCGCCACCAGCACCACCATGAACATCAGCATCATCATGCCCATCGGGATGAGGAAGTTGGCGATCCTGTTAGTCTCCTCGGCCTTGGTGATGCGTCCTTCCTCGTCGAGAGAGACGAGTCCGAGGTTCGCCACTTGAACCGGGCGTATGGCCTGTGCGACAACGGCGGGTTCGACGTTGACGGCCTGGAAACGCAGTTCATGCGTGTGCCGGTTGATCACCCGCTCCAGCCAGTTCTGGAAATTATCGTACGTCGGGGTGTTGGAGTGGTAGGCCACGCGAGCCCTCAAGGGATCATCGCCGGGTTCGATCACGTCAGGGCCCATGATGGCGAAGGCGAAGATCTCCGCGTTTCGCACTTGTTCTGACAGTTCGAACGTGATGCGCTCGCGGTCGTCGGAACTCACACTCGCCTTTTCGATCAGGTAGCGCGGTTTGACCTTCTTGCGCTCCGCGCCTTCCCCTTTGAACACGATCGTTTGATCTCGCTGTAGGGAGGCTTCGACTATCAGGTCGTAAAGCCGGCCGGTTTGGTCCAACACCGCGATGCGTTTGTCGGTCGTGTCCACCTTGTCCCGCATCAATGCCTGGACCGCGATGCTTCCGCCCATGAAGACCGGCATCGCGAGGATGCTGATGATAAACGCCTTTGTCTTGACGGCCGCCTGGTATTCGCGGACCGCGATGACGATAACCTTACGCATCGGCGGGCTCCTCTGCGGTCAGTGTTTCTAACCCGGCGGCGTCTTTGTCGGCTTCGGGGCCGGCGATGCGGACGAAGATGTCATGCAGTGACGGATGGGCCAGCTCGAAGTGCATCACGTTCCCTTGCCGCATCAACGCGCCCAGCAGGTCCTGCGTGTCGGTTCCCGGTGCGATGCGTAGCTCCTGGACGTGGCCGAAGTCGGTCACCCTCTCGACACCGGAGATTGTGTGCGGGCTGTACCCGTTTCCCTCGACGCTGACGCGCACCGTGTCCTCTCCGTACTTGTGCTGGATCGATTCGAGCGTGCCGTCGAGGACCTTTCGGCCCTTGAAGATCATAAAGATGAAGTCGCACATCTTCTCTGCCACGCTCATGTCATGTGTCGAGAAGATGACGGTCGACCCGCGGCGGCGAAGATCGAGGACGGCCTCGCGCAGCACGTCGGCGTTTACCGGGTCGAGGCCGGTGAACGGCTCGTCCAGAATCACAAGCTCCGGTTCGGCGATGACCGCGGCGATGAACTGCACTTTCTGGGCCATACCCTTGGAGAGGGTTTCGACTTTGTTGTTCGCGCAATCGCTCAGGTTCATGCGCTGAAGCCAATTGCCGACCGTCTCTTTGAAGTCCCGCCGCCCTTTGAGTTCCGCGTAAAAGCGAAGGATGTCGCGGACTTTCATCTTCTTGTACAGGCCTCGCTCCTCGGGCAGATATCCGATGCGATCGTTGGCGGCCTGGAACGATTCCTTGCCGAGCACGCGGATGTGCCCGCCGCCGGAGTCGGGGTGGTAGATGCGCATGATCATGCGCAAGGTTGTGGTCTTGCCGCTGCCGTTGGGGCCGATGAATCCGTAGATCGACCCTTTTGGAACAGACAGCGACAGGTCGTCGACCGCGACGTGCTTCCTAAAGGTTTTGCTGATACTCTGGATCTCAACGACATTCGTCGTGTTGTTCATGGTTGTGGAATCCGGTGACGCAAGCCGGTCATTGAACGCGTGCGATTCTACAAGTTTTCGTTTTACAACTCAACTGTAGCTTCTTGTCAGACCGACGGTTACGAGGCGCCCGTGATTCGCGCCGGACCTGTGGTGGGACGTATCCGTATGTCAGAGTATGTTGCGTCGGGGCTATTCATCCGGGGTGCGGGTTCGAGTAGGGTACTGGTGGGTTGCGGCTCAAGCGACGTACGGTTCCCGGCCGATGGTCGTAGGTGTCGAATGTTGAGCCTGGTTTCGTTTGGCGGAGGGTCACGCGTGAAGACCATACGTTGTGTGATGGCGGCCTTTACGTTGATGCTTGTGGTGCCCGGCGTCGTGGGATGCGGAGAGGCGTTTTCCAATCAGACGGCCTCGCTGGGAGGCGCCACGGCCGGCGGACGCGGCGGCGTTCGCGTCCTGTTCATCAATAACACGCCCCATCGTGCGGTGCTTACGTTCGGCTCGTACGACCAGACCGACCAATACTGCCGGCCAGACTTTGGGCAGTTCGGGCTCGGTGAGTCCGGCGCGATTCTCGATGGGAGCAGCACGAGCGGGATTCTCTGGATCGATTGCGCACGGGTGTTTAGCATCGGCGGGCCTCAATTGCTTGCGTTGATCGAGGAGAATCTGCCCGAAGCGACGGTCGATGACGATGCCTTGATCGAGGGCGTCGGGTTCTTCAGCATTCCTTCGGACGATGCGGACGGCGATGGCGCGGGCGATCCGGTCGGCGAGGGCGCCGCACCACCGTTCGAGGCGCTGCTCGGAGTCGATTTCCCGTGCAACGCGTTGCTGATCATCCGGTTCGAGTTTGACGACTTGGGGCCTGATCCGTTCCGCGTCGACTTTGAGCTGATCCCGTCCGAATCGACGCGTTGAATTCGCGGCTGCTTTCGGGATAACTGCGATTCACGCTTCATAGCGACATGTCAACCTGTGAACTGGACGAACGGGTAGCTGGTGCTAACATGAGGGATTCGCGTTTTGGCCAACGCTTGGCGGGCGGATTTCATGCCTGTGTGTATGATGGGATGATGGGCGTTTATGATCGTTTTCCACGCGATCTGGACCGAGGCTACGTTGCATTTGTGGGGTGAGCGTTGGCCTGCGGAAGAAGCGAACGGCGATCTGTCGGAACCACGCACCGAAGATGGCCGTTATGCAGGCGTGCGGTGTTCCTGCGCGCAGGCTGAAGCCTGCGGCACAGGCCGGCGCAGGTCACAGGTTCCGCTATTCCCGCTTGCGGTGGCGGAGGATGCGCTTCGCGGCAGCGTCGGTGATGTCTACGACAGCTTGCTGGTTTCCGGAGCGACGAGTTCCGTGCTCACGCTACGGCTTCTGCACTGCAATGGCCAGTACGTCTCTTCGCGTGCGGCGTCAACGTCACCTGCAGATCCGGCTGTGGTGCGGAAGGTTTCGCTGCTCCCTTTTCGAGTTCCGACACTGGCTTTTGCGCCGGCCGACGCGGTCGATCTGCTGACGGCTTCGCCGGTGTTGGCGCCGGCTGATGTTCGCAGTGGGGCTTCGCTTCGCTACTGGTCGCGTGTGGCGGGTTTGGTGTTGGAGCTTTTGGCGAAGGAACGTTTCGTCCCGGCGATTCACCACACCGGCGGCGACCGATACCGGGGTTACTGGCGGGTGGTGGTGGATGATGAGGAGACGTCGGGACGTCTGGGGGCGCTTATCGCGTCGATGCCACCAGTTTGTCGTTCGCTGGCCGTTGATGGCGAGCCTGTTCAAGCCTCGGCGCTGGTTGAGAATTTCCTGTGGACGACGGTTGACGCGTTGGTGCGGCGTTGTCTGGAGGGGGATGAGTTGGCGCATGCCATCCACGACCGTCCGGACGAGAGTTGTTCGCCGCAAATATGGTGGCTTCGGTCCGTGGTACGCGCGGATGCTGATCTGAAGGGGCCGCCCGATCAGCGCCGAAACATTTGCGAGACCGTTCAGGATTGGCTGGCGAAGCTTGAACCGGTCGCCCAAGAGCGTACGTGCCGGACCTGCTTCAGGCTGCACGCGCCCGCTGGCGGCGTGGAGCTGCCGGCCACGGGATCACAGCGGTCGTGGAAGGTCACTCTGTACGTCCAGGCGACGCAGGACCCCGAGCTGGTACTCGACGCGGGGCATCTTTGGGATGAGCGGGGCGATGATCCGCTGATTCTCAAGCGTCCGTTTGACAATGCGCAGGAGCAGCTTCGCGTCGATGTCGCGCGGGCGGCGCGACACTTCCCGCCGCTGGCGCCTTGTGCGAGCGCCTCGGGGCCTGTGGAGTGTCAACTGACGCTCGAGGAGGCTTACGCGTTTCTGCGAGATGCAGCTCCGATTCTCGAGTCGGAGGGATTCAGCGTGTGGGTGCCGAATTGGTGGCACAAGGATCGCCCGCGTCTGCGTATGTGGCTGGATATACGTCCGTTGGATGCACAGGTGCCGGCTGGGACGGCGGCGATCGGGCTCGATGCAATCGTTGCATACGACTGGCGGGTGGCGGTAGGTGACGAAGACCTGTCACCAGAGGAGATTTCGCAATTGGCGGAGGCGCAGGAGCCGCTCTTGAGGGTGCGCGGCCGGTGGACCGAGGTCCAGCCCTTGGAGGTGCAAGCCGCGCTGCGTTTCTTGAGGCGGAGTCGCAGCGGGCGGATGACGGTGTTCGAAGCTCTGCGGCAATGTTACATCGCGGACGATCTTGAAACGGGGCTGTCCGTTGCTGGCCTGCGGGCACACGGGTGGATCGACAACTTTCTGAATACCGCCGAGCTTTACAAGAATGTCGAGCGTCTGTCACCACCGGCCGCCTTCCGCGGGACGCTCCGGCCGTATCAGCTCCGCGGGCTGGAGTGGCTCGGTTTTCTGACCAAACTCGGGCTGGGCGCGTGCCTCGCGGATGACATGGGGCTTGGCAAGACGATCCAGCTTATCGCCCAGTGGCTTTATGAGCGTCAGTCGGGCCGCTCGCCGGGTCCGACGCTGCTGGTCGTGCCCATGTCGCTGGTGGGCAATTGGCAGCGCGAGATTCAGCGGTTTGGACCGTCGATCAACGTGATGGTGCATCACGGTCTCGAGCGGCTGACGGGCCGGGAGTTCGTGAATGAGGTCGCAGGATTCGACGTGGTGATCAGTACGTATGGGCTGATCCATCGCGATCTGGAACATCTCGCAGCCGTCGACTGGCACCGCATCGCGCTGGATGAAGCCCAGAATATCAAGAACCACGCGGCGAAACAGGCTGTCGCGATCCGGTCACTGAAAGCGGTCCACCGCGTGGCGCTGACCGGTACGCCGGTCGAGAACCGCCTCAGCGAGTTGTGGTCGATCATGGATTTCCTCAACGTCGGGTATCTGGGCGGTGCGACGGAGTTTCGGCGGCGGTTCGCCGTGCCGATCGAGCGATACCACGATACCGATCGGGCGCAGCGTCTCCGCCATCTGATCCGCCCGCTTGTCCTGCGGCGTCTCAAAAGCGATCCGAAAGTTCAGGTCGATCTGCCTGAAAAGATGGAGATGAAGGTCTTTTGCAACCTGACGCGCGAGCAGGCGGCTCTCTATGAAGCCATAGTCGCCGATATGCTCGGGCAGATTGACCGGGCGGGCGGTGTTCAACGCCGCGGTCTGATCCTCGCGGCGCTGGTGAAGCTCAAGCAGGTGTGCAACCACCCGGCGCACTTCCTTGCAGACGGTTCGAGTCTGCCACACCGTAGCGGGAAGTGTGAGCGACTCGCGGAGATGCTCGAGGAGGTGCTCGCCGGGGGCGATTCCGCCCTGGTCTTTACGCAGTTCCGCCAAATGGGTGAACTGCTTCGAAAGCATCTGCTGGAGTCTGTGGGGCAAGACGCTCTCTTTCTCCACGGGGGTACCACCCGCCAAAACCGCGATGCGATCGTGGAACGATTTCAATGCGAAGACGGTGACGCCCCGCTGCTGATTCTCTCACTCAAGGCCGGTGGATACGGCTTGAACCTGACGGCTGCCAACCACGTGTTTCACTTCGACCGCTGGTGGAACCCAGCCGTCGAGGATCAAGCGACGGACCGGGCTTACCGGATCGGGCAACACAAACAGGTTCAGGTCCACAAGTTCGTGTGCATTGGAACGCTCGAGGAGACAATCGATTCCCTGCTCGAACAGAAACGGAACCTGGCCGACAATATTGTGGGCGGCGGCGAGGAATGGCTTACCGAGTTGTCGACCGAGAAGTTACGCGAGGTCTTCGCCCTGTCGCGTGATGCGGTCGCGGAAGACTGAGCGATTGCGGATTGGAAATGACTGATACGGACGCACATGTCGACGAGATGCCGCCGTCGCTGAAGATCGTCCCGACGATCTACCCGACGTCGCCGCCGGTTGATCAGCTCATCGAGCGGTTCTGGGAGACCGGTTCAGAGTTCGAGTCGGTCCGCATTCGGATTGAGTCGCCCGAAAGGACGCTCGCCCTGTTGGAGCAGCTCGGCCCGTCGCCCTTCGAGCGGGGTGGGTTTCCGGTCATCGGCTTTTTGGCGACGACCTACGATAAGGTGAGCCGCCATGCGCTGGAACGCAGGTGACGGTGGAATTGCGAATGTCGAATGTCGAATGGCTGACTCGTGCCGGCGAGTTGACGAGCCAACGATGAAATCATAGTCTTGCTTTATCGTGCACCAAGGCCTGGATTCTGAATTCGCCTCGCCGACCTAGCTCAATGGTAGAGCACAGCTTTCGTAAAGCTGAGGTTGTGGGTTCGACTCCCACGGTCGGCTGTTATGTAGATCTCGCCGAACGCACCACTTCGTGCGTACACCTGCATCGTGTAATCCGCCCGGAAGCACAAGAGGGACCGTTGTACTGTGTTTCAGAGGTCTTGCAATTTTCCAAGCCACAGGCTGGGAATCATGCCGGAACCGCTGATCCGGGCTACAAGCGCCAGCGCGGGATTTTGATCGCCAACCTCGATTTCAACCCGCTGGTGGTGCTTAGGTTCGGTTCAAGAGTCTGTCCACAATCGTGACACACCCCTGCCGGGTTTCACCCTGATTTGATCTTTCCACGGTGCCGCCCGGATGCTATAATGGAGCCACGTGACATGGTCGGCGAGGTTTCATTGTCTCACCTCGCCGACGACCCTCCAAACCGCGTCGCTTAGCGTGCCTGTTATGCACCTGGTGGCGCGGTTCTTTCATGGCCCGCAGTCCTCGGCCACACTGCCACCCGCATCACCGCCGGTCATCGCAAGTGCTGCTCCGACAAGGGGTTACCTTCGAGACACGGAAGCGTCTGTTTCTGTTGGTCTTCCTCGCAACGGCGCGGTAGCTTTCTCCGGTCCGATGCAAGTGGAGGGGGGACAGTGCGGTTCGTCATTGGTCCAGTTCTCAACGTCTACGCTCAGGACAGGTGTCGTTTCTCATTATATGTCAAAGCGAGCATTCGCCCGTTGGGCGGTTTGTGTAGCGAGTGGGAAAAATGACACACCAAAGGCAAACGATTCCGGCAGCACTTCTGGTGGCTTTGGGCCTGAACGCAGCGGCGGCCAATGCCGAGAAGATGTATTGGACCGACCTCGGCGTCGATCCCATCCGGCGAGCCGATCTGATCGAGTCACGCACGCGTGCTGCGAGACTCATCGAGCGGATCGCCGGGGCGGGTGACAACACGCGGTGCTTCCTGGATAATGAGCAGCAAGGGAGTCACCGCACCATGGCCTTTGTAGTTCTCTTCGTCATTACGGCCGTCCTCGGAGCATACGGCTACATGCGCGGTGCGACGCGTATCGGTCTTGCTCTATTGCCCCTGTTGCTTGCCTCGGTTTTTCTGTGGCTTTTCGGGCCGATGTTCTATCGAATTGACGCCCTTCGACACGCCGGTCTGATCTGGCCCGGTCTGATTCTCGTTAGCGCCGGCATCATCGGCGGCTACATCGTGCAGTTCTTCGTTCGCAGGAAGCTGCCGAAAAAGATCCATCCCGTCGACCGCATCGGCGGCTCGATCATCAGCCTGATCCTTTCCCTTATTGTTGTCTGGCTTGGGTGCGCCTACTTCGTTGTGTGGTCGACTTCGAAGCAGTCCGACCGCGCGGCCGGGTCGGCTTCATGGCTTGCCAACGCACTCAACACGACCGTCGTTACGTGGATACCAGGCATTGGCGCCGGAAGCGATACCATGATGAACATGATGGAGATCGCTACGGCCGGGGAGGACATCCGCCGACAGGCCATTGAGGAACTCGGTTTCGACCACCTACTTGATGTCCCCGAAATGCAGGCCGTTTTTGAGGACGATGAGACGCACGCCGACATTCAGGAGGCGGCGAAAGGCAGTATAGCGGCTGTTTGGCGGTTGCAGAAAAGCCCGTACGTCCTGCGGCTTCTTGAGAGCGAGGAGATCGCCGAGGTCGTCAATCGCCGCTCCCTCGAGGACATTGCCCAAGCGGTTCGCAAGGCTCGCGAAGCCCGGGCCGAGGATCAAGAGTCGGATCGCTGAAACCCGGTCGAACCCCCCAAGAGTCGGCGATCCGGTGTTGCCGGGATATGCGTCACGTGCAACGTATGTAGTCGGATAGGCGGCATTTGACCTCGCGCGCGGCGCGGATGACGCAGTCAAGGCTTTACGGTACAATCCCAACGGAAAAGGATAACCTGCTGTGACCGTTTGGGAGGATTCCATGTTGGACGACGCCGCGAACATGACGCCGCAATACACGGTGCTTCTGGTCGAGGACAATCCTCAACACCTCGAGCTGCTCGAAGCCTATATGGAGGACGTGCCCAAGGCCAGGGTGGTGACGGCTGTCAACGGACTTGAGGCGCTTCAGAAGGTCCGCGAGGAATCACCTGATCTGGTGCTGCTCGACATCATGATGCCCAAGATGTCGGGTTTTGAAGTGTGTAAACGGATCAAGAGTGATCCGAAGACCCGCGATATCGTTATCGTGATGGTCACGGCCTTGAATGAGACCAGCGACATCGAGCGTGCGGCTGAGTGCGGTACTGATGACTATCTGTCCAAGCCGGTCGATCGCAAGGCCCTGGTCGATTTAATACGCAATCTTCTGTCCGCCAAGTCCCACAGCTAATCCCCCAGGCCACGAAGCCGCTCGACCGCCCGGCGGGCCTCAACATCCGACGGATCAAGCTCCACGGCTCGCTCATAGTGCCGAAGCGCTTCGTCCGCACGTCCGACGCGCTCGAGCGCCACGCCGAGGTTGTACGACACGCCCATCAACGTCGGCTCGGCTGCCAGTGCGGCTTTGTAATGCGGAATCGCGCCTGCGAAGTCTCCTTGGAGTGCTAGCGCCTGGGCAAGATTGTTGTTCGCCTCCGCTGATTCGGGATGACCCTCGACTGCTCTTTTGAAATAGCCGGTCGCTTCATCCAGATCACCTTCCTGTGCCAAGGCTACGCCCACGTTCATCCAGGCCATGGCATTCAATCGCTTCTCGTCGTGAATCGGCCAGTTGACGATTGCGGCTACGATAAGTGCCACTAGTGCACGTGACAGTAATGGTCGAAAGGTGAGTGACCGAAGGTGCCCCCAGATATCGACGCAACCCACCGCCGCAAACGGGATTAACAAGGGGGCGAGCGGGAACCGGTACCTTGCCATCACGTAAAAGAACGCCACCGCCAGCGCCATCGACGCAATGAGTGCATAGTAAACCCATAAACGACGCCAATTTCGCCAAGTACAACAGATTCCGACGGCTGCCAGCGGACATAAAATCCCGAAGTGCCATACGGTGCCCAGGGCGCGAAGTGTTACGGACTCGTCCCTGTAGACGTGCAGACTCTCCACGTCTGAAACCTCATATCGGTTCCACACCATCAGCATCTTCCGGCCCATCAATTCCAGCCACCATGTCGGATCGGTCAGTATGTCACGCATGGCCCGTGACATCCAATAGTGTGATACTTCCTGCGCTGTGAGCTTGCGTCCCATTTCACGTTCCGCCAGCGCTGTTGCGTCCTTCTGCTCGAAGGCTGGTGTCTCGTGGCCTCGAGTCAGCGGCTGATACCGTCCGTCAGCACCTTGATGATTGCCGATGTAGAAGTTAGGCCCCGCCTGGAACGTTGACATCGACCACTCACCGCCGACTACTCTGTTTCGCACGGCGACCGGCCCGAGCACGAATGCCAACCCGACAATGTATGCTCCGAGTCGCATCCAGCGCCTATGCTTGCCTCCGACTTCCCCCAACAGCCACAGCCATATTGCGACAATCGGCGTCCACACGATCGCGTTTTCACGCGTCAGCACCAATAGCCCAGACACCACCCCGACAGCCATAGCTGCGCACGCTCTTCCCTCTCGAGCCACCCAGGCCATCGCTGCTAAAAGCCCGCACACCAGCAGACACCCAAGCGACGTCTTCTGCACGATCCCGTCAAAAAAGATCGCCGGTGCGTACACTGCCAGCATTATGCATGCCGTCATTCCCACTCTTCGCCCGAACACACGGGTCGTGCCATACCACAGACACCACACAGCGGCTGCGCCGCACGCCGCCTGCAACATGCGCACGACGGTCACACTCTCCCACGCAAGCGTGAAGCACGCCGCAAGTACATATGGATACAGCGGCGCCTGATAGAACGATTCATGCCCCAACAACTTACCCGCCGCGATTTCCTGCGCCCAGTGCCAGTAGCCGGCTGCGTCGCCCACAAAGTGACGCAATAATGGCACGCATTGCGTCTCGATGTCATAGACGACTCGGATGAGAAATGCTGCGATAACGATAACGGTAATCAGCCACCAGCAGCGTGCACCCGTCTGCTGTATGTCACATGGTGGCACTATTCTCTCGCGACCATGTCCGCCTATCGAGAGTCCTCTGGATGTAGCTTGATCAACCATGTCCAACGATCTTACCACGGCCTGCCGACCGTTGATTACTGACCGCGCATCCGGTTGGCAGGCAACGGTGCCGGCTTTGAGTTACAACGGCCATGCAGGGAAACAGAACTTCTAGACGATGGTTTGGCTGGACTATTGAGAGTAAGTCGTGTGCTGCGTGTTACGTTATTCATAATAATCATACCGGGCGTGCTTATCATTGGGATTTGAAGCCATCAAGGAGCCACTGTCGGCAGGTGGCCGGGGGGTGCTTGTATGGATCGGCGATTGCTACGAAACCCGGTAGTTCGTTAACGAGTCCAGGATCAAATGTGCCACATGACAGTCCACGACGGAACTTGGTCGGTAGGATCGATGACGGCAACATTGTTTCACGTGAAACAGCAGTCATAGTCCGGCCGGGGTTTGCTGAAGACGTCGCTCATCCGACGAACCGGATTCGTAGTCGGCGTATGCACCAATCGCGGCAGACCTCGCCAGACACGATACGGAATTGGTTGATGGATGTGCAAGCGGATGCGTAGAGCCTCTGCGTTAAGGGTGGTACAAGACGTGGCTAGGAGTTCAATTTTGGGCACGCGTGCTCTGAGCAACCATGCAGATGTGAGGCAGCGGCTGTGCACGTGGGTTGCGGGCGTTGCGACAAGTCACGGCCCACTAGCAGATTGTGGCCAAACGGCAAAATGGTTATCAACGCAATGCAATTGTTCTGAGGCCTGGAATCGCGCAAGCAATCGTTGGTGGTCCAGGGCGCAGGACTTGGTCCGGAGTTCAAGGTATGGAGGGGTCGCCAGTCTAATGTTCGCGTTCGGTGCTGGTTTCATTGGGGCGTGAAGTGAGTGGGGAACCCGGTTAGCTTTGTCCAACTCGAAGGCTTGTTTCACGTGAAACAATGATGGAAATCCGTGGGAGCTACTCAGCGCTGTATGGTGTCGATTGCGAGTGGCTGGGGTGTGGTTCTGCCATTCACGCATCGGCGCGTAGCATTCAACGGTCCCTGCTGACGCCGGTGGATCGGACCGAGTTTGTTTTGTCATTACATATTGGCGCTAAGGCTAAAGTGGTATAGATTGACGCGGCGCGGTATGTGAAGTGTGTTCCCAGCAGCACGAATTGCACAAGGAGGAAATCATGTCCAAGTCCGTACGACGATTGGGTCGAGGCCTGGATTCGCTGGTTTCGGACCTTCGATCCGGCACGGCGACATTACCTGAAGCTGGCGAAGCCATTGCGTGTGAGGAGATTGTACAAGCAGGTGAGCCGGACGGAGAAAGAGTGCAGGCGGAGATGGTGGCAACAAATGAGTTGCATGCCAACCCATTCCAACCAAGGGATAATACTAACACGGTTGACGTAACATCGCTAGCAGATTCCATTCGGCAAAGCGGCATGCTTCAGCCGATTACCGTCCGGGAGATAGATGGACGTTATGAGATCATTGCCGGGGAACGGAGGTGGCACGCAGCCAGTTCGCTCGGCATGACTCATGTGCCCGTCATCATCCGGGACGCGACGGACGAGCAAATGCTCGAACTCGCACTGATCGAGAACATCCAACGTGAGGATCTCAACGCGATGGATCGGGCCAGGGCCTACCGGGAGTTTTGCACGCGTTTTTCGGCCAGGCCTGAGGAGGTCGCTACACGCCTGGGTGAGGACCGCTCGACAGTGGTGAATTACCTCCGTTTGCTGGACCTGTCCGAATCCATACAAAGGCTTGTTGCACAGGGCAAGATCAGCATGGGGCACGCGAGATGCCTGCTGGGAATCGCCGACGATGACCGACGCTTGCGGTTGGCGGAATCCGTAGACCAGAATGATTTATCTGTTCGAGCTCTGGAGGAAGTTGTCAGGCGGGAGAAGACGCGCCGGGGAGAAGCGCATCCGGACGAGGTCCGGAGGGAGCATCCGCGGTCCGCGCATCTGCGTGATCTCCAGCAGCGGTTTGAGGAGGCCGTCAAGACGAAGGTGACGATTCACGAGGGGAAGCGCAAGGGCACGGGGCGAGTCGTGATTGAGTATTATTCGCTGGACGACTTCGATCGAATTGCCGCCACGTTGGGCGTAAATCCAGAATAGGGAGCGACACCAAGAGGTGGAACCCAAGCATGGGCGATCCCGACAACTTTCGACCGCCGGCGCTTTGCAGGTCCGCCGTGACACGTTAGGCTGCTCGCATTCAATGCGTCGTCGGACATTCAGTTCAGCATGACTGAGGCCGATGAACAATGTGATCATTGCGCTCGCGGCGGATGTGTCATATAGACATGCCGCTTTGACCAACACGATATTCAAAGGGAGTATGCCATGAACCAACGGAAGATCGCCTGGACCGTCGCGCTTTGTCTGATGGTGACCGTGCCGTGCGTTACAGCCAACGGCGGGACGGACGACGTCGCGCACCTGCTGCGCATAATGCCCGCGGACTCTCCGGTCAGCGTCATCGTGGTGGATCTGGAGAAGCTCGATAAATCAATCTCGTCGGCGCAAAAGCGGTTCGATCCGGGAAGCACGGAACCGGGGATACTGGCCGAACTCAAGGGTGAAGTGGGTAAGATCACAGAGTGGGTTGACTTCAGCAAACCGATCGGGATGGCTGCGCCGAGTCTCCGTGGAGGGCAGGAAGGCATTCTCTGGCTTTGGGCGTCGGACTTTTCGGCCAATGCCAAGACCGTAGAGGGTGCCAGTGAGGAAGAGGGTGTCTGGACACTCCCATTCGGCGAGGACAAGACCGTCTTTGCCAACATAAAAGGCAACTACGTGCTTGTTGCCGACACGAAGGAAATGCTCGCGAAGGGTATGAACGGCGATAGAACGCTGCTCGACGAGCTGAAGCCGCGGATGGACCTGCTGAAGGACCGCGACGCGCTGATTCACATTAACATTGGACCGTTGCGCCAGCAGGCGCTGGTCGGCGTGGCCCAGGCGGCTCAGATGGCGCCGATGCTGGCGATGATGGCCAGCCAGGGCGGCGATCCGACGGCGCTGACGGCTTTATTCACCGGTGGTATTGATGCGGCCAAGAAGTTCATGGAGCAAGTTGCTTACGTGGACATTTCGATTGCGCTGGGTGACGAGGCCGCCGACGTGACGCTCGCCAGCGGATTTGTGGAAGGTCCGATCCGGAAATACCTGGCGAAGCAGAAGCCGGCGAGCCTCCAGCCGTTCGCCGACATTCCGGCGCAGCCCTACGTCTTGGCGGTCGGCTACCATCTTCCGGGTAAGGAGTGGCCGATTGTCGACTATTTCTTCGATCAGGCGGCTAGTGCCGTTCAACCGTCACCGATGGCAGGCGAGGGCGACGCGGCTGCCAAGACCGACGCCATGAAGAAGGCCATGCAGGCTGCCCGCGATCTTTATCGCGGCTTCGACGGGTTCAACATGATCATGGCCATGTCACCAGACGGCATGAGAGTGTTGGGCGATTACATAAGCCAGGAGCCCGAATCGCTGCTGACGCTGCTCAAGCAATTTCTTGCCGGGGAGAGTCCATTGATGCAGCAGTTCAAGCCTGGTGTCAAATACGAGGCACTTGGTTCCAAGAAGATAGGCAAGAACGCGGTGGAGGAGTATGCCATTAAGGTGGACGAGACGAACCCGATGGGAGCTCAAATACTGGCCTTATATGGTGCGAATCCGCGGTTCGCCTTGGGAGTAACCGGAAAACGAGTGCGGTTTTGCGCAGGTGCCGAGGAAGATATGCACCGTGCCTTTGGTGGGAAGGTCGACAAGCCCTTCACCTCGGGTCGGTTTGTGCAGGAGGCGATCGCAAAGCTGCCGGCCAGACGCAATGCGATGATCCTGGTAGATCCGGCCGGCATCCTTCCGATGATCGCCCCGATGATGGGCAGGCCGAGCATGGACGCGATCCAGCCGGGACCGCCGATTGCAATCGCGGCTTCGCTGGTCGGTGATCCGGCACGAGTCGACATCCACGTGCCGCTACGGGCGATCGAGCGCGTCATACAAGCCACCGCGCCGGAAGAGCCGATGTAGAGCGCCGGGTTGTCTGAGGCCGGAGTCTGCCCTAGCAACCCATGGCAAGAGCATGTGGGACAGGCTCTCCATCCTGTCAGACCGCCGTGGTACGGCCAAGAAGACCGACCGAAAAGTCGGTGCCACAGACAAACTGAGTTTTTGCCACGGACTGCTAGTCGTTCAGTGCGCGGAGAACGAGATCGTACTCGTCGGGGTCGTTCACATTGCGTAGCGAATCGAGCTTAGGATCGATATCCTGGAATCGATGAGCCGGAACGATCCGGGCACCGCAACGCCTGGCGAAATCATGAGCGCGCAGGTCAGCCTGCACCAACATCTCCTGCAGGATCAACGCGGTATCCAGACGATAGACGGCCAACAGCGGTGACAAGTGTTTGTCATGCTTTGGGACCACTGCGGGGTGGTCGTCGAGCAGCTCGACGAGACGTCCAATGAACGGCGGCTTTAACAGTGGGTGGTCGCACGAGGTGACAAACGCGGCTTCGCACCGGCCTGTTAGCACATCGAACGCCGCGGCAATGCCCGCCAGCGGCCCGCCGTTTTCCACCGCGTCGTAAGCGACGAGAACATCGTCGGGCAACGGCGGCAGCGTCTGGTCCGGGCGGGCGGCCACAACTACCGGCTTGACGATGCCGGCGACGAGCCGGACCATCCGTTGGAGCAGATACTCCCGTCCGCATTGCAGCCACACCTTCGACGTGCCCATCCGGCGGCTACTCCCGCCGCAAAGCACAACACCACCAACCGTAATACCCGGCGTCGCCATACGTTCCGTCCACGAAGGCAGCCGCACGCCTGCCCACCGGCAGGCACCGCAATGCCTATACCCTGCGGTGCCGGCCAGGTACAGGGCGTTGGCCAACAAGCTCTGCGGGCGAGTGTTCCGTTACCGGTCAACTGAGGATTCGGCGGTACGGGTAACGGCTTATTTGTCTGCGTCTTAAGCGTGTCCCACATGGATCCGCCGGGTCCGCCAAAAGCGGACCCATGCCCCGCGCCCCAATCGCATCCATCAAGTGACATGTTACGGGGCACACAGTGTGGTTCCCTGCCCATAACGGAGCGTAGGGAAGCATTCCCGCGTCGATTCTCAAGACGGTCCACGGACGATCCGATAACTACGGCGGATTCTGAAGGAGCTTCTCATGAACAAGCGCCGGTTGTCGTTACTCGCTTTGGCCTTGGCGGCTGTCTTGGGCACGGCGCTCACGGGATGTAATGTCGAGTTCGTGGGGGACGCCGCCCGCCGCAGTATGTCCTCCTTCGCGATCGACGTCTTCTCGACGGCCATCAACGAGACCGTGAATCCGTAGCACCGGGTCCACGGGTTCGATCCGGCCCACGTCAACAAACGCCGCCCATCGACTGCAAGCGCGGTCGAATACCGGTTCAAGCCTGGGAATACCGAATGACCTGGGAACGTGGGACCGCCCTGTGCACATTCGCGTGGGCTAAAAGCCATGCGGCTAACCATACAAAAACACAGCACGGGTTACGGTCCTTCATAAGCTGATTGCCACTGCTGAAAGTCGTCGAGGTCGATGTCTCCGTCCTCGTCGAAGTCGAAATGCAGGATGCACTCGGATGACGGCGTGTTGTAGCCGACAGCACTGAACGGGCCGGTGTAGCATAGCTGCATTTCGGCGATGTCGAGCAGGTCGCGGTCGCCGTCGCTGTCGTGGTCGCCAATGAGACAGCCGTCGCGACAGGGTGTTTCGATGCAGTCGGGCGTTCCGCCATCGTCGATGCAGACCTGGCGCGGGAAGTCATCGATGCAGATTCCGTTAGGGAAGCAACATAGGTCAAGAGGCGGGCATACGCAGGCACCCTCGGGTGTCGTCAAAGGACACAGGTCGAAGTAGTCAGCAATGCCGTCACCGTCGATGTCGTTGAAGTGATCGTCGCAGTCGTCGGGGATACCGTCGCCGTCGCGGTCGGGCTCGCATTCATCGGGGATGCGGTTCTCATTGCAATCATTGCTTGTGCCGTACGAAATGTCGCACTCGTCCGCGACGCCGTTACGATTGCAGTCGGGTTCACATTCGTCGGGAATGTTGTTTTGATTGCAGTCGATACTCTCGCCGCAGGGTGGTTCGCAACCATCGCCACATTCAAGATCGCACGCGTCCGGGATGCCGTTGCCATTGCAATCGAGGGAGCCGGGCAGAGGGCCAAACGTAACGGCCGTGACTTCGTTTGGGGATCCCGGTTTGAACAAACCGATGGTTACTAGCGTCTCGGACGGACTGACCTTTGCGTCAAATCGGAAGTTGTAGAGCGTGTCGAAGCGCAGTGCGTTGGCATTGGGATTGTCGTCGTAGCTGTCCGTTGCCCATGTAATCGCCTCGTC
>CAZJTP010000074.1:17788-19128 GCA_964548955.1 uncultured Phycisphaeraceae bacterium
CGTTGGCATTGGGATTGTCGTCGTAGCTGTCCGTTGCCCATGTAATCGCCTCGTCTTCTACGTTCGCCGGCCAGTCGGTCAGGTCATAGATTTCACCGCTGTGGTAGTCGACGTCGTGGAATCCGATGTTTTCGACGAGGACACCCGCTGGAACCGGTACGCTGAATGAGCCGGCGGAACGGTCGGAGTTGAGGTTCTGCAGGGCGTATTCGTAGTGCCAGAAGCCGTTTCCGAGGTCCGTGGCTTTGGCGGCGAGAATAAACAGGCCCTCACCAGGAACCTGAACATCAGTCTCGACAACGGACCGGTCAGTATCCTCCCATGCTCGGATAGCCGGCTGCTCGCGCTGGGTGACGTCGGCGACGGACACGTTGAAGCTGTCGGGATATGGTTCGAGGAAAGCCACCGGCCTATAGGAGGCGTTGTTGTTGCCATTGCCGGCGGCGGCATCATCGGCCGCAATGAAATGGCCTTCAACGAAGTACAAGGCGCCCTCGTTCGAGTCTGGGTCAATGTCGACGTCGTGGACCTGAATGCGATTGCCGATCGTCTCTTCAGGTTCCGGCCCCTCCAACGGATAGGGGAAGTAGCCCGTATGGGCATTGACGTCGGATCGCGGACTCATATTGATCTGGAAGCCATGTATGTACGCGGAATCGGGATTGGAGCAACCAACGCCAAGCTCGCTTCCGTCCGTCGGATCCAGACAGGGGCTGCACAGACTTTGCGACAGCGCAAACATACACCCGCGCGAAGCCCAGCCCATTCCGATCTGCTCAAAGCGTCCTTCCTTTAACCGGTAAATCCCTTGTGGGCACACAGGGTGGGCGTTCGTGTGCTTTCTCCAGCTGACCCGCTCATCGCCAACATTGCATGCATGGATCGCGACCGAGTAGGCGTTGATGTCGCCAACTCGACCCCAGAGCATTACGCTCCGCATATCCCCAATGATGATATCCGGGCCGGTCGACATCGTCGAGAGTTGAGTGTCGAATCTGTGGACCCGACCTACAGTCTGGCCGATGGCGATGGCACTCGCGACGATCAAAACCAGCGCACCGGCAATCGCCCGCACATGGATTGCGCTCGTCGAGCGGCACATGATCTGTCCCCCTGCACATGCTGAGTTGAATGGCGGGTCTGTGAACCCGATCTACAGCCCTCGCCCGACCCGTGGCGGTACACCACCCACCGCTCCAACTGATGATGAGCGCACTTTACCACACGTGTGGGGCAATTGCAAGACCAATGTCGGGTCTTTGGACCCGACCTCAGGGCAATCGCATCTAACCCAAGTTGAGCAGCTGAGAGGGTTGAACGTCCTTGGGGGTAGCGCCAAG
>CAZJTP010000075.1:0-6901 GCA_964548955.1 uncultured Phycisphaeraceae bacterium
GGACAACTCCCACCGTTACCCGACACCAACATTGCAAACGGCTGAAGAGTTACACGGCAGCGGGAGGTGGAAGTGCCACGACAGCGCCATCGCTACCGCCCAACACGGTGCGCGGAAGGATTGTGGCAATTGGAATCAGTTGCGGCCCGCGCGCCGTGGGGGTCATTATGACGGGTATGGGAGGTGATGGGGCGGTCAGCCTCGCCAAGATGAGATAGGCCGGCGCCTGGACCGTCGCCCAGGATGAATAGACGAGTATCGTTTTCGATATGCCGAAAGAGGCTGTATGGATCGGGGGCGTCGACCACGTCGTCCCCCTTCCAAAGATTCACTACGCGGTCGCAAGACTCCTGCAAGGCGGTGTGAAGAAAGTGTCCGCCAGGGTGTAGCCGTTCGATCGACTTCAGACGTAACTCGCCGCTGTCTGTGATAACACACGGTTGTCAGAGTACCGAGCAAAGGATGATCCCATGTTGAATGCCAAGCATTGGACACTATCGATCGGGCTGTTGTTTGCCGTGTCCATCCTGTTTGTCGGCTGTGGGGGCAACGGCGCGCCGCCGGAAACCACCCTGCCGTCGACGGTCGAGGATGAAAACGACGCGCAGAATGATGACACGGCACAGGACGATGAAGATGGACAAGGCGACGGTCCTCTCGACAGTGATGGCGACGGGTTCTCGGACGATGAAGAGATCAACGGCATCCCAGGAACCGACCCTTTCGACCCGACCGATAACTCCGACAATGTGCGGGATACGGACGGCGACGGCTGTTCCGATTTCGACGAGCTGAACTTCGCCGGGTTCTGCGACAACGACCCGAACACACCGGACGGCGGCGATGCACCCACGCCAAGCGGCGATGTATCCATCAGTGGACAACTCACAGTTGCCGACAGCTTTATCATCGACGGCGACACGAACGATCCGAACAACGACATCATCGACAACAACGCGGAAGACCTTACCAAAGTCCAGCCGCTGCCAAACCCGTGTACGCTCGGCGGTTATCTGGGCACAATCGGCAGCGGTGTGGACTTCACCGACGCTTACCGCGTGCAGATGGCCGCCGATCAGACCGCATCGCTGCTGCTCGCCAATCCCGACATCAACGATTTCGATCTCTACCTGTATGACGAAGCGGGGAATCCGCTCGACAGCTCCGAGGGCGTCGGCAAGGCGGAGCAGGTCGCGGCTCCTGTCAACGGCACGTTCATCGTCGAGGTATTCGCATACAACGTCGTCGCCGACTCCAACCCCGGCGGTCTCTATACGCTGTTGATCGGTGAGAACGCGCTGGGTGCAGCCTCGTCCAAACCGCGCGAGCGGCTATCGAGTATCCATGAGTTTGTTGAGGGAGAGATCATCGTTCGCTACGAGGAAGGCGCCGCTGGGGCGTTGAGCGTGGGCGCCAACGACGACTTGGAGCTGGAAGTGCTCAACGCGGCTGTCGAGTCCGGCGGTATCGAACGACTGCGAGTTAAATCAACGCGACGCATGCGTCAAAGAGGGCATCGGACAACAGTCGCTTCACAGACAGGCGTGCTGAACCGGCCCGTGTCGGACACGATCGCGACGATCAAGATGCTTCGGCGTCAAAGTGGTGTCGCCTATGCTCAGCCCAACTACATTCGCCGGGCCTTCGCAACACCCAATGACGAGTTCTTCCCCTATCAGTGGCATTACACGCAGATTGGCCTGGAGGAGGCGTGGGACATTACGACCGGTGACGCCGATGTCATCGTTGCAGTTATCGATACCGGTGTTCTCTTGGCGCATCCCGATCTGCAGGGACAATTCGTCGCCGGTTATGATTTCATCTCCGATCCGCAGATGTCCCGCGACGGTGACGGTATCGATCCGGATCCGAACGATCCGGGTGATCTGGCGATCCAGGGAACGACGAGCAGTTTCCACGGGACGCACGTGGCCGGTACGGTTGCCGCCCGCAGCAATAACGGCACGGGTGTGGCCGGCGTGGCCTGGGATGTGCGTATCATGCCGGTTCGCGTTTTGGGTCTAGGTGGTGGCACCGACTTCGACATCACTCAGGGGATTCGCTACGCAGCCGGGCTGAGCAATGTGTCCGGACAGTTGCCCGCACAAAGAGCGGACGCCATCAATCTGAGTTTGGGCGGGCCGGGCATCTCGAACTCAGAGCAGGAAGCGATCGACGAAGCCCGCACCAACGGTGTCATCGTCATAGCAGCCGCCGGCAACGAGTCATCAAACGCGGACTTCAGCAGTCCGGCCGGTCTCGACGGCGTCGTTACGGTCAGCGCGGTTGGATACACATCACAGCTCGCCCCGTACTCCAACTTTGGAAGTTGCATCGACGTGACCGCACCCGGCGGGGATCTCAGTGCGGATGCCAATGGTGACACTTATACCGACGGCGTATTGAGCTCGATGGGGCATGATGACGGCAGCTTCACCTACGACTTCTCGAACGGAACCTCGATGGCGGCGCCGCACGTGGCGGGTGTGGCCGCTTTGATGAAATCCGTGAACCCCGATCTGTCGCCGGAGGATTTCGGTCTTCTGCTTGCGGGCAACCACCCCGGTACGACGATCGCGATCACGGACGACTTGGGCCAAACGGGCAGAGATGACGACTACGGTTACGGCCTGATCAGCGCCTTTGCCGCCGTCCAGGCGGCTGCGGACATCGCCGGTGTCAGTACCATTGACGCTCCGGTGATCCGGGCGCTGCCGCGCGTTCTTGATTTCGGATCGGACCTGACATCAAGCACCGTGACCGTGCGGAACGCGGGCGTTGACACGCTGGAGGTCACCAGTGTGACAACGAGCGATTCGTGGTTGTTCGTAACTCCGGCAAGCGGTGGCGACGGTGAATACACCGTCAGCGTGGATCGCGGCGGACTTGCCGACGGCGTCTACTCGGGCTCCGTCGAGTTCGTCTCGAACGGCGGCACGGCTTCCGTCTCCGTCCGCATGAACGTCGGCGAGCAGGGTGCGACCGGCGGTGACATCGGCGCCGTCTATGTTCTACTGCTGGACCTGGAGGTCTTCGCGACGATCGAGCAGGAGATCGCCACGGCGTCAAACGGCTACACGTTTAACTTCGTCGATGTACCGCCCGGCGAGTATGCCATCTTTGCCGGGACGGACATGAACAACGACACATACATTGACGATGAAGGCGAGGCACTTGGCGGGTATCCCACGCTGCTTGATTCACAGGTGCTTGACGCCTACCAGGATCGCGCCGGTCTGACGTTTGGCGTCAGCTTCCTCATTAACGTGCAGAAGCCGACGTCGACCACGGCTCCAGCCGCAGAGCCGACAGGTCCACCTCACCTGCGTCGTATCAAAGAAAAGCGGTCGGACTGACGCGAGGATACTTGCACCTGCGGACAACATCGTGTCATTGCAGTCCAGGAGAGCATTGGGGACCATGTGAGATAGGTTCTAAGTGGCGCATGTATGTGTGTGCTCGCCGGGTGCAGAATCCCCCTTCGGTCCCTGTTTGGTGCGGTAAAGCTCTTATTGAACAGCGGAATCTGATCTCGGTATCAGGTCAGGCGGCGCCGGGCCGCGGTGACGGCCTTCTGCGAGGTTTTCCGTTCCCGGAGTTCCCGTTCGGCCTGCAACCAGTCCGCAATCGGGTCGCCGGGTGCGCGGCCGCGGGCCAGGTAAATCTCATACGCTCGCCAACGAATCTCCTCGAACGTGGGGTTGATCCCAGCCGTAACGTCGGCGGCCCGCATCGATTTCTGGATCGTTCTACCCGGTTTTGAGGTGGTCCGCGTGGACTTGATGGTCCTGACGGTCTTGGTGCTCTTCCCGGTCTTGCTTGCCGACTTCGTGGCAGCCTTGGTTGTCGCCTTGGCAGTAGTCTTGGGTCTTTTTGCTTTGGTGGTTGTTCTTGTTGCCTTCGACCTGGTCTTCCGGGTGTTCGCGGTGCTGCCCCCTGCCTTGCCACTCTGTTGTCGGGCCATACCGAATATCTCCTCACTTCGATTGTCTGGTTACTGTCACGGATTGGACGGGTGGTCCAAGACGCTCTCATACACTCGTTCCGTCGTTCCGGCAATTGTGTTCCAGGAAAACCGTGATTCGGCCTCCCGACGACCACTGCGCCCCATACGCCGGCCCTTGGCCTTGTTCGCCAGGACCGTACCGACGCCCCACCCTATGGAATCACGATCATCAGACACGGTAATACCGGTGTCCTCATGCCTGACGAACTCCGCCGGGCCGCCGTTACGCGTCGCCACGACCGGTTTTCGAGCGCTCCAGGCCTCGAGAATGACGATACCAAAGGGTTCGTTCCGGCTGGGTACGCAGACAAGGTCGGAGCTTTTGAACAAGCTGATAAGGTCATGCCCCTTGCGATGCCCGACGAAACGCGTCGCGGACGAAACACCGAGGGCCGTACAGCGGCGCTCAAGCCCGTCACGCAGATCACCGTCGCCGGCGAAGACGAACTTGGCACTGGGGTGATGGGTCAGGAGACCGGGCAGTGCTTCCACCAGCAAATCAGGGCCCTTCTGCCAGGTCATCCTACCGGCGAACAGGACAAATGGGTCATCTGCGCCGACGGCGTACTGCCGCCGAGAGGAACGGGTGTTAACCCTGGCATCGAAACGCTGCACGTCCACGCCGTTGTAGACAACGTACATCTTGTCGCCGGGGACGCCGTAGAGGTTCTTGACTTCCCTCCGCAGGGCCCCCGAGACGCAGATGACACGCTCCGCGACGTACGTACCCTCCCATTCGATCTCACGGATCCGCCTCGACGGCCCCTCGAAGAGTTGATTGCCGCACCGGCCGTATTCCGTCGAATGGATCGTCATGACAACGTTACGGCCGTGGTCGTTTTTGACCTGCGCTATCGCTTTGACAGCCAACCAATCGTGCCCGTGCACGATGTCGAAGCGTGCACCGAGGTAACTTTCCGTCTCGATCATGTGCCAGACAAAGCTGTCGCACATTCGCTGGTTGTCCACGAAGAAGTCGGGGTGCGTTTCGTATGGACAGCGATGATAGTGAACCCCTTCCATACAATCATATGTGGATTGCCGCTCACCGACCCGGGTGAACACGTGAACTTCGTGGCCGCGACGACACAGGGCGTCCGCCAGCTCGGTCACGTGCTCGGCGAGCCCGCCGACGGCGATTGAATGCTTCGTCTCCCAGGAGAGAAGGGCTATTCGCATGGGTTTTCTTCATCCATCATGAAGGAGGTGTTTGATTAGGACTCCAAAGACACAAGTGCATGGGCCGGTCCACGGATCCGCGCCTGCCCGGACTCGTCAATTGCCGCCGGTACTCCGCCCGGAAATGATGGGCCAGAATCACTGTGCATCGCTTGTGCGCCGTTTAACCAAGAAAGACCGAGGGATCGGGTGCGGCTCCGACCGTCCGGTCGTACGATCGAAACCAGGTCATCATTGAGTTCTCACAGGGTGCAGGTTCGCTGTCCGAGAACTCGGTCACGAACACGGTTGCGTCCTCGGCAGGATCGCGGTCCGGGCCAACGTGGTCGCGCAGGGTCTGTGCGATCACGTCCACCTGTTCCTCTACGGGCAAATGCGCCGTATCCGTCAGCAGGTGCTTCCGGGTCGCCCCGAGAGGCTCACCCGACGCCGAACGCGCCGCGGTCAGCCCTTCCGTGTAGATGATCAGTCGCCGCAGCGAGGCGAACTCGAGTGACTCGCTCCTGTGGTCGCCGCCGTCCGAGGCGCCCAAGGCGGGGCCGGTGGCTCGCAGATTACGCAGCTCGCCCTTGTCGGTCAACGCCAGTGAACCACAGGCTCCGGCGTTGCAGTATTCCAGCGTTCCTGCGGCCCGGTCGACTTGGCCGACAAACAACGAGCATGTCATGCCCGGTTCACGCAGGCCGGCATTTATGCGGTCAAGCAGCCGGCTCAGTTGACCCACCAGGACGCGAGGCGAGCGGTTGATCGGACCAAGTCTTCGGACCGCCCCGGACAAGACGGCTTTCGCAAACGCCGCGTGAAGTCCCGAACCCGCAATCGTACCGACCACCAGGATACCCTGCTCGTCAAGGCCGCGGATCGCGTTGTGGAAATCACCACCCAGTGCGTCACCGCTGATGCGCCTGGCAGCGATGCGAGTTCCAGGCCAACCGCAACACTGAACCGGAACGAACGTGGACTGTATCTGGCGCGCCAGGTCGAATTCGGCTTCATCCGTGGAAGCGGATCCCACCGCCGTTATGAGCTGTGACATTACAACCTCCTTGTCGGCGTGCCAGCCCTATTAGCTTAAGTCCTGTGAGAGATTCGGCTGGAACTCCCGACGACCGCGAGAAGATCCTCACCTCAACCCGGAAGTGTTCCGTACTCAAGATCCGAAGGGCGCTACTCCTCCACTATACGAAACTCCCGCCGGATGAAACCACTCGCGGACTGTACACCAGGCCTGGGCTCACGACAACGAGTTTTTTGAGAGAATGACCAGTATTGATCATACCCTCCTTGGGGAAGGCTCGCTAGCAGGCGGTGATGCAGCCAATCTGCGGCGTTGAAACCGGTCACATTCGAAGCGACCAGATATCACAGGGTTGTTCTCGGACCTCTCGGCCCGACACCGGATTGCACGAACACCACGTGCTTCCGTATTCCCGTACCCGACGGGCTGGCCGGATCGGGCGGAGCTGATGGTCATAGCCGGGCAACCGGGTAGGATAGGTCGGCGGACGTGTCGTCATCTTGACCCGCAGGTGTCGCTCCGCCCTACCGCGCCCTACGACGATTCGACCCTGACCACTGTCCCGATCCCGATTTGCCCACGGTCCATGACGGGGCCATGCCTTCCCGGATTGACAACGTACTGTCGCGGTTGTAGCTCTCTGCACCGGCGGCTTGCCCGCCAGTGCTCGGTCCGACGGGTGCCACCGGCGGCTTGCC
>CAZJTP010000075.1:7001-18512 GCA_964548955.1 uncultured Phycisphaeraceae bacterium
TTGCCCGCCAGTGCTCGGTCCGACGGGTGCCACCGGCGGCTTGCCCGCCAGTGCTTTGCCCGTAGACTCTGCACCGAAAAGGATGTGCCTCGATACCTTCGATCCGAGAATCCACCGAAAGCTCGTCAAACATTACGATGAGCCTGCTCATGCCCATCTGCTGACTTTCTCGTGTTACCACCGGCTCCCCTTGCTATCTGACCCCAAGCGGTGCGTACTGCTTTCCGAGGCCGTTAGCCGGGCCGTCCTCCGACACGGCTTCGGGCTGGTCGCCTTCGTCTACATGCCCGACCACGTGCACCTGATTGTCTTCCCTGTTAATCCGGAAGCCCGGATCGCCAAGTTGCTATTCGCGATCAAGCGGCCGTTCTCGCAGCGTGTGAAGAGAATTTTCGAAGAGGAGGCGAGTCCGCTCCTGACCGAATTGACCATACGCGAACGACCCGGCCGGACCACGTTTCGTTTCTGGCAAGAAGGTGGCGGCTACGACCGCAACATCACAAACGTGAAGACGCTCCGGACGACCGTTGAGTACCTGCACAATAATCCCGTCCGACGAGGACTCTGCAAGTCGCCCGACCAGTGGAAATGGTCGAGCTGGCGATATTACTTCGAGCCCGACGAGTGGCCTGTTCCCGACCTGCCCGACATCCAAGGATTTCCGACCTGAGATACGGTCGCCGTGACCATCGTCGTTAGCACTGGTGGGCAAGCCACCAGTGGCACCCGGCGATATTACTTCGAGCCCGACGAGTGGCCTGTTCCCGACCTGCCCGACGTCCAAGGATTTCCGACCTGAGATACGGTTGTTGTGACCATCATTGTTAGCACTGGTGGGCAAGCCACCAGTGGCACCCGGCGAGGGTCACGCCGTAGCTGGTCTTCGGTTCATGAACACTAGCGTTCCGGCCGTGAGCATGAGTAGTGTCATGGCAATCATGCCCCATTCCGATACTGTGGGGATGCTTTGCCAAGTAGTGTCGTATCGCAGAACTTCGCCGTGTCCGTAGCCGCCACTTCGGTTCTCACCCGGAACGAAATACAGATGGATGCCGTCAGAGAATATCGCGTTGTACCCGTCAGGGTCAGAGCAGTTCGTTCCATCGCAGTAGGGGTCGAAGTCGAACGTGTCCCACGACTGTGAGTCACAGAAAGTGCCTTCCGTGTCGAACCGCAGGACTTCGCCGTGAAAGCCTGGCCCCCACCCGGTGGGAGCGAAATAGACAAACCGTCCGTCGTAAAAAGCACCACCATAGCCTTCCTGGTTTGTACCGACGTCCGGATCGCAAGCGGCCCAACAACTAGGCTCGTGGAAGGGATCGACTTCGCCACAGGCTAGCCTGTATCTGAGCACTTCGCCGTGTGTAGCGGGAGCAAAATACAAGTATTCGCCGTCAGAGGCGATTTCGCGATAGCTGGTCCGAAGCGTATCGGGATGTGTGGCGGCATCGTACACATTCCAGCATGTTACTTCGAGGAACGGGTCGGGTGCCGCACACACAGTGTCAAGCCGCAATACCTCGCTGTGGAAGGCACTGCCGTTCCAGGTTGGTGAGAAGTACACGTAGTGACCATCAAAGAAAGCGTCTGAGTATCCGTCCGGGTCCGTCCCAACACCGGCTGCTCCAGGGTCAAACGTAGCCCAAGATCCCGCATCGGAAAACACCGCCGTGGTATCGTAACGGAGTACCTCGTCGTGCTGGTCCGGGGTGGGGCCGCCGTACGGCGCGAAATACACGTATCGCCCGTCGAAGGTAGCACGGAAGTAGCCTCCGGCAGCGGTTGCTGCATGGTATTCAGCCCACGAGACACAATCGGAGAAACCGCCAGAGGCCAACGTGTCGAACCGGAGCACTCTCCGGCCGTTACCGTTGTTCCAGGGCGCAAAGTACACGTACTGGCTCCCGTCGTAAATTCCGCTGTTGTAACCATCGTCACCAAGGCCGCAGGAGTCACCGACGTCAAAGGGCAGCCACGCGCCGGGATCATCGAATCCATCAGGATGCGACATATCGAGGCGAAGGAACTCACCGCTCCAGTTGAGTTCAGCATCCCGTGCGGGTGTGAGATAGGCGTACTGACCAGCAACAACCACTCCACCGTACCCCCCCTGTGCGTCGAGTGGTAACTCCGTTACATCAAAACACGTCCATGATCCTGGGTCGGTGAAACCATCACCCCTGACCATCCCAACCGCCAACACGAAGAACGAGAGAACCGAAACAGACATGACACGATTTAACACAGGAACGCTCCTTTCCGCTGATCCATTGCACGGCCGCCGCAACTCACGGCCGAAATCCGCGTCCATCCGCACAGGGGATTGGTTTATACCGGGTTCTCAGATCGATGTAAAGAAGAAGCCGTGTGGGGGCACAGTCCCTCCAGACCAGTTTCACACCCTGGGTCACCCGGCGCGTTCTTCGCGGAGTCCACTCGTTCGGGATGCACCACCACGCCACGGGATGCTCTCGCTACGATTATCGGACAACACAACGAGATGGTGCGTGCATCAGGCTACGCGCTGAAATCCGCTCGTCGACTCTGCCGCAACCCAAGTAGAGGGGCGCGAAGAGGAGACGATGTCGATGTCGATCGAGAAGGCACTGCTGGGCAAAGCCCGGCCGTACATGCCGGTGGCGAAGGCCAAGGCCATCGTTCGGCAAGAGGTCAGCAAAAGCTGCTTGCCGCTACGGCCACGTGGATTGGGGGAGAATCCACACAGGTGAAAATCCAGGCTAGCGAAACCGAACGTGTCCGCTGCCGCGTTGGATTCTACCGAGAACAAATGGTTCCTCCTTTGCCCACCGCAGGATGCGCATCACGCCTTCGAAGTAATATGGCCGGACGACAAAGACGAAACCAACGCCCATGTTGAACACCTTGAGCATCTCGGTCCGGCTCGTGCCGAGGCGGCGGATGAAATCGAACACCGGCTGAGGTTCCCACGACGATTTATCGACCACGGCATCGCATCGACCCGGCAGGATGCGGGCGATGTTCTCGATGAGCCCGCCGCCGGTGATATGGGCCATCGCGGCCACGACGCGTTTAACCCGATAGGCTTTAAGCACCGCCTGCACGGCGTTGACGTAGATCCGCGTCGGGCGCAACAGGGCGTCGCCGAGTGTCTCGCCGAGTTCGTCGTAGACTTTGCCAAGCTTGCCGCTGCTTTTGGCGACGAGCCTGCGAACCAGCGAGTATCCGTTCGAATGAATCCCGCTGGACGGCAGTGCGATCAGAACATCGCCAGGCGTCACGCGCGACCCGTCAATGATGCGACGGTGTTCCACGACGCCGACGGCGAAACCGGCCAGGTCGAAATCGCCTTGGGCATAAAGATCGGGCATCTCGGCCGTCTCGCCGCCGAGTAGTGCACATCCCGCTTGACGGCATCCGGCGGCAACTCCTTCGATCACATCATGAAGATGCTTCGGATCGAGCTTGTGGACAGCCAGGTAGTCAAGGAAGAAGAGCGGCTCCGCCCCACAGGTGATAAGATCGTTGACGTTCATCGCCACTAGGTCGATACCGATCGTTGACAGGCGGTTCATCTGAATCGCCAGCAGGACCTTCGTACCGACCCCGTCCGTGCACCCGACCAGGACGGGTTGTTTATAGTTGCGGCGGAGCAGTTGCTCGTCGTAATCCAGATGGAACATACCCGTAAACCCGCCGTGTCGGGTCTTGTGGACACGCGGGCCGTAGGTGCTGGCCATGGCTGCCTCGATCGCCGCCACCCACCGTGTGTTGGCCCCTACGTCCACACCGGCATCTTTGTACGTAATCACGGCCAACAAACTCACTCCTCGTATCGCTCGGACGAGTCGCGGGCCTATCTACAGCCCGCACGAACCGCATTGTAACGATATCTGCAGAGCTGCGTGAGAAGCCGCCCCGGTTCTCGCCAGACCCGCGGTTTACGTGCCGGTGTGATTCTGGCATCATTCGTGCGGGAGGAACCCGTGAAAAATCCGAATAGACCATCGAAGAAGGGTCCTGGGCGTTTGTCGAAGAAGAGTACGGCCGGTCCGGGCAGCCTCAACCCGCTTCCGGTCGAGGCCTTGCGGTGGCGGTGCGATCCGGGGACGCTCTCGTTCGACTCGAGCGCGGACATCGAACCGGTCGCCGGCGTGATCGGGCAGGACGTCGCCGTCGAGGCAATGCAATTCGGCCTGGAAACCAGCGCTCCGGGCCAGAACATATTCGTCCGTGGTCTCAGCGGGACGGGGCGGTTGACCCTTGTTCACAGGCTGCTGGAAGATATCCGGCCGGCGTGCCCGGTCATCAAGGATTGCTGTTATGTGCACAACTTCTCGCAGCCCGAGCAGCCGCGTCTGATCACCCTACCCGCGGGGCGCGGGCGCGAGTTTCAACGGCGGGTCGGCAAGCTGGCTGACTTCATCCGTAACAACCTCAGCACCGCGCTCTCATCGGAGGGGATTACAGCTCGACGCAGCGCGCTGGATAAGGCCGCCCAAGCACGCCTCAAGGAACTCATCCAACCCTTCGAGCAAACGCTGCACGAGGCGGGTCTTACGTTTGTCAACGTTGAGGCCGGTCCGGTCTCACAGACGGTTGTCTTTCCACTCGTCGACGGCAAAGCCATCCCACCGGAGGAGTTTGATCGACTTCATGCCCAGGGCGAAATCACGGACGACCAGTATACGGCGGTGCGGGACAGCTATGCCCGGTTCGAGCAGGAACTCACCGAACTGAACGAGAAGGCAACCGAAGTCCGCCGAGAGCACGACGAGGCCGTGGGGAAACTGCTTGAGGAATCGGCGCGATATGTTCTCGGGAGAATCGTGGGCAGCATCCAGGCTGTGTTCCCCGATCCGGAGATTGGGGGTTTTCTCGGCGAGGTGGTGGACGATGTCGTCCAGCATCGGCTGGGTGGCCTCGATGACGAGACCGATTTCGCCCGACTCTACCGTGTACGGGTCGTGCTCGAGCACAAGAGTGATGCAGCGTGTCCGATCATTGTGGAAACCGCGCCGACCCTGCGGAACCTTCTGGGCACCGTCGACGTCGACATCGAGCCCTCCGAGGAGATCCGTCCGACCCATTTGGGCATTCGCGCCGGATCATTGTTGCGGGCCGATGGTGGCTTCTTGGTGCTCGAGGATCGGGATATTCTCAGCGAGCCGAAGGCGTGGAAGGCCCTGAAGCGTGCCCTGCGGACCGGGCGTCTTGAGTTCGCGGCTCCGGACGTGGCTTTCCCCGGTTGGGCTCCGGCGCTGAAACCCGAGCCGATCGAGATCAACGTAAAAGTCATCATGCTCGGTGACCCGGAGACCTATTTCCTGCTTGATGCATACGACCCGGATTTCCCGCAGTTATTCAAGGTACTCGCTGACTTCGATACGGTCATCCCGCGGGACGAAGCCGGGGTGAACCAGTACGCAGCCGTACTGGCCCGGATCGCCGGGGAAGAGGAGCTTCCGCCCTTCGACCGGACCGCCGTCGCCGCCTTGGCTGAACAGGGCGCCCGTATCGCTGCCCGAAGCGGCAAGCTCACCACACGGTTCGGTCGGGTCGCCGATATCGCCCGGGAGTCCGCCTTTGTTGCAAGGAAGCGGGATCCTCAACAATCCGAAGGTGGTGCCACGGTTGTGACGGTCGACGACGTGCGTGAGGCGATTCAACGCGGGAAACGGCGCGCCGATCTGCCGTCACGGCGGTTTCGCGAACTTGTGGCCGACGGCACCATCCGCGTCGACACACGGGGGTCAACGGTCGGCCAGATTAACGGTCTGGCTGTGCTGCAGGCCGGGCCGATGGTCTACGGTTTCCCGATGCGCATCACCGCCACGATCGGGCCGGGAACCGCGGGGGTGATCAACATCGAGGGAGAGGCGGCGCTGAGCGGTGCCATCCATACGAAAGGATTCTACATCTTGGGCGGGCTTCTGCGGTTTCTCTTGCGGACGGACCATCCGCTGGCCTTCGATGCTTCCGTGGCGTTTGAACAAAGCTACGGTGAGATTGACGGCGACTCCGCCTCGGGCGCCGAAATTTGTTGCCTCCTTAGCACCCTGACGGATATTCCATTGCGCCAGGACGTCGCCATGACCGGCGCCATCGACCAGATGGGGCACGTTCTCGCCGTTGGGGCCGTCAACGAAAAGATCGAGGGATTCTTCGACACCTGTCGCGATCTTGGCACGATCGGGACGCAGGGCGTCATCATTCCGAAGGCCAACGCCGGCGACCTGATGCTAAGGGAGGATGTGGTCGAGGCTTGTGCAGCCGGGGAATTCCACGTCTATGTGGTCGAGACGGTACACGAGGCGCTCGAGCTTCTCACCAGAATGCCGCCAGGCGTACGAGACGCGAATGGACAATATCCCAAGGGCACGGTGTTGGGTGTAGCCGTGGAGCGGGCGCATGAATATTGGCTAAAAGCCGCCCGACCTCCTTCTCGCACAGGTCGGGGGGATCACAAGAAAGGCTCGCGCACCAGACGGGTGGCCAAACGCAAGTGATTTTGCGACGCCTGATTACACCGATGCAAAGGGGCACCCGCAGCGATCGAGACTCGTTTCAATGATCAGCCGATTGCGGATAACCGTGCTGGTGGAAGACACTGCCGGGGCTCGGGGTTTGCTGGCCGAGCACGGCCTATCGCTATGGATCGAGGCGGATGGTAGCAATATCCTCTTCGACACCGGACAGGGCATGGTCTTGTCCCGCAATGCCCAAGCTTTGGGGATTGACCTTCGTACGACCGACGCAGTCGTCATAAGTCACGGTCATTACGATCACACCGGTGGTCTGGAGAAGCTGTTGCCTGACCTCGCCGGTGCAACGGTCTACATCCATCCACGAGCCCTCGACGCTAAATTCGCCAGACGAAGCGACGGAACAAGTCTGAATGGCAGCTCGTCCATTCGGAGCATAGACCAGATACGCCCACATGTCTCTGATGTGGTGTTCACGACCGGACCTGCGAAGCTGGCTGATGGTGTATGGATTACAGGCGAGATTCCGCGGCGCAACGACTTTGAAGACACCGGCGGCCCGTTCTTTCTCGATGATGCGTGCACTAAGCCCGATCCCTTGATTGACGATCAGGCTCTGTTTATCGAGTCAACCGAAGGCGTTGTGGTGCTGTTGGGCTGTGGTCACGCCGGGCTGGTCAACACGCTGGACTACGTATCGGAGTTGACCGGCGGCCACTCCATCCACTCGGTTTTTGGCGGTCTTCATTTGGTCCAGGCGTCAAAAGAGAGAATCACCCGTTCGCTGGAAGTGCTTGAGCGCTATGATGTTCAACGCATCGGCCCGGTCCACTGCACGGGTTTGCCGGCCACTGCGGCAATTCTGGCCGCGTTCCCCGATCGCTTTGTCACTCTGGCTGCGGGCTTGGATGTGACAATTTGTTGACACCGTCGCGCTGGCGACCTGCCAATCCATCGACCATTTGCCGTATGGCGGCAGTGTGCTGTGGCGTGGTCCCGCAACAGCCGCCAATAATGGATACTCCCAGAGCAAGTAGTTCCCTGGCTTTGTCGGCCATAAATGCAGGCGTTTCCCCGTATACCGGTATGCCGCCTTTTGTCTCCGGCAGACCCGCATTCGACTGAATGATAATTGGAAGGTCCGTGCACTGCCGGAAATCTCTGGCGATCTCGACCATGTTCTCAATGCCGTTCCCGCAGTTCGAGCCGACAACATCCGCCCCGGCCTCTTGAAGTCCCGATGCTGCCTTCTCAATGGAAATTCCCATGATTGTGTAGAAACCCTTCGGTGTGGAATCAAATGTCATCGTGGCCGTTACGGGCATTGCAGGTGAAACGTCCTTGACCGCCTTGACAGCCAGTTTCGCCTCCATCAGGTCGATCATTGTTTCAATGCATACGCAGTCAACACCGGCACGGACCAGCACTTCCATCTGTCTGATATAGCTATCATACACATCCTCCGGATCGGTGTCGCCGTAGGGTGTCAATATATTCCCACTAGGTCCGCAGCACCCGGCCACGTAGGCGCGATCGCCGACCACACGGCGAACGGCGCGAACCGCGCTGTTGTTTATCTCCTCCATCCGATCTTGGAGCCCATACTGAGCAAGCTTCAAGGGAGATGCGCCGAATGTGTTGGTCTCGCAGATGTCGGCACCCGCATTCAGATACAGTCCAGCGATCTCTTCCAGAAGCACCGGTCGATCGAGGTTGATGGATTCGGGACACTGCCCAGACTCCAGCCCTCGCGCGAACAGCATGGTTCCCATGGCCCCGTCGGCAACCAGTATTTCGCCCTCTGTCAACCGCTCGAGAAGCCGCTTCATGTTAGTTGTCACCTATGAGGCTTTTGACACGGTCAACCGCACTGGCGGCGTCAAAACCGTATGCATCGGCGCCGATCTCACGGGCAAAGTCCTCGGACACGGGAGCGCCCCCGACAATGATCTTGATTTGTCCGGCAACTTGCTCTTCTTGAACACACTCCACCACCCGTTTCATTGCCGGCATTGTTGTCGTGAGAAGAGCCGACATGCCGATCACGGAAGCGCCGTGCTCCATTGCCGACTCGACGAAACGAGACGGCGGGACGTCGTTTCCAAGGTCAATCACCTCAAAACCCGCTCCCTTGAGCATGATGCCCACAAGATTCTTGCCAATGTCATGTAAGTCTCCTTGAACCGAGCCGAGGACAACCTTGCCGATGGATGATATCCCCGCCTCAATCATCAGTGGCTTCAGCTCATCCATTCCCGCGTACATGGCTTTGGCTGCGAGGAGGACGTCGGGGAGGAAGATATCGTGTGCCTTGAAGCGCGCTCCCACCGTATCCATGGCGCCGATCAAGCCTGTATCCAGTATCTGTTTGGCTGGTATCCCCTCGTCAATCGCCTGTCGTGTAAGCAGCGCAACTTTCTCATCGTTACCATTGATCAGACTATTGGAAAGTTGTGTGAGTATGCCCATCTTAGTCCCTCTACTGTACTGTTGGTTCCTCATCCCGCCATCAATGTTCGTATTCGCTCACGGCAACCGCGCGTTTCGCACTGACTGCAAGAGGGATATGAAGTCGGGAACGTATGAATCTCCTTTGGACCGGCCACTAAAACCCCTGAGACGGATTTCATCGGTTGCATCAGGAAGCTGTCGTTGAGCGAAATGCCGATCTGCTGTGGACGCAGAATGTCAAACAGCCGCCTCTGCCCGCTAATGTGCCATCCGCAATACCCGGGGCTGTACCCCAGTACCACGGTGCCAGTGACAGGATATCCTTCTTCTGAAAGCGCCTTGAAGAAGAAGCGTTCGGCATTTGCGGCCAGCCTGTCCACTGCGGCTGAGGCGACCGAATCCAACATGGAGGCTAAGGCAAAATCATTTGATTGGAAGCGATCCTGGATTTCCCGTGAAATGGGTTGACCAATGGTTACTGCAAAAAGGGCCAGATGATCCGCTCGCTTGAAGATGTCCCCAATGGGTGTCCTCGATTCATTCCGCCCTTCACCATAGTAGACGACGTCGGAATCGAACTCGGACACCTCCGAGACGATACTGAACGGTGCCGCCAGTACCGAAAGGAGTGCAAGTGCCTTTGTGTAGAGAGTCTCAATCTCATCGTGAACAACTGTGTCCGGCGGAATGCCCTGTGTTTTGAAGACGGCATCCCTGCTTGGTGTTATCATATCGTATGAGTGTGCTTTAATCTGAATCATATGTGGTTGTGAGGAAGACTGTCCATACCATAGCGGCGGGCTTCGACGTCCATAAGTCTGGTCAACTCCGTCTTGATATCGTCGGGCAATTGTGAGGGTTCGTAATCTGTTACGAGCCTTTCCAATTCATTGTGCGCCCGCTCGCATAGAGTAAGGCTTCCCTCTTCCTGCCATCTTGATCGGTTGGCCCGGTCGATCGCGGGACCGGGGAAGCGGATTTCCTCCTTGAGATACCGGCGCGTGTGCTTGGAAATCAACAGGTGCTTGTCTTTTAGCAGCTCCTCGAATCTCGGCAGAGCCGGAAAATCCTCCTTGGGCTCGATTCCGTCAACAAGACGTAACGCCATGCCGCAAATCTCATTGTCCACGACGAGTTTCTCGAGGCTCAGGCAGCTTTCAAAGTCGAGCATGCCCGGTCCCGAGATACTGTTGATACCGGAGAGAGTGGCCAGTGTCACTCCCATAGACGTCTCGAGGCCGGCCTGTGCGTCAAGCTGTTTTGCATCGCTCAGTCCTATATATGCTTGCGTCGGAAGACCCAGGTGTTTACCGATCTCGTTGTAAGCGCAGTCCTCCATCATCGTTTCCACAGCGCCCATCGGCGTCGTTTCATACCGGATGTCAAAGACGGCCGGCGAGCCGCCATAGAGAACCGGTGTGCCCGGACTGGTGAGTTGGCTTATCACGAGACCGCTCAAGGTTTCGGCCGTATGTTGCACCAGAGTCCCAACGAGCGTAATCGGGGCTACGAATCCCGAAAGCGGCATGGATATGTATTCCACGGGGATGGAATATCTTGCGCAATCGACGACGTTTTGCGACGTGACATCGCTCCATTTCAAGGGCGCCGTCGGACAGCAGGAGAAAACGGTAAGGGGTTTCGCCTTCAATGCCCGTTCCGTCCCCCGCACCGCGAGCTGGAGATCCTTCATGATGTTGAAGGCGTCGATGGTAAAGGCTCCGGTGACGACGGGCTTCTCGCCATACATGAGGCTGAGGAAAAGCCTGTAGCTATCGGAAATGTTCTGATGCACGTCGCCCGGGATCAAAGCAGTGCTTTGGGACGCCAGATGCTTAAGGCCACTCACGAGCTTGACGTACTTCACGTAATCACTGGTGGTCGGCGTGCGGGCCTTGCCCGTGTTATAATCTAGGATGTTGATGGCGGCGGAGCCGGGCGTGAAATACACGTTATGCCCGGACAGGTCATGCGTTTCGCGCCCGAGCACGTCGTACAGACGAAAATCCCCAGGAGCGGTTCCCAGTGCCTTGTCGATGATCTCATCAGTCAGAAAAGCACGGTTCTTGTCAGCATACACCTTCGCGCCGTGATCCGAGAGCATGGAAATGACGCCGTCGTTGTGTATTTCCACGCCCAGAGTGCAAAGGAGGCTGCGTGCTTCCGCGATGATCCTTTCCACGAGATCATCACCCAGGAATCGGACAACGGGTCTCATTTCCAAGCTCCTTCGGGCCGGACAGCCGTTCTCGGTACATCGAAGCGGCGGCCTGCGTCGCGGTGATGATACCAGAAGCGCGACGGATGCTCCACTGCTCCACGGGCTGCGTTCGTTGGACGCATCCTGAACAGAGTTCGCCTTTAGTTTTCGGCTTTAGTGGTGTGGACGTGCCTGGTTTGTAACATCGATTGAGCAGAGTCGGCTGCCGTGATTCGATCGTTCCTCGTACGCTGGATGCGGCTTGCCGTCCCACAAGGAATCATGGATGGAAACGCGCATTGAATATTGAGCCGGTTGGATAGGTTGTCGCGCATCGAATTTTGAGCCATCTATGAAGAGGGCATTGTCAAGCCGCCGGTGCAAGGAATCCGTCGG
>CAZJTP010000076.1:0-18241 GCA_964548955.1 uncultured Phycisphaeraceae bacterium
TGGCCCGCCATCAGGGTCAGGCGCCGACCGTGGATGGCATAACATACGTCGAGCGCTGCGAGGCGCTGCCTGGTGAGTTTGTGACGGTGCGCTGTGTCGGCCGCGATACCTATGATCTGGTGGCCACGCCGACGCAAACCGCCCTACCCGTGTTAAGTGCATGAAAACGGCTTTGAACATCCCCAATCAGATCACGATCGCCCGTCTGGTGCTGGCCATCGTGTTCTTTATCCTGCTCTCGCAGTACTCGCAGGTGACACCCAAGCCCGTGATGCTTGACGTAGCGGCGGTGATCTTCATTATCGCAGCCGTCACCGACATCCTGGACGGATATCTTGCCCGCAAGTGGGGGCAGGTCACCGCGCTGGGCCGCGTGCTTGATCCGCTGGTCGATAAGGTATTGGTCTGCGGGGCGTTCGTCTTGTTTGCCGGACAGCCGTTCGTCGATGGCACCGGTCATAACGTGACCGAAGTCCGCGCTTGGATGGTCGTGGTGATCGTGGGGCGGGAACTGCTGGTTACCGGATTGCGCGGGTTCCACGAATCGATCGGGATATCCTTCGGCGCGTCGCTCTACGGCAAGCTCAAGATGTGGATGCAGAGCATCGCTGCGCCCGCGATCCTGTTCATCGTCGCCCACGAGGAGGTATGGGGTACAGCCGCCGAACCGACCAAGAAGACTCTGGTCTGGCTGACGGTTATCATCACAGCCCTTTCCACTTTGGTATACCTCATACGTTCTCGCCATATTCTGGAGGAAAGTGCGCCGGCGTGAGCGAGCTAGATTACCTAACGGCCATCCTTCTCGGCGCGATTCAGGGGCTGACGGAGTTCCTGCCCATCTCCAGCAGCGGGCACCTGGCTTTGACTCAGCGATGGCTGAGCCTGAAGCCGGACAGTACGCAGATGCTGCTGTTTGATCTTCTGGCCCATTGCGGCACGTTGATCGCCGTTATCATCGTGTTTGCCGCGCCGGCCGGACGTTTTGCGCGCAGACTTGTCCGCGAATCGAGGGGATCGTGGTCTCAAAAGCGATATGCGTGGCGCATCGTGCTACTGGCGGTCGCCGCCACCGTGCCGACTGTTGTCATTGGTCTGGCATTTAGGGGCACCTTCGAGGCGGCGTTCGACAAACCGGTCTGGATCGGGATATGCCTGATCGTTACGGGTAGTCTGCTTGCGGTTCTTGTGGGGCTTCGCCGCGGACGGCGCGGCTGGAAGGACTATAACTGGTGGGAAGCGGCGCTGGTCGGAGTTGCCCAGGCCATGGCGATTCTGCCGGGTATATCGCGTAGCGGCTCCACGATCTGTGTCGCCGCTTATTTCGGATGGCGGCGGCGTTGGGCGGCCCAGTTCAGCTTCCTCATCGCGGTTCCCGCAATAATCGGTGGAACGGTTCTGAAGATCAAGGACGCACTCTATCTGCCCACCCAGCAGCTTGCCGCCGAGGCCACGGGACCCGTCATCGTTGGCAGTCTCGTGTCACTCGTGGTCGGCGTGTTTGCCCTGAAGCTTCTGCTCAATATGGTCCAGCGCGCGAAGTTGCATTATTTTGCGCTGTATTGCTGGATTGTTGGGGCAGTGGTTCTCTGGATGCAGGGCGCGTTTTGACGCACCGCACACCGGGCTACGGCGCGACGCCCGCCTGCTGCAATGAGGCCAATTCCTGCTTATGACCCTTCAAGATGCGTGTGACGACGTTGGCAGCCAACGGTTCTTCGGCTATGCGATCCACGGCGAGCGCGTACTTTTGGATTAGGTTCTCGAGATCTACCGTCAGACGCGGCAGCACGCGGTGCAGTTCCTGATAGTGCAGATCGGCCGTGTGAACGTCCCCGAGACGCACGCCGGGGACGCCGTCAAGCGCCAGGATCACTTCCGACAGCCAGCGGTCGTGTTCCTCGCTCGACTTGGCCATGCGCTCCACAACACGCGAAACCTCCACGGACGGACGCGAGACGAAGAGGGTTGATTCGACAAGCCGCCGGGCTAAGTTGCGATGCTCCAGGGCTACCAGTTCATTCAGGATGTCGACGATCGCCTGTCTGTCCATCAGTCCGTTTTATCCGTCGAGGAGGCCACCGGACCCGCGTCTTGCGGCAACGCAGCTACCGCATGGAACACATCACGTGAGAAACGGTCCGCCGTCTTCTTGAGCGGATGAGCCAGTACAAACAGTGCCAGGAGCACGACTGCGCAGATGTTGACCAGAGTCAATCCGCCAATCGGGGCGCGGACTTGCGGCTTTCCGTCGTCGTACAAGCCCATCTGAACGACCACGCGCAGGTAGTAGAACAGGCTGATCAGCGTGTTCAAAACGGCGACGATGATCAACACCCAGCCCAGGGTGCTCAGCGACGCACTTGCCTTGCTGAGGCTGCCCAAGGCGACCAAGATCCACCATTTCCCGATGAATCCAGCCAACGGTGGAATGCCCACCAGCGACATCAGGCAGATGATCATGGGTACAGCGATCCATGGCGCCCGGCGCCGGAGCCCGTTGAAGGACTCGATGCTGTCGCTTCCTGTCGCCCACACCACCAGCGCCGTTGCCCCAAATGCACCGAGGTTCATGAACAGGTAAATGATGATGTACACGAGCAGCGCGGTTATTCCGGCCTCGTGACCCTGAACCGACGGGTGGATGAACACAGCCACCGCCATCAGCATGTATCCGGCGTGGGCGATCGACGAATAGGCGAGCAGGCGCTTGACGCTCCGTTGCTTGTACGCACAGAAGTTGCCGTACGTGCAGGTGATCGCCGCCATGATCCCGATTATCCAGGCGAGCGGCCTGATCAGTGACATCTCGACCGGGTAATCCACGGCCCCACAGAACACGGTCGCCAGACGGGCCAGTAGAACCAGCCCAGCAGCCTTGCTCACCACACTTAGCCACGTCGTCACTTCGATCTTCGCGCCCTCGAAGGCATCGGGACACCAGAAGTGAAACGGGACGGCGGAAATCTTGAACGCGATTCCGATGAAGAAGCAGATCAACGCCACGCTCAACAGAACCCGGTTTTCCCCACCGGCGAGGTTCTGGGTGGTGTACGCCGCGACATCCGCCATGTTCAGGCTACCCACCAGGCCGTATAGCAGACTGACGCCGTACAACATGGTCGCGGCGCAGATCGCCCCGAAAACCATGTACTTCAGCGAAGCCTCAGCTCCGATACGGTCGCGCTTGTCAAATCCGACGAATGCATAGCTTGGTAGTGAGGCCGTCTCGATCGCCACGACGATCATCAGCAGGTTCTGCGTGCTTACCATCAACGCCATGCCCAGCGCGCTGCCCAGAAGCAGAATGAAAAACTCCGGGGCGTTGCGCTCGTGCTCGGCGGATCCAAGCCACCAAAGCCACATCACGCCGCCCATGAAGATGAGCAGGACGATCTGAAAACAGATCGAGAGATTGTCCGCGATCAGGATGCCGGCGCCGGGCTGGGTTGACAGGCCGCTGAGCCCGCCGCCGGTATTGACTGCGCCGGCGACGCGCAACGTCAGAATGAATGTTGCGACGACACCCAGCGTCGCGATCGCGGCGATTGTGCGCGGGCCGCGCCCGAGGATAACCGGACAGCCCACCACGGCCAGCATCGTGCACACCAGGGCGATCATCGGCGAAAAGTAGAACAACTGCTCACCGACCTCAATACCGGCCCACGGATTCGCTTGTGCCAGGAAATACATGTTGCTCTTAAGAAACCCTCACTGAGTTCACATCGAGCCGCAGGCTCAAAGCCCGCACGGGTATTCACACTGTCACCGAGCCGCAGGCTCAAAGCCTGCGCGGACCTCCGCGCGACCTAAAGGTCGCGGCTCGCTAACGCCTGCACTGCGCCGTTACGGCACTACTGCCAGGATATTGGCAACGTGCGCCAACATCAGATCCAGCGTACCGTTGGTGAAATTGAACACCGTCTGCATCGGGAAAACGCCCAACACGATCGCCAGCACGGCCATGGGAACGAGAATGAACGTCTCACGGGCGCTCGCGTCCGTAAAGCCCAGGTGTTCTTCCTTCTCCCTCCCGAGGTACACGCGGCGAATGAGCCACAGAATATAACCGGCGGTCAGGATCACGCCCGAGGCGGCCAGGATCGCCATCGGCACCGCCCAGGGGAACGTATCACGTGCGGCGAACGTTCCCAAAATCACCCATACCTCACCGATGAATCCGCAGAGACCCGGCAGGCCCAGCGATGCGAAAAATCCGATCGTCGCCAACGTGCCGTATTTCGGCATCGTCAGCCACAGACCGCCGAACCGGTTGATCTCACGATGATGGGCCCGATCGTAAATCACGCCGACCAAAAAGAAGCACATGGGTGAGGAAATGCCGTGAGCGATCATCTGGAACATCGCCCCCTGAAAACCGGCCTCCGTCATCACCGCAATACCCAGCAGAACATACCCCATGTGCGACACGGAACTGTAGGCGACCAGCTTCTTGAAGTCCGTCTGCGCCATCGCGCATAACGCTCCATAGATAATGCTGACCACGCCGACCACCGCGAGGAGATACGCCCACGTCTCGCCCCCGGTGGGGAAGATCGGATAGCACAGTCGCAAAAAGCCGTAACCGCCCATCTTCAGCAGGATCCCCGCCAGGATCATGCTGATCGGCGTCGGCGCTTCGACATGCGCATCGGGTAACCATGTATGGAATGGCACGGAAGGCAGCTTGATCGCAAATCCGATGAACAGAAGCATGAACATCAGCGGCGCGAACTTCAGACCCAAAAAAAGCGTCGACTGGGCCGCGAAATGACTCTGGATCACCGGGTTCATCGCCAGCTCGATCAGATCGAACGTGCCGTGACTGACCAGCACGTCTTCACCGCGATACCCGCTGGCGACCCCGTCCACGCCCAAACGGGTCATCTCCGCCGTGACGGCGGCATCGCTGTAAAAGTACATCGCCACCAGGGCGATGAGCATCAGCACCGAACCGGCAAGCGTGAACAGGAAGAACTTGATCGCGGCGTATTCGCGCCGCGGACCGCCCCATACCCCGATCAGGAAGTACATGGGCAGGAGCATCACTTCCCAGAAGATGTAGAACAGGAAGAAGTCCATCGAGACGAACACGCCGAGCATCCCCGTTTCCAGAAGCAGAAACAGGATGAAATACGCTCGCGGCCCTTTGTTGATCTTCCACTTGTCGAAGTTCCAGCTCGCCAGGCACGCCAGGAAGGAAACGAGCGTCGTCAGGATAAAGAGCGGGAAGCCCAGCCCGTCGATTCCCAGAAAGTACTCAATCGTGAAGTCCGCCCCCTGAATCCACGTAACCCGCTCGACCTCATGCAACGTTCCGTACTGTGTCCCGAAGACTGCTTCCGCCGACTCACCCGTCCCGCCGAAAAACGTGCCGAACAGCGCGAGTGACAGCACTAATGTGGCGAGGCTGAAGGCGACAGCCACCGTCCGCACCTGATGCCTCGGTACGAACAGACATACAACACCGCCGATCGCCGGCAGAAACACGAGCAATGTAAGAATACCCATTGATGCGTCCTCTTCTTAAAGAGAACCTATGGAACCGCAACTTCAGCCGCCGCCGCGACCGACACTGTCGATCCCCATCCAGCAAGCAAAACGCAAATCAACACCACCGTCGCCACGGCGGCTGCGAACAAAAGGTAGTTGCGAATCAGCCCGGTCTGCGGGCTGCGAGCTACGCCGCCGATGTCCTGTGACGTCTTCGCTACGCCGTTTACGATGCCGTCCACGCCGTGGTTGTCGATGATCAATCCGGAAAAGGCCGCCAGACGCTCCGTGGTGAAGGCGGCCAGGTCGAACAGAAGATCGACAATGTACGTGTCGATCAGCCGGACGATCTTCGCGACCAGAATGCAACCCTTCACCAAGACGAAGTTGTACACCTCGTCGAAGAAGTATTTGTGTTCGAGGATCACATAGAGCAGACCGGCTGTGCGCTTGATCGCTTCCGCCTTTCTCAGGCCACCGCTGTAAATCGCGATCGCGATCACGAAGCCCACAATGAACGCACCGCCGACGCCGTACATCAACCAGTGATGCGCGGCACTGATCGCGTCCGTATGGAGATGGCCATCGGTCGCTAGGACCATGGCCGCCGCGGTGGCGTCCGGTGCGCTCTCTGCGATCAAAGGCCTGAAAAGGAAGTAGCTCGCGAAGACCGTCCCGATTGCTAACACAACCAATGGGACGTACATCAGCCAGATCTCATGGGCGTGTTTGTACACGTGCTCGTCGCGCGGCTTGCCCATGAACGTCATCCACCACGCCCGCATCATGTAAAACGGCGTTACGTATGCAGTGACAATCGCCAGCCAGAACAACCACTTCGGCAGAGGTGGTATGTTCTTGAAGATGCCCTCGTTGCCTTCACCGTGGGCCGCCGCTTCGTGATCGCCATACTCACCCGTGGGCTGCGGTGAAATGCGAATCGCGCCGGCCCCTAAAGGTTCCTTGCCGTCGGTCCGGCCCCGGCGGCGATCGTGCTCGATCTGGTTCTGCTCATCGACCGGATCGGGACGTTGCATTCGCTGAGCTTGAGCTTGACGGGTATGCGTCTGGTCCTGTTCATGATAGGCCACAAGACGAGCGTCACGCGCCGTGTTTGGAATGCGAAGCGCATGCGATTCGTGGTTGCCGTGTGCCTCATGCTTGCTGTAGTCGTCCCACTGGTAGGAACGCGCGTATGCAACAGCCAGAATCTCGTCTTTGCTGAAGAATCCGCCCAGACCTATCCCGGTCCCCGCAATACCGGCCCCGGAAATCGCCAGAATGCCGATAAAGAACGTCCAGCACGTGACGGGCATCTTTTTGTAGAGCCCGCCCATCTTCCGCATGTCCTGCTCGTGGTGGCACCCTTCGATCACCTGGCCTGAGCAGAGGAAGAGCATCGCTTTGAAGAACGCGTGGGTAATCAGATGGAACAACGCTGCGACCCACGCCCCGCACCCCATCCCGAAGATCATGTAGCCAAGCTGCGAGAGCGTGGAATATGCGAGACACTTCTTGATATCGACCTGGACGATTGCAACCAGCGCCATAAGCGTTAGCGTCAAACACCCGATCACCGCGACGAACATCAGCGCCTCGGGCGTCATCAACCTGAACACGCGAGCGACCAGATACACACCGGCGGCCACCATCGTCGCCGCATGAATCAAGGCGCTGACCGGTGTGGGACCGGCCATCGCGTCCGGCAGCCACACGTGCAGCGGGAACTGGGCGCTTTTACCCATCGCCCCGCAGAACAGCCCGATCCCCATGATCGTCGCCAGCGACCAGCCGAATAGTGTAAAGTGACTGGCGAAGATGCCCGTATGCATTGCGTACTGCTCGGCAAAAGCCGCAGCTGCTTGTTCCAGATCGAGTGTTCCAAGCTGGAAGTAGACCAGCATCAATCCGATGAGAAATCCGAAATCGCCCACGCGGTTGGTGATAAACGCTTTGACCCCCGCCGCCGACGCGTATGCCCGATCGAAGTAGAAACCGATCAGCAGATAACTGCACAGACCGACCAGCTCCCAACATATGTACAGAAACAGCAGACTGCTGCTGGCCACCAGCCCCAACATGCTGAAACCGAACAACGACATGTACGCGAAGAAGCGGCTGTACTTGCTCTTACCGTCGATCTCGTCGCTGTGGCCGGACATGTAGCCGATGCTGAAGAAGAAGATCAAAAACGAGACGATGGCCACCATGAAGAACATGGCCACCGTCAGCGAATCGAGCTTGATGCCGACCGTGACCGGCACGGCGCCCAGGTCGGCCCAGTGGAAACGAAACGCACCTTCGGTGAGCGCCGCCTTTGAGGCCGGGTCCTCATTGCACCAGCCGATAAGAACAATGGTCGCCAGCACCAGCGGCACGCCCATGCCGAGGGCGACCGTGAACCAACCGGCTCCAGGTTTACCCATCCTGGGCCCAAAGAAAACCAGCAGCCAGAAAGCGATCATCGGGGCGAGAAGGCCCAGTGCAAGCAGGATTTCGTACGTGTGTGAACCCATTAGCTCTCAGCAGTCAACAATCAGCTTACAGCAGTCTCCAATCCGCAATCGCAATTTACCCCTGCAATTTCGTGGCCGTGTCGACGTCGACCGTCGCAAGGTTTTTGTAAAGATTGATGCAGATTCCAACCGCCAGCGCCGCCTCCGCCGCGGCAAGGACGATCACGAACAGCGCCGTAATCTGCCCGTCAACCTCGTGTGAAACGAGATACCGGTCGAACGCGATCAGGTTCACGCTCGCGGCGTTGAGCACCAGCTCCACGCCGATCAGGATGCCGATCGCGTTTCGCTTAGTCATCATCGTGAAGATGCCGCAGCAAAACAGCACAGCCGCTACGACGAGGTAGTGCGTCAAGCCGATGGCGAGATACTGCTCAATAAAGCCGTTCGGTAACATGCTTCACTTCTTTTCCTGTCGCGCAAGGTGGGCCGCCCCCACCATCACGATCATCAATAGCACACCCGCCACCTCGAAGGGCACCAGATACGTGGTCAGAAGCCCCCGACCCAAATCGGCTACACTGACTCCGGGAGCCGCGCCTTCCGTCGCCGGCCAGACCGCCCGGCAAAGAACAATACATAACGTCACCAGCAACGCACCGCACACAACAGCCGCTGCGGCAATCTCGATCTTCGGCGGGTCAAACCGCACCCACGGCGATCTGCTAGTGAGCATCACGCCGAAGATCAGTAGGATCAGGGTGCCCCCGACATAAACGATCAACTGAATCGCCCCGAGGAATGTAGCCGCCAATAGGAAGTACAGAAACGCGATCCAGCTTAATGCGATGAACAGCCAGACGGCCATGCGAACGATGTTTCTGGCAATGCACACGCCCAGCGATGAGATTACTGTCACCGCGGCTACAATGTAAAAGAGGATCGGCTCGAGAATGCCGCCCGGTGGAACCGCGCCGGTCACACTCGACGGCGCTGCGGCACCAGGACCAGATGCCGCCAGGGCGGCCGAACTTGCCATTCCCAGCAGCACGACTGCGGCCGTCAGAACCGGAGTAACGGTCCTAGTATTGGAAGCCATCTTCAGTCCACTCAAAACTACTACGCCACGCAAAAACCGCTAAGAGCCCGGCAAAGGATCGATCACCAGATTGCCTACTAATCGTCGCCGGTGATAGAATCCGTATGCGGCGATGACCACAAAGCCCAGGGCAAAGACCAGACCAACCAGCCCGACAATCACATTCACGGTCCCATCAAACCACATCCATGCCGTGCTGTCCGACGTCGATGCCCATACCCAAAGCGTTGACCCGAGCAGCAGAATCATCGTCATCGGCAAGAGGACCTGCACACACGCGTAGAGCACTTGGTCGATCCGAATCCGGGGTAAAGTCCAGCGAATCCACAACTGCACAAACAGGAAGAACACACCTTTGGCCACGAACCAGACCGGCCCGCTGAACAGCACACCGTTGATCCCCTTGGATACCCAGTTGTCACCGAACCAGCGGATAACGTAGTCACCCCAGGAAAGAGGCAGAGGCGAGTTCCATCCACCCAAGAACAGAATCACCGCGAGTGCGCAGACTACAAACATCGCTGCGTATTCAGCGAAGAAGAAGAGCGCCCAGCGGAAACCCGAGTACTCCGTGAGAAAGCCGGCCACCAATTCGCTTTCAGCCTCCGGCAAGTCAAACGGAGCCCGCTTGCAGCTCGCCAAAGACGCTATGAAGTAAGCAATGAAAGCGACAAACGCGAACGGGTTACTGAACGCTAGCCACGTAAACCACCCGCCCGATTGAACCTCCCCAATCTCCTTCAGGCTCAGCGAACCCGCGCAAACGACGGGAATTAGCAGGGCCATCCCCATTGGAATCTCATACGAGATCATCTGGCAAGCCTCGCGCATCCCGCCGTAGATGCTCCATTTGTTGTTCGACGCCCAACCGGCCAGGATCACGGCGTGCACCTCGACCGCCAGCAGCGCGATAATGAACACCAGCGATATGTCGAGATCGCGGAATACGTACTTCACGCCGAACGGAAGCGCCATAGACGCGGCTGCACTCGGAATGATCGCAAAGTAGGGAGCCAGACGAAACAGAATCCTGTCGGCATCCTTCGGTACGAGATCTTCCTTGAGGATCAGCTTGATCCCGTCCGCCGGGGATTGCGCCCAACCGTGCCACCGGCCAACGCGCATCGGTCCCAGCCGCGATTGAATCCGGCCCGCTACTTTTCGCTCCCACCAGATCACAAAAACCGGGACGATGGTGAAAAAGATGATCAACGTCGTCATCGAAATGACGTCGCGAAAGAGCGGGAACTGCAGCGGCCAGACCAGCGGTGCTATCCAGTCGGGGATTGCAGCGGGCATCGCCTGCGTAATTTCGCCGATGGTCAGAGGCCACCCGAACCATGTGTCCACTGCCGGGTCGTTCACCGCTGACGCTACTACGTCGTCCTGCACCCACAAGAACAGCGCATTAACAGCCCACACACCGAAACACGACGCGATCACCGCACCGATCAGGATGATAGGTGCCAATCGCAACAGGACCGGGACCCAGATCGGCCATGTTGCCACCGCGAGACCTGCAGCGACCGACAACGCAGCGAGCACCACCGGGCCGACGACCAGAAACAGGATCGCCGTTGGGTGACTCTCGAGAGCCGCGCTACTGACCCAATAGAGCACGACCGCGACGATCAGCCACACAACCGCCGCCGTGAACGCCATGGCGGGGTAGCCGAAGTTCGTTCGCGTTGTCCTAGGAATCCATGGTACGGAAAACTGTGTCACTATGCCGCCGCGCGCCTCCTTATGGCGTCATCATCTGCAAAGAGCGACGAATCTTAGCGGTCCGGGTCCCGTTGTGAAAGCCCTTTTCTAAATCCGTTGAAGAACGGGACCGTGACCGATCGTCACTTCTGTTGTCGCGTGCTTTACCGGTCCACCTCGCCCAACACGATGTCGATGCTTGCGATGATCGCCGGCATGTCCGCGATCAGAATATCCCGGCAAATGTGGGTGAGGATCGACAGGTTGTTAAAGCTCGGGCCACGCGCCTTAACCCGATATGGAATCGCCGATCCGTCGCCCCGCACATAAAACCCGAGCTGACCGCGCGGATTCTCCACCTCCGCATAGGCCTCGTCATCGGGCAGTTTGAGGTTCTTAACTTTCTTCGCCAGTACTTCGCCGTCCGGCAGTTGGTCGAGCGCCTGCCGGATGATCCGAACGGATTGACTCATTTCAAGGATGCGCAGGAAGTACCGGCACCAGTTGTCCCCGACGACGACGCCCTTGGGGCGACCTTCCATACCACCCGGCACCGCGATCGGTATGTCAAAGTCATATTTCTCGTAGCCGTCGTAGGGGCGCACCTTGCGAAGGTCCCACCGGATCCCGCTGCCACGAAGGCACGGGCCCGTCAGACCGTACGCGATCGCATCCTCGAGCGATATCACGCCCACATTGCACGTGCGCTTCAGGAAAATATGGTTGTAACTCAGGAGATCGTTGTAGTCGGTGATCTTCGGTTCGAGGAAGTCCAGAAACTCCCGGCATCTGGCGATCCACCCCTCCGGCAGATCCCCACGAACACCTCCGATGGTGATATAGCTGTAGGTCAGGCGCGCCCCACAGACCGCCTCGAATAGATCGAGGATCAACTCACGCTCGCGGAAACACCAGGTAAACGGCGTAAAGGCCCCCATGTCCAGGCCGTAGCAGCCGACCGTCACCAAGTGAGACGCAATCCGGTTCAGCTCCGCGCAGATCACACGAATCGCCTGTCCGCGCGGCGGAACCTCGATCCCGCACAGCTTCTCCACCGCTACTGCGTACCCCTGGTTGTTATTCATGCTCGACAGATAGTCCATCCGGTCGGTATACGGGATGAACTGAGCGGGCCTCAAGTTCTCGCCGATCTTCTCGGCGCAGCGGTGTAGATATCCGACGTGCGGGATGGCCTCGAGCACGATCTCGCCGTCCGTACGGAGGACAACGCGAAGCACACCGTGCGTCGCGGGGTGCTGAGGCCCCATATTGACCAGCATCTCCTCGGTCTGCAGGTCACCCTGCTCGCTACGATCGTAGTCGATGAGAACATCCGGAGCGGATTCCAGAACAGTATCTGCCATTTCTCTGTCCGTTGCCTGGAGCCATCGCCAAGCTCAGGCAGCTGTGTGCTAGTCGTCCTAATGTCGCGGATTCGTCATCTCATACTCCGTCGTTCCCGGTATCCCGTGATACTCGAGCGGGAACTCATAGTCCTTGCGCAGCGCGTGACCAACCCAATCCTCAGGGCACAGGATTCGCCGCAGGTCGGGATGGTCTTCAAAGCGGATGCCCATAAGGTCATACGCCTCCCGCTCGTGCCAATTCGCCGTCGGCCAGACGTGTGCCACCGACGGAATCACGGGATCATCCCGGTCCACCACGATCCGAACCGAAAACTCGTGAGTTTGGGTGATCAGTTCCGTCGGATCGTCCGTCGGGATGTGATTCATGTCGTAGATGCACGCAAGCTGATTCTCGGCGATCAGATCAAGCGACGAAACCGATCGCAGGAAGTTGAATGCCAGCCGCGAATCGTCACGCAGAAACACCGCCACCTCAGGCCAATATCGCGGGGCGATCCGGACGTGGGGATGCCCGCCCTCCAGTGCGGCCTCCACCACCGTCTCGCCAAACTTTTCCTGCAACCGTTTACAGATTTCTTCAGGTGTCACCAATCTGTCTCTCACGGAACCGCAGGCTATCGCCTGCGCGGAACACGGCGCGGACCAAAGGTCGCAGCAGCATTGAACTCCAAGCCACCCGAATCTAGCCCAGGATTACTTCCCTCGCAGGGTGGCATGGGTCCGCTCCGGCGGACCCGTGTGGCACATCCTCAAGACGCATGGAAAAAGCTCTTACCCGTGCCGCCGAATCTTCAGTTGACGGGCAATGGAGCACTAGCTTGGAACCGCTTCCCTCGCCCCGGCCACGGGGTTCTTCGCCCGGGTCTGATGGCGGATCTTGTCCTGTATCCGCATCAGTCCTTCCAGCAGCGCTTCGGGGCGCGGCGGACAACCGGGGACGTAAACATCCACCGGTACGATCAGGTCCACGCCCTTGACCACGTTGTATCCGTACTTGAAGTACGGCCCGCCGCCCACCGTACAAGCACCCATGGCCATCACGTACTTCGGCTCGGGCATCTGGTTGTAAAGCCGCTTGAGCCGGCTGGCCATCTTGTACGTCACCGTGCCTGCAACGATCATCAGATCCGCCTGCCGGGGCGTCGCCCGAAAAGCACCCGCCCCGAACCGGTCCATGTCGAAACGCGACGCTCCGGTCGCCATCATCTCGATGGCGCAGCAGGCCAGGCCGAACGTCAAAGGCCACAGGCTGCTCAGCCGGCCCCAGTTCATCGCCCAGTCCACCGACGTGACGATCACGCCCTCTTCCAGACGGTTGTCGATCCAACTCATCGTGATCCTCCGAGTCGTTTCCTCAAAGCCCGCGCGGTGCCACGTGGGATGCGAAATCCGCGACTCGTTTAGTCCGTATCCTCCAGAACCGCTCGCTCCTGTGTACTGCTGGCACGGACCCACTGAAGGTAGCCGCAGCTCCATTCGTACACGAACGGAATCGCTATCAACCCGAAAAAGACCAGAAACGCCCAGAACGCCGGGGCGCCCATGTCCTTGAATACCACCGCCCAAGGCCACAAGAGGGCAACCTCAACGTCAAACACGATGAACACCAGGGCTACCGTGTAGAACCGCAGGTCGAACTGTATCCAACTGTCACCGATCGCCGGCTCACCGCACTCGTACGGCGCCGCCTTCTCCGGATGCGGTGCCGTAGGGCGAACAAGTCGTCCAACCGTCAGCCCACCAACGCCAACAACAAGACCGGCAACGGCGAATAGCAAAAGGCCCATTGCCAGCTCGACGTTCGTGCCAGAGTGCTTAGTTGACGGCTCCACAAGCTGCACGCCAAGGACCAGCGAGTGGACGACAGTGGCCAGGTTGTAGATCACAGTGACTTCTCCCCGCGGCGGGCCGCTTCGCGACCAGTTATTCCTTCTTCGTGGCCTCAGATGGCACCAGCGCTTCTAGCATCTTCTGGCGGCGCAATTCGTTCTGTCCCGTCAGCTTGTCGTCGGAGTGACAATACGCCAGCCACTCGTTCTTGCGTTCCTGTGCCCAAACAGGTGCCGTATCCCGCACCATCCAAAGTGGTTGCGGCGTCTGTAATCCTTGCCTGGCCAACTCGGTGAACTCCACGATCATATCCTTGCGCGTGTACCCCGACATGTCGTGCAGGTTACCCATGTGGATGCACTGTGTCGGACAGGTCTCGGCGCACAATCCGCAGAACATGCACTTTGCGTAGTCAACCGCATAGCGGACCATGGCGCCGCCGACCGCAACCCCTGATTCCTTGTCGATCTTGCGCGGCCCGCTCCTCTCGATGTAGATGCAGTCAACCGGGCACGCTCTTGCGCACTGATCGCACGCGATGCACTTCTCGATTTCGTAGAAATGGAACCCGCGAAACCTCGGCTGTAGAACCGGCGGCACGTCTGGGTATTGAACCGTCACGGTCTTTCCGAAGCAGTACTTCAGCGAGACACGCATGCCCACCAGAATCGTATAGAAGGTCTTCCAAATGTTGTGGAAATAGCCGCCGTGAACCGTTCTATCTTGCATGTATCTTAGAGCCTATGCGCTGTTAACCTGCGGACCGTACTACGCCGCGCCGCCGGCCCGCGAATCCACCGACCAAGTTCGCGGATTCTAGCGCGTCAATGTGCCACCTGCAATAGGCATGCCACTACCGGACAGGTCCGACCCTCGCCGTCGCGCAGATCTACGCCTACGTGCCGACAAGACCATGCCCCGTCGCGCTTCACTTGCCAACGCCTTGAAGCAAGTGCAGACGAAGCATATTCAACGCCGCGCTGCACGCGCGGTCTCGGATCCCCTCGCGGTCCAAGTGCTCACCCAGGTCCAGCCGCTTAATCTCAACTCCGGTCGAGATCGCCAACGCAACGTAGACCAGACCCACCGGCTTAACGGGTGGATTCCCGCCCGCCGGCCCGGCGATTCCGGTCGTAGCCAAGGCGAGGTCTGATTCCGCTGCTGTCCTGCAACCGGACGCCATTGCCCGGGCCACCGATTCACTAACCGCACCTTCGGAGGCGATCAACTCCGGCGATACGTCGAGCAGATTGCTTTTGGCTGAGTTTGAATAAGTGACATACCCGCGCATGAAATACGCGCTGCTGCCCGGCACGTCCGTCAAACGTTTGGCCAACAGGCCGCCCGTACACGACTCCGCAGTTGCGATAGTCTTTCCGTGTTGCACAAGCAGGCGCGCAACCGCCAGCTCCAATGTATCGTCGCCTTCCCCGAAGACGGCGCGTCCGAGGCGTCGTTGGATCTCGGTCTCATCAGCGGACGCCAGACGTTCGGCTTCCGATTCGTCCTTACTGTACGCGATGATACGCACTCGGATGATTCCGTGGGAGGCCGTCGTGCCGACCAGCGGATTGCGGTCCCGGCCCATTAGGTCGCCAAGAAGCTCGCCGATCTTGGCCTCGCTGATCCCGAAGCACGCCAGGCAAGTCTCGCGGCAGCATGCACCACCAGTCAGCACGCCGAGCGCTGGCGAAACCGTCGCGTCAAACATGGCCTTCATTTCCGCCGGTACACCGGGAAGAGCGAACAGCTCGGTGTCGTCGTGGCGGTACCAGATACCCGGAGCCGTCCCACGCTTATTGGGAATCACATCGCAGGCGCAGGGGATCATCGCCTGAATCCTGTTGGATTTGGGCATGGGCCGCTGCCATCGCTCGAACAGGCCCCGGATTTGCTCCAACGCCTGGGCGTTCTCCTCAAGCGGCTGAACAATCGCCTCAGCGAGCGCGTGTCGGGTTAAATCGTCGGGAGTGGGGCCGAGTCCGCCGGTGATGATTGTGACCTCCGCCTCTCCGATCGCCTGGATAATCTCCGCTCGGATGTGCGCAAGATCGTCGCCGACCGTGACATGACGCACCACCCGCACACCCAGGCGGGTTAGCTCAGCCGAGAGCCAGGCAGCGTTCGTGTCGATAAGCTGCCCCGTCGCAAGCTCCGTTCCGATACTAAGGATGACCGCGTCCATTACCCCGGCAGAGTAGCACGGCGCGGTGCGAGGACCAAGTGACGTCTTTGGTGGCACCGGTGTGGTGCCGGTTGTATAGTCACTCGCACGAAATAGACCGTGTTTCACAAGTTTCACGACTATCGGTCGGGTGCCATGGCTAAGCGCAACGCGTAAGTCGGGTCCGCAGACGCGACTGGGTCCAGTGACCACAGGACGTGGCCGATTGGGTTGCACCGAAAACGCAGTATGGGTTCTACCGGGAGATCATCGCCAAACAGACGCGGGGCAGGGAAGAACCTGCGCATCCTGTTTACGTGCGTCGGGCGGCGATTCGAGCTGATTAACGCCTTCCGGCGGGCAGCTAAAAGCCTCAACGTCCGTTTGGAGGTTCATGGGGCTGACGCGAACCGACTCTCACCCGCCATCCACCGGGTGAACAAACCCCATATTCTGCCACCGATCTCAGCCGGCAATTACACCGACGCGTTGTTTAACTTGGTGCGTCGGTCAAAGATCGATATGTTGATCCCGCTGATTGATCTGGAGCTTTCGCTGGTTGCGGCAGTGGCTGACCGGTTTGCCGAGTTCGGCTGCCATGCGTTGATCTCCTCCGAGGCCGTCGTGGGGACCTGCAGCGACAAGATGGCAACCTACAGAGCGTTGAAGGCTGCCGGAATAGATACACCGGCCACATGGGTGTGGAGTGAGGCAATTAAGCGCAAGCGCCACCGGTTCCCCTATTTCCTCAAACCGCGGGCCGGAAGCGCAGCACTGGGTAACTATGTAGTCTACAGTTTTGATGAGCTTCGCGTATTCGGTCACCGCATACATGATCCCATTGTACAGGAGTTCGTCGAAGGGGCGGAATACACACTTGACGTTTACACGGGTTTTGACGGGAGGCCGCGGTGCGTCGTCCCACGGAAGCGACTCGAGGTACGAGGCGGGGAGGTCAGCAAGGGTCTGATTGTCAAGGATCCTGCGATCATGGCCATCGGGCGGCGTGTGGCTGAAATGCTCGGCGAGTGTCGAGGTGTAATTACGGTTCAGTGCATCGCGACGCCGGACCGTCGCATCCGCGTGATCGAGATCAACCCGCGATTCGGTGGCGGTGTCCCCCTGGCCATCCACGCCGGCGCGGATTTTCCCAAGTGGATTCTGTCGGAGCTTCTGGGCAAGAGACCTCGGATCATCTCGACGGGATTCCGCGACAACATCGCCATGCTGCGTTTCGATGACTCGGTCTACGTCCCGAACGCATCGAGGCTTGGAAAGAACACTTGATGGCGATGCGTAATCCCTCGCTCGCGCTCGGGGCTCGGATCAGATGTGCGAGTCCTGCATGAACACGGGTGATATTCACGCCCTCATTTTCGATCTGGATGACACGCTGTACCCGGAGCGTGCCTACGCCTTTAGCGGTTTCGCCGCCGTCGCCGCCTCGTTTGAAGATCGTTTCGGCGATCCCGTTGAGACGGCCGCGCAAATGCGGCGCCTGTTCGACTCACGGCATCGCCGCCGTGTGTTCAATACACTTCTTGCTCAGCGCGGATTGCCGGAGGACGAGCAGCTCGTCGAACGGATGATCGAGACCTACCGCGCGCACCGACCGACGATCATTTTGCATTCCGATGCTGACAATGCGCTGACACGCCTTCGCAGCCGGTTCAAGCTTGGCCTGATCACCGACGGGCCCTCGCAGTCACAATGGGCGAAGATCAACGCCCTTTACCTGCGAATCCGCTTCGATGAGATCATCATCACGGATGACTTAGGCCCTGACTACGCCAAACCCCACACGCGTGCATTCGAGCTGATGGCCAAACGCCTCGGTGTCGAATCCGCTCATTGCGCGTACGTGGCCGACAACGCAGCCAAGGACTTCATAGCTCCAAACGCCCTCGGTTGGACCACAATCCAAATCACGCGCCCCGACGGGATCTACCGTGACATGCGCGCGGCTCAGGGTGGCGTACCCCAACACGTTATAGGTGGATTGGATACGCTGCAGCAGGTTCTCTGCCAATAGAGCAAAAAGGGGATAATCCTATTAACTTCCGCACGTTCCTATCTGCGGTCGCGAACAGCCGCGATAATCGCACATGAAGCTTGTTTCAAAACCTTA
>CAZJTP010000077.1:0-18143 GCA_964548955.1 uncultured Phycisphaeraceae bacterium
CCGGCAGGGATACTCACACCAAACGGTGCTTGCCGACCGTCTACAGCCACCATCTTCCGACACTCTTTGAACCAGAGGTACTCGATTCGCCCGCGTCCGATTTCTGACGCTGCCAATTAAGGAACTCATGGCAGGCGTTCTTGACGGTCAGGCCTGCGCTGGGTACCGTGCGAGCTTGAGGCTGGCGTCCAGCATGTAGATCTGGGGCCAGTACATGGTAGCGTTCGAGGGCGGCCTCGGGATCGGCCCACATACCGAAGAAGTGCAACCATCCGTGGATCTTCTTGCACCATTACCCGTTTGGATGGGGTGTTGAAGGAAATGACGCGTACGGCTTCTTCGGTTTTTCCTGCATGTGTTTGAACATGACCGGATCCCTTCAGCAGGCTGCGCCGTTGAATCGACGCTCACAGGCTAGCGGAGGGATTGGTTGTCGTTGAGCGGCAAGGCATATGCCGTTCCCGACATAAACCCTTGTGAATAAATAAGTTGGAGAGGTGTCCGAGCGGCTGAAGGAGCTGGTTTCGAAAACCAGTGTGCGGGTTACACCGTACCGCGGGTTCGAATCCCGCCCTCTCCGTTAGAAACGTCCAACCCTTCGACAAGGGCGGTTTCCCGCCAAGGAGGCGTGACTTCGGACAGCCCAGTCGAAATCCGCTTCTTCGGTTTCACAAATGTTTCCCAAAAGGTCGCGTTGGGGTGCATTCGACCAGCGGGACTTCACTCCGGCTTCAAGTCCCCATGTCAAGGCTGGCGATTTGCCGGAACTGACCTACGCCCCGCGGGTCCATATACGAAATCCCAGGAATCGTTCCCGATGCCTCCAGGGGCGCAGGTTGGCACTCTCCAGCACCCGCTTCGCCTCCGGCCAGGTAAACGCGCCACGGAAGCCCCGGTCAAACCAGGCGAGCCAGGTGCGTTTGACGTCCTCAAGGATGAACATGCCGTGTAGCGTGAGGACGCGTTCGATCTCGTTAAGCATGGCTACTGGGTGTTCGACATGGTGCAGCATGTATACGCAGACCACCGCGTCGAACGAGTCGTCCGCAAACGGCAGGGATCCCACGTCCGCTTTCTGCCAGCCCAGGCGGTCCGTAAGGCCGGATTGCCTCGCAGAGGATTCGGCCATGGCCAGCAGCGGCTCGGACAGCTCGACTCCTGTCACCCTTGATCCAGGGAGACTGCGCGCAATCTCAATCGCGACATCCCCGGCGCCGCATCCTACATCAAGAATCCGCCCCTTATCGAATCCGTTCCTGGTCAGCAGTCCGGCGAATTGCCTGCCAATTTTCCTTCCCTTATTGGCCATGTGGACCGCGTATTTCCGGGCGAACTGCGGATCATCAAAGACAACCGAGAGCCCTGCGGATTGATGCGTCTCTCTCTGCATTGGCCCACGGTTCAGCGTTTGATCGTACGGAGGAATTCCTGCACTTCCGGGATTTCACCCTGATAAATCAGGTATCCGTTGTAGGGTTCGCGCTCGGTGATTTCGCTGGTGATCGGCGTCAGCATTATCCGGCGGACCTCATCGCGGTCGTCGGTCTGGCCAAGGGTCCAGCAGAGTTTCATGTACGCGACCTCCGGGAGCATGTTGGCAGCCGGGACCACACCCAGCTCCATGATCTCCCGTCCGGTCTCGTAAACGTACATCTGCACGTAGCCCCATAGCGTCTGCACCGTCATATAGATGTGCACATTTTTCTCGACCGCACGTTTGAGAGCGGGGTACACGGGTTTGTTGACGTGTCCCAGACCCGTGCCAGCGATGATGATTCCGCGGTATCCCTTGTCCACAATGGCATCGACGATGTCGGGGTTCATTCCCGGGTAGTAGTAGAGAATCGTCACCATTTCCTCGAACGAGGTGTTGATCTTGACGCTTCGGTCCGTTCGACGGCGCTTGAAGTCGCCTCTTAGGTATTTGATGCTCTTCTGGTCGATCATTGCCAGAGGGACGTCACTTATTGTCCGGAAAGTCGAGCGGTAGCTGGAGTGCATCTTGCGGACGCGCGTCCCGCAATGCAGCAGGCAGTACTGATCGGAGGTTGGGCCGAACATGCACACGATGACCTCGGCGATATCACCCTCCGCCGCAGCCTTAACGGCACCGATGAGATTGATGGCCGCGTCCGATGAGGGACGGTCGGACGATCGCTGTGACCCAACCATCACAATCGGAATAGGCGAGTCCTGCACCATAAAGCTCAGGATCGCGGACGTGTGGTGCATCGTATCCGTGCCGTGTCCAATGACGATGCCGTCGACGCCCTTTTCGATCTCCTTGCCGATGCTCTCGGCCAGACGAATATACTGCTCGGGTCCCATGTTCTCGCTGAAGACGCCATAGAGCTTCTCCGTCCGGAGGTTGCAAATGTCGGCCAGTTCGGGCACTGAGCCGTACAGCTCGCCGGGTGAGAACGCGGGAATCACCGCGCCCGTTCGATAGTCAAGCCGGCTGGCGATCGTTCCACCTGTGCCGAAAAGGGTGACATCCGGTTTGGCCGGGTCAACGGGAAACTCCTTCTCGGGAATCTTGTAGTGGGCCTCGCGCCGACCATGTTCGGTGATGCTCGTGATGGAGTCGGCGGCGATGCCGATGTTATAGCCGTTGCCGAGTTTCAAAACGATGTGCTTGTCGTCGGAGGTTTCGCTTCGGGGCAGGATGAGCCCGTTAAATCGTCCATGGGTGGACTCGACCTCGACCTCGCTCCAGACACCTACGCCGTGGCTTTCGAGCACGGCCTTGCCTGTACCTCGATAGCCTTGAAACCTCTTGTCAGTCATGCCTGCACCTTCGTGGAAACGTCGTGGCCGCGCTGAGCGTCCAGTTCTTCGGAGACCCACTGCGAGACCTTGCGGCCGTCGACCCGCCCTCGAAAGTCGTTCATGAGCAACCCCATCACATAGCGGTGTTTCTTGGCGGATGTTGGGAACCGACCGTGATCGAGTCGCTCGACGGCGGTCTTGATGTGCACCATACACTCCTTCTCACTGGTTGGTCTGTCAGGGACCGCGTCGAGCACATCAGAGACACTGAGCCGTTCGCCCGGCTCCCGGACGCGCCTATCGAGAAGGCGGCGCAGGATGTGGACGACACCTTCGCGCGCCAGCCGCCCGTCGGCATTGGCTTTGAAAACATCCGTGATTTCATCGTCCGTCAGCCGGTGGGGTCTCAAGCCCTGCCGCCGGAACGCCTTGAGCCGCTGGCAGAGCACGACGGCGGCGAAGGTCGGATTGATCTTCAACTCGTCAACGAGACGAGAGAACAAGTCGCTGTAGGTGGACAGGCTTAGTGCCTCAACCATGTCATCGGCCAGCCCCATCGCCCGATACCGCGCTTCACGGTCCCACACGTACTCCGGGAGCCTCTTGCGAATCTGATCGACCCGCTCCGGTGGGATGGCAAGAGGCGGGAGGTCGGTGTCGGGATACATGCGGTCCGCACCCGGCAGGACTCGTTCGAAGCCGTTGGTTCCGTCTTTGAGGGCCTGTCGCGTGTCACTGGGGATGCCCGTGGCGGCCTCACGGGCGCGGATGACGATCTCCTGGCATGCGGTTTGCGTGTCGGCTTCGTCCCCCCAAACGAGGATCAGCGCGTCATTCTGATTGGCGCTCATCTTCTTGCGGAGCTGCTGCCAGTCCCGTCCGTAAAGCGACTCCGAGGCGGTGTCGGAGTGGACCATGTTCGGCAAGCGGTTCAGGCAGGCGATCACGCGAATGCGATCGGAAAACTCCTTTGCAAACGTGGTGTCCTCCTGTGTCTCTTCGTTCAACAGGCCGCCAAAACCCTTCAGGACCACGCACTTGACCCGAAGACCTTCGTCCAGCGCGGAGCGTATCGGCTCGTCACGGGTTCTGGCAACGACCCGCGTAACGTCGTCGACCCGGTATTCGAGAGAATCCGGCGCGATGCCACGGCGCTTAAGCTCATCACGAATGTAAAGCAGCGAACATTGGCGCCTCGCTTCGTTGTAGACCAGACGTGGGATCCGCCAGATTTGAGGCACACCCTTGATTTCCACGCGTGTCCCACCCTTGACGCTGACGTTCACGTCCTGGCGTGCAGTCCCGTACCCGGTGCGGACCTTGCCCGTGCTGCGGCAGAGTTTCCGGATGATCCACGCCACATCGACCGCCTCCTGCGGCGTTCGCATGTCGGGTTCGGTCACGGGCTCGACCAGCGGCATCCCCAGACGATCCGTCAGATAGACGCGATCGTGCCCGACGTCCGACACCTCACGACACGCGTCTTCCTCCAGCCCGAGCTGGCGGATGCCGATCTTGCGTCCCTTGTACGGAATCCACCCGTCCACTCCGAGAATCGTGGTGCGCTGGAAACCCGTGGGGATCGAGCCGTCAAGATACTGCTTCCGCGCGATGTGCAGCTCGTTTACCAGATTGAGCCTAAGCAGAAGCGCCAGCTCGATCGCGGCATCCAATGCGTCGTCGGCGATAAAGAAGGGCGGTGTGTCGTCGAACTCGTATGTGCAAACCGTGTCGTGATGGATGCGATAGTGGATGTTCTTGCGGGTCTTCTTCTCCATGAGCGCCGTCCCGTCATACTCGCCGAGTTCGGAGAGCGTCGGGCGCATATGACGCAGAATCTCGGTGTCGTAACGATCACTGTAGCGACCCGCGGGACACCGACAGAAGAGCTTCGTTCGGGTAACGAGCTGGCGATGGACCTCCAAGCCACAGCGAAACCCGATTCCGGCGTAATCCTCCGGTGTCATTTCGTCAAACGGCTTAAACTCAAACGGCATAAGGTGCTTACTCCTGTGTTGGGCCGTAAGCCTCGATTGTAGGTCCGCCGTACCGCCCCGGCAACGGACCGCCGGCGTCGTACCGCTATAGCGACGTCGACACCTACAACGTTTTCATCCCCGGCGGCGTGACCGTCGTGTTCGACGTGGATGACTCCGGAACCGTCACGGATTTCAGTTTGGAGGTCGAAAGCACCTTTACCGTCAACCCCGGCCACAGCTTGACCGTGCTCGATGACACGGAGATCGGCGGCGCCATCTCGGCCAACGGAACAGTTACGAAGTTTGCCGCGGTCTCTGCATCTGGTCCGGCGTCACCCGTCGATGTGCGGTTAACCACAGGGTGAGCAAACCGGGCAGCACCCGCCCTACGTTTTGCAGTCCGTATCGGCGAGCAGGGACTGTGCATCCTGTTTCGCCCAGGCGTAGTCGCAGGTGGGGTCGTCGCAGATGGCGATGGCCTTTTCGCATTGCTTACGCATCGTCTGAGCATCACCGGCGAGCCTGGCGAGCTGGGCCCGGGTGACGTGGATGTCGGCGAGGATTGTGCGGTATCCGGCGTAGTCCGCGCGGGACTCGGCCTCGGCGAGGTAACGCTTGGCGCGATCGACGTGCTCGTCGCGGCGGTCGCGTTCATAGCCGGCCCGGGCGGCCGCACACCGACGCAAACCCCCTGGCCTTAGCCGCTGAACTCATAACGACGAAACGCGCGATCACGCGCCCCGTCCGACCAGCCGTAAGGTTCTGGTGGGCGTTAACAGAGTTCCGTTGCGTCTCAGGATCCACTACGCAGCCAAAAGCACGTGGTAGATCTTGAACTCGACGAGATCCAGGGAATGCCGGGTTTCAAAGGCGTCCGGATAATCGAGGAGGTCTTCTGCCGGGTGCAGGGGACACGGTACGGGCACACGAAGGGCCTCAGCCCTCTTCTTTATCGACTCCTTGATGCACTTTTTCGCCCTCGTACAGTTGCCGTCCATGACGTAGCCAACCATTGCGCCTTCGCACTGGTGGGGCGCGTAACGCCCATCCACGAAGCACCCCATACCCTCCTTACCCGCATAGCCGCCTGCCTGCGATTCCCACTTGCCCCCCGAGGTTGTCGTATTCAGTTTCTTTGCCTCGATGCCGAAGTAGCAGCGGTTTTCGTAACCATGGGGCACGCAGATGTCGATCTCCTTGAAGCCCTTTCCCGTACGCGGGTCGAGCTGCTCAACGTCCTTTTGGTGCGGTTCTACCCGGAACCGTGCCCGCCGCCGACGCCTCTCATTCTGTAACGCGACGACGAAACGGTTGGTGATCTTCGGCTCATCTTCGTCGTCCTTGGGGTGCCGGAATGATTGCCATGTGTCGACGATTAGTCGGAGGATCTGTGGTACCAGACCGTGGGGAAACAGCTCCTGATTAAGGTCTTCGGCCTCGCCCTCGACCCTCATGCCGTCACCCTCTCTGACTTTCGGCAGAGCAGGTGCGCTGCGGCGGCGTCGGCATCGTTCAAGGCCGCGGAGCGGAGCCAGAATCGCATGGTCAGCGGCTTCACTATGTGCATGCGGTCCTTCTCCAGCACGGCCAAGTTTCGAAGGTACACGAGAGAGCCGTAGCGTTCTGGCGAGATGCCCTTGATGAGGGACAAGATTTTGTCGAGATCGCTCGAGGCTTTCGTCTCGCTGTATGTCGTGGAATTCCGCGTCTTCGCGATTGTCAGCACTCCCACACCTGCTTCCCCAGACGTCACACACTTTGCGCTAAGGTTCGTGCGCCGGTCACCTGCCCAGGCGTGGAGCGCGTCGATCAGGGTGTTCGCATACTGCTTTCGGTCGCACGCCGATGGTGTGGAAAGCGTCGGCACCTTCGAACCACGGGATGGCGTCGCGCTCTTCTGTAACGTCCCTGCCGTGTCGGCGATGAGAATCTCCTCATCTGAGTTTACGTCGAAGTAAGAGTAGACTTGTTCCGTCATCTTGCGCTTGGCTTCACAGATCAGCTCGTCGTGGCCGAGCCCGCCAAACCGACGATCGCGCCTCACGGTTTCAAAGGTCTTCTCTGCGGCGCGGACCGCCTCAACCGGGTCGTGCCCTGGCGCATCCTCTGGAAGTGGGAAGGGCATACGAATGAGCTCGTTTAGAAGAGACGCACCTCTATAGATCGTCTTGGAGGTGAGGTGGAATACAAAGTAGGCTGCAAGGGGCGATGCCAACGTCGCCGCGAGGAACATAAGAAGATGTTTGTCACACGGTGGCCCTGAGATCGATCGACGAGCGTCTTGGAATAGAACGTCAAAAGGTGAGAAGGCAATCTTCGAGAAGCCCTTGTTGAAGACGACAAGGGGAGACGTGAATACCCGCTGATCGGGCAATCTGCGAAGCTCCTTAATGGATGGATCGACCTTATCAGTGTCTCTCATCATAAGAATCAAGTCGAAGGAGCGATCAGCTGGTAAGAAGCGATGCCCATCTCTCCAAAAGCGAGGCTTCGGTTCTCGAAGCTCCTCACCTGAGGACGGTGGCTGGAAGCCGACCGCTTTGATCCATCGCTTCCCTTCGTCAGGCTCGCCGACTAGTTCTTGAAGCGAAGGCAACGCTCGCAGGCGTGACAGCAACTCCCGGTCGCGAGGCGACGCCCAATTGTAACTCAGCCAGCATGTTGCGGCTTCGTCTCGACCGGCGCTCGATAAGACCTCTGCCAGTGCAAGCGTCTTGCGATCGTCCGGCTCAATCGCCACAACGTTATCGAATAACAAGGGGTAGCTGGCCTTGGGTGTCAGGTAGTCCAATCGGTGGTCTGCGGGCGGGAGCCCACTCCTGAAGCGAATCGCAACTGTCGGGTGGTCCGCCCCAGGGAAAAGAAAGAACCGGAGATCTGACAGGTGCGCGATCTTCTCGACGTGGTGCTGTGTGAGCCACTTAGCCTGGAAAGAGTCTGTCTGAGCACCGAGCAGTACGCCCGCCGGTATCAGCAGGCACGCCCGACCGTCCGGCTTCAGATATCGCGGTACCTCCCACATGAATGCGCACGCCACCTGCCCGGCGGGCATCGGGTACTCAGTCGCCGGGTTGCGAGTTTTCCACTGCGCCATCGATTCCTTTTCGACATTGCCGCGCGCAACCCACGGTGGGTTGCCGACGATAAAGTCGAAGCGCTGCGACTCGAGCGCCGGGAGCGAAGACAGGAAGTCACCGTGAATTACAGTCTGAGGCCCGTTCTGACGCGCTTTGTCCGCGTTGCTCAGCAGAAGGTTTGGTAACCGTTCCGGTCCCAGTCGCCGTATCTCCCGTGGGTCAAGAAAGTCGAGCATGGCCATGTACAGACTGAAGCACGTCGCTTGACAGGCGACAAGGCTGATATCCACGCCGCGAATCTGTTCACGCAGGATCTTTGCCAGCGCCTCCGCCCGCGTGCCGTTTCTTGCCCGCTCGTTTCGGCGGACCCAGGCCTCACCCATCCTGTTGAACATCGAGACGAGGAACGCCCCGGAACCACACCCGGGGTCCAACACACGCTTCCCCGTCAGGTCAGGCCCTGCCTCGGTGGCTAGGTCGGCCGTGAACTCAACGAGTTTTGGCGGCGTGTAGTACGCCCCCTTCTTCCGCTGTGCCTTCGAGTCTTCGGCGCGGATGAAGTCTTCGTAAACGGCACTGATGGTCTCGATTGGGATCACGCTGAAGTCGTAGACATCGAACGGTAGCACCATCTGGCCGCTACCGAGTTCGTTGCCCTCAATCAAGTTGCGGAGCGTGTCAATATCGCCGTCGCGTAGGCTGTCGAGCTCGCGCGCGAGATCGGGATCGAATAGACTGCCGCGAAAGTACCGGCCGAGGCGGTGGAAGAGTCTGGTGAGCGCGGTCCGCACGGCTTCCGGCTCGGGCAGGCTGACGACCTTCTGGAAGGTAGCCGATGCTCCAGCACCGAGCCTGCCGAAGTCCTTTTTCACCAGAGCGCCGCGGGCCTCGAGATAGCACGTAAAGAGCACTCGCCCGAGAAGCCGATGGATGGTCGGCAAGTGTAGGGCGTTGGAACCGCTGGACATCAGTTCCCGCGCCGCCCGAAGATTCTTCACAAGCTGTTGATCAACGGCCTGGGTCGGGTCGAAGTGTTCGGAGTAGTGGTCGTAGACCGTGCCGGCTTCGACGGATCGGATAAACTCCCGCATTTCCAGGGCGCGCGCCGCGTGCTCGAACACGTCAACAAGGCGTTTGTCGCCGTCCACATCTTCAGCATCGAGGGCAGGAGGTCGAAGGCCGGAATAAACCTGCACTTCCTGCGGCGTGGCTCGCACCAGTATCGGAGCAACGCCGTTGCTCCAGAACCGCCGTTGCTCCGACAGCGTGATCCGGCCCTCCCGGGCCTGATGCTGGAAGTAGACAGTTGGTCGTCCATGGACAGAGAGCACGCCGAGTAGGCCATCGAAACTATTCCACACTCGGCGCAAGACGTGCGTATACCCGTTCAGCGGCGCAGCACCGACCTCGCTGGAAGAGCGAAATAAGTCTGGCGGCCTACGGTCGCCGAGGCCGAACTCTGCCAAGAGAGTACTGGTTTCCGGTTTCGCCATGCCCTCACTCATGCGTGCCACCTGCTCGACGAGCTTGACCTCGCGATCGGGATCGAGATTACGCCACCGTTCGATGGCCTCTCGAAACTCGAAGAGGATTTCGACGGTAAAGATGCGAAAGAGCACATCGCTGTCGCGTAGCTTTCGATGGAAGTGCACACGAAGGCTTGGAGTGCGGCCTGGAGCAGGGCTACCTCTACATCGTCCACATCCTCGCGAGGCAAGTTCCAGAGTTTCTTGAACTTGGCGTGGGCGATACCACCGGCAATCCCCGAGAAAACCGCCTCGGCAATCGGTACGACAATCTTTAGCGCGACCGCGATTTCGAGCATCCAAGCACCATGTGGTTGATTCGTGCCATGTGCAGCGTACACGACCCACAGTGGTTAGTCCAACGGTCGACACGTGGTGATGGGTCCGTGACAGTATCGGCGGATTCGCGTCGCACCCTCATGCAGCCTGAAAGGCTGATCGAGAGTAGCCGTGGGCAAGTCCGCCACAGGCGGACGCCGCCCACGGTAACCACAACACCTGTTCCATTCGACCCTGCAGGGGTCGTATAAACGCCACATTGCACGTGCCCCAGAGAATAGACGACCCTTTCAGGGTCGGGCGGTTCGGTGGCAACACCATCCGGGGGCGGCGCTGCGCTTGCCCCCGGCTATTACAGAGCAGGCCTTCAGCCTGCGATCCTGCCCGCCGTTTTTGTCACGGGCCCCGTGGTGATCGTGCAGTCAAGTCCGTGATAGTGGCAAGGGCTGCTCATCGATTTTACGATCATCGGGACGCAACTCGGCTCAACCAGGTCTCACCGTCGCTCACGGTGAACTTCGGCGAGTTGCATCCGCACGCACCTGGGTTGCTTACCGGGCGATGCCGATGCCAACGACACCAGCACGGCGTCGGACATTCTTGGCCTCATCGACAACCTCAACGGCGTCCTGGCTCAACCCATGAAGATATGGCAATGCGATATTGACCGCAGCGACATCTGCTCCCCGGCGGACGTCCTGCGCGTGATCGACCTGCTCAATGGTGCCGGCGCGAACTCACTCTGGCTTAATCGGTCGCTTCCCGTGGATGTACTCTAATACTTGCGCGGAGATTGTCGCAGGGGTTTCGGCGCGCCGGGTGAGCCCGAATGTCCGGATGACCTCCGTCGGGTGTGGGATCCAGTAATCGCGCCAGCGGTTGTCGGGGTCCAGGACGAAGAGGATCCGCGGGTCGCTCACGCCGCGTGCCGCGCAGATGCGATCGATCCACGTATCGAGGGTCGGTATGTCCTCGGGAATCGGCAGGGCGGGAATCCCCGTCTCCAACGCAACGTATTCGTGGAAGTTGCTCACGACGACGAGATTGAGTGCGTCATGCTCTCTCAGCCAGCGGTAGAGCTGCTCGGCGTTGGGTGTGAAGCATCGGCTCCACTGGCCGTAGGTCGTCACCTCGCGGTTGGCCGTCACCCATCGTCTGTACGGCCTGTGCCATTCCTGCCGGACAATCCACGAGCACGCAACGATCAGCCCTACACATAGCAACGCGCGCACCACGCGCCTGCGGATGAGCATGATCGGGGCGATGAAGAGCACGAAGTACAGCGGCTTGCCCGGTGTGTAGTAGCGATCCAGGCCCACGTAGTCGTACTTCTCGCCGAACGCCGCCGTTACTCCGATGAGCACGATCAGCATCACAGTGGCGACCAGCGCGCTAAGCGCCACGCCCGGCGCAACCACAAACGATTGCATCGACCTGCGGATCGGCCGGATCATAAATGCCGTCAAGATGACACCCAACGGCCACAGGGCGTAGACCCAGTGGCTGTACCAGTGATAGTCGTAGAAACCGAAATCGGTGAAGTTCCACCAGGCCCGGCGAAGAAGATCGGGCGAGAAGTCAAACCGCGCGGCATGTCCGAGGTTAAGCTGTGCCTGCACGGAACCGGACATGCCGAATGCGTTATTGATGATCAAAAGGGTGACGATCGGTATGGCTGTGCATAGCGCGAACAGCGCGATTAGTGGCAAGTGGACTCTGCGTCTGCGCCATTCGATCAGCAAGTAAAGCCCGACGGCGAGTGGGACAAAGACGCTCGCATAACGAATCCAAAACAGACCGCCCGCCGTCAAACCGGCCAGGCAAAGCCATAATGCGGCACGCCGCTTCGACGCGCGGACGCTCGTTCCAGTGGAATCTTCCCCGGCACGCGCCTTAAATAAATCAGAGCCCGGAGCGCAAGCGGCGGGTACGGATACACCGCGTTTGCGCTTGAGGGTCGGATTGGGGTGACCCGACGGCGGACCGCCGAGATACTCCATCGCTCGCGTCACAAACAGCAGTGCAAAGGGCAGAAACGCGACAAGCAGCAGGTCCGTCGAGGGGTTTACCAGCGAAGCCGTTGACACCGAGCATCCCGCAGCCAGGGCTGCCAGCAGAATTCCAGTGACACCACTTGGCACGCTGCGTTTGACCCACACAAACCACCCGACCAGGGCTGTTGCACAGGCGACGACGGCGATCCACTGAAACGCCTGGAGCACGGAGAAATTGAACAACCACCGAACGCTGCTAATCAGGATCGGGTAGCCGATCGGCCATTGTGTCAAAAAGCCCCAGTCGGCCTGCCAGGTCCACGGCTGGAAGGGTGCGACGGGCAACGGCGCGGTCGGTCCGAAACCGTCATACATCCTGTCCGAGGCGATCAGCAGGTAGCAGTAATCCGACTCGATAAGCGGTGCGATGCGCGTCCTGCCGGGCAGGAAGGCGAGCACAAGCGAAACCACCGCTATGCCGCTAAGGACCAGTGACCACCGCACCGGCCGTCGCACGCCCGCAAATCCCGGGATCGTCATAGGATCGGACATTGTGTCGCGCACGTCGTCACGCGAAGTCTCTGAGCCCCGACATCCAACCGCCGGTACATCGCCGCGACAGATCACGGTGCCACTCCACAGTTCCGACGGTCAACCGTCAGTCGGAGACTGTCTCGGTTACGTACGGTCCGCGCGGGCTTGGGGCCCACCGCTCGTGACTACCACATTCTTGTTATCGGCCCTATCGACCGATCCGGTCGCGTGGTTGAGATTGACAGAGCCGGATCAGGCGGAATTCAAGCACGCCCCACGCGCCACCGACATTATTATGGGAACCATCCAATGAGACTCACGATCGTCATTCCGGCCCTGAACGAGGAGCGGGCCATCGGGTCAATCATCAAGCGCTGCCTCGCCTCACGCGATACTATTATGCGCGACTCTCCGGTCGACGATGTGGAAATCATCGTGGTAAGCGACGGTTCGACGGATCGCACCGCCGAGATTGCAGCCGGGTATGAAGATGTGCGCGTCATTGTCTTCAAGCGGAACCGCGGCTACGGGGCGGCCATCAAGAGGGGATTCGAGGAGGGGAGGGGCGAACTCGTAGCCTTTCTGGACGCGGACGGCACCTGCGATCCTGAGTTCTTTGCGACACTGTGCACCGCGCTTATCGAAGAGGATGCAGCCGTAGCGCTCGGTTCGCGGATGGGGACGCAGAGTCGGATGCCGCTGATCCGCCGACTCGGTAATCGCGTCTACGCGCTGATCCTCTCGGCACTTAGCAATCGGGTGGTGACCGACACGGCCAGCGGCATGCGCGTGGTCCGTCGCGACGTGCTCCACGAGCTTTACCCGTTGCCGGACGGGCTGCACTTCACGCCTGCTATGAGCGCCCGGGTGCTGATGGACGACCGGCTCAGGATTGTGGAGCGCCCGATGCACTATGAGGAGCGCATCGGCGAATCCAAGCTGCACGTATTTAAGGACGGTGCTAGGTTTCTGCGAACGATACTCGAAATGACGCTGATGTGGCAGCCGGCGAAGTTGTTCGCCTCCACGGCCGTCGTGTGTTTTACGGTCATGACGCTTTTTGCGATGCACCCGGTCGAGAGATGGCTTCGGCTTGACCGACTTGAAGAGGACGTGATCTACCGGCTGCTCTTTTGCTCGCTGCTGGGTACCGTTGGAATGACGCTGCTGTCGGCGAGCCTTGTCAGCGACCATCTTCGTCGACTGGTTAACTATCGGCCGCGACCGCGGACCTTCCTGTGGAGCCTGCTCGACAAGCTCTATTCCTTCCGGGGATTCGCCCTGGTTTCGGTTCCGGTGGTCCCGACGCTTGTGTGGCTCGTCGGGCGCGGCGTTTGGACGTGGGCGACGGCCGGGTACGTCGAGGAGCACTGGTCGCGCGTCGTGCTCGCGGGAATGCTTGTCTTCGGCCTCGCTCAAATGTTCATCACGGTCATGATCGCAAACGTGTTACGCTTCCACGCCGCTCGGAAGATGGCGCGAGAATCAGGGCACGCCACGGTTTCCACTACTGCCACAACAAAGACACTCGATGTCACAACGCCGACGCGCACTCCCACATCAGTCGATGAGTGGCTGACGGCATCGCCGCGCTAGCGGGTCGAAGACGTTCCTGTGTTTCCGTGAACGTCGCTTCGCTGATGAGAGCATCTTGAGCTGTGACGTGGGCTGTCACTGTCAAGGGCCGCTCAAGACGTTTATGAATGCCCTGACGTCGATCAGGTCCACATCGCCGTTACCCGCAACATCGCCGCACCCGCAGTCGGGCTCGACTGGGCCCGCGTTCGGTCCGTGTAATCCGCCGTGTGATGTCTGAGGATGCCATATGATCGACATGGGCTTGAGGAGTGTGTGGTGTGGGGATAAGCTGGCTCCATGGACACTCATACGCTCTTCGTTGTGGAGGTTGGCCTCACTGTGATTGGCACTGCCAGCGCGATAGCAGCGGCGTGCTTCGAAGTGCGCGACAGGGCTCAAACCGAAGAGGGGCGGCGCAGGACCCGGAAGTGGTACGGAGACAAGTGGCATACCATCCACGATAGCAGTCTGTTGGAGCTTCCAGAGAAAGTGATCAACAGCTTAGTTGGCACAAAGCAGACGATTGCCAAACATGCATCCCAGATCGCCGAGTGGTTTTTCACGAGCTGGCACATCTTGCTTTACGGGGGTTGGGTTGCCCTTAGCGAAGCAGTAATCCCTAATAATCCGTCTGAGGGCTCTGTTTCTCCACTGGTGTCTTGGCTGATGTTCGGATTGTTTGGTTTGAGTATGCTCGTATCGGCAATAGGAGAAGTGACCGAGCGCCGGTATTGGCTCATTGTGGCCTTGGCCCTGCTGACTTTATTCAGCCTTCTGTACGTAGCTGGCGCTGTGCTGGACTTACTGGAGCTGTCAATCATCCTTTCCGCATTAAAGATGCTTTTCGTTGCACCAATGTGCGCAGTATCCGTGAATCTCGCATTATTCTTAGTGGCATTGCGGGTAAGACGCATGGCGCAAGAGACCGCAGGACTTCTGAGCCTCAGCATATCCGCCAGCTTTCTCCTGACCCTGTGCGCATTGGCCATTGGACACGCTGCGACTCCCGATGCCTGGGTGCCGCAGACGCTTCAGATGCTGATTGCCAACGTTATCTTTGATGGACTCACGGTCCTGGCGACCTATGTGATTCTCTCCCGGGCGATTGGCCCGCAACGCAAGTATTCGATTCCTGTGGCTGTTGTACTCGATGTGGTTGTGGCGGCGCTCTTCGCGTCTGCGTCACTGTGGTTTGGACTTCTGGGCACCGAACACGCTCTCTCGGTCAAGCAGACGTTGTGGGTGCTGATTGCGAAATCACCGGAAGGTACGGGCATCCACCTTGGCCCCTACTTCTGGGCCATGCACACAACGTTCCTGCCAACGCTGTTCTATCTGGCGGTGATCGTCCTGTGCGGGGCTGCAAAGCTCATTGTATTGCCGGTGGCCAAGGTGCTCAGCAAAGGCGAGGCTGTGGATAAACCACACCATCTGACGGCGGGTGTCTTTGCCCTGGTCTGTGTGATCTTCTTCGGTTTGGCAAAGGGCGTGAACCTCCTGGAAGAGACGAAGGCCAGCCTCCCGCCGCCTGCAACCGCCGAGGTGAGTGTGATCGAAGTAGTTTAGCAACCCGGACTCGAATCCGTTCGAACGTAGTTCGAAAGTAGCCCTCTGACGCCCGTTTCTTGCAAGGATCCGAGCTCGTAATGGCGTGTTTGCGCTATAGCCCGTGCGCAGAACCAGTCAACTCAGCGCAGAACCTAGGTCAACCTTAGACAGGGCTTCGATCTGGTAGGGGGGCTGACTCTTGCGGAATCATGGGGCGACGCGGCACCCACGTGCTCTACCATTCTTCGAACGGGATTGCGCTCTCGGTTTTCACGGTTGTGCGTATTGCTGCACTGAGGGGGAAGACTGAGGGCGGGGACCCGGAAAGCGCGTATTACGCCTCCTGGGACGAACCCCTGGGCGCGGTGGCCTGGCATGATGGGCCCCAGACCTACGCCATTTGTGCCTACCTTCCGCGAGCCCGTTTGCTTGACTTGGCCGACGGGGGACGGACGGCAGCCGCCGAGGGACCGGGATTCTCATGGTCGCTCCGGCCGGTTTTAGCGTTGGCCCACCGATCAGCGGTGTAATGAGGGTGCAAATCTTTTCGGCGACATACATGCCTGTCGAGCCTTGTATCCTCGTGAGAGCGCCGTGCTGGGGCGAGCCGGATGGGAGCGGAGGGAGTCGGGCTGAAGAAATACTACAAATACTCGTGCTTCGTGATTGGAAACAGCGGAATATCGGGTGTAGACTAGCTGTAGGGTGTGTGCGGTCCGCCCACCCCGAATTGGACACCGCTGGAGCACCCGCGTCTGCGGCTAAGCTTCCAGTGAACGGCATTCGATAAGTAAGACTGGTGGAGGATCCCGGAATGACCAGACGAATTTGCGCACTCGCTGTGTTGGCTCTTGGGACGTGTTCGTTTTCTGTTGTCGCTCAGACGGAGTCGTCAAGCGTTCGGGCTCCCGAGCGATTTGCCGGTATGGAGGCCACGACCGTTACGCCGACTGTGCGGAGTGCAAGCCACGCAGCGGCCGCTCTTTTGGCCAAGCGTATCGAGAGCGTTGATTGGCTCGATATGCCGTTCGAGGAGGTGATCGCGTGGTTGAAGACGGAAAGCGAGGGGCATGTGAACATTGTTCCTCGCTGGGGTCCGCTGAGTGTGGAGAGCGTTGATCGTGACACGCTTGTAACGCTCCAACTCAACAATACAACGGTCGCGGAGGTGCTGATCGAGGTTATGGATCAGCTTTCCGAGGAAGGCGCGCTGCGGTTCCGGGGGACCGACAACAAGCTGAGAATATCTACGAGAACGGACTTCGACCGGAAGATGTACGTTCGCATTTACGACACGACCGACATCCTCTTCCGCGTGCCCGACTTCGGGGAAACCGCTCCGATCATCGACCTTCAAAGAACCGGTGGTAGCGGCGGCGGCGGTGGCGGCAGCGGTGGCGGCCAGTCCGTCTTTTCCGGCAGTAGCTCGACCGATCAAGAAGAAGGTGGTGAACAGGCCGAGCAGGACTTGAGGGAACACCTCGAGACGCTCCGTACGTTGATTGAAGAGACCATCGCCCCGGATACCTGGGATACCGGTGACGTCGGCGGACGCGGGCGGATTCGTATCTTCAATCGATCACTTGTGATAGTTAACACGATTGAGGTCCACGAGATGATTGCCGGGCGGTTCGCGTTCGGCGGATAGAACGAATCACGCAACGGACGACCGCGCCAAGGGCAAAAGCGAAACCGACAAGATCAATAAACGTCAGGATCGACCGGGTTGCAGGGCCGCACAAACGGCCGATTCGGTAACCCGCTCGATCCTGATCGTCTTTATGGGTGAGGTGTACCCCGCGACAACCGTCACGTCGCACTTTCGCACGCTAAGGCGCTTCGCCAGAAAGCTGATCAACATTTCATTGGCTTTGCCCCTTTCAGGCGGGGCGGCCACCGCGATCTTGGCCCGCCCGTCCCACTCGCCCAACAGACGCGTGCGCGAGGCCCCGGGCACGACTTTCACGGGCAGCAGGACTGCGTTTCCCTCAGTCGTGATGTTCAGCATGTCGATATTGTACACGTCATGACCACGCAGTACGAAATCGGCGTGATCGGAGCCGGAAACGCTGCCGAGGGCATCGTTCACGGGATTCTTCGCAACACGATCCTGTTTGCCGATCGTATGATCGCCTCCGATCCGGTCGAAGCTCGGCGAAAGCTGTTTGCGGATCGTTTCAATGTTGCCGTCACCGACGACAACCATCACCTCGTTCAGAACAGCGACATTGTCATCCTGGCCGTCAAACCGCAGCAGTTCGTCGAGGTGTGCCGGGATATCATCGAGTACATCTGCGCGGAACATCTGATCGTCTCGATTATGGCCGGCGTTTCGACGGCGGCGATCGAGGCCGCGTTCCCGCACGTCAGCGCCCGCGTGGTTCGGGCAATGCCGAACCTGCCGATCCACGTCGGCGCGGGGATGGCCGGCGTATGCAAAGGCAAATACGCCAAAGACGTTGACCTGTTACGAACCCAACGGATTTTCGACGCGGGCGGACGCACCATCGTCATTGATAATGAGCCGCAAATGGACGCCGTAACAGCCGTGTCGGGAACGGGGCCAGCCTATTTCTACTTCTTCGTGGAAGCCTTGACCACCGCCGGTCAGCGCGCCGGTTTGCCCCGCCGGCAGGCTGACATCCTTGCCAAACAGGCGTGCTTTGGAGCCGCCCGGATGATGCTCGAATCCGGCGAACCGCCCGACGCACTCCGCGACAAAGTTACCTCGCTTGGCGGCACGACCGAGGCCGCCATGGCGTCGATGGCCGACAACCGCGTGTTCGAGCATATCTGCGACGGCATTCTGGCAGCCTGGAAGCGAAGCCGGGACCTTGGCCGGTGATCGTTCGCGTCCGT
>CAZJTP010000078.1:0-17935 GCA_964548955.1 uncultured Phycisphaeraceae bacterium
TCCTGTTGCTTGTTGTATCGTGTCACCGCGTCTGTTCCGAGCTTGAACTAACCCGCCATGGTAATGTGCGCGCTCTTGTCAAGAAACCCCTCCCACCGTGCCGTCTCAGCCGTATTCGAGGAGCTAGCTGGCAAACAGCTTGCTGCGACACGACAAGACCTGCAAGACCGGCATCAAGGTAAAACGACTCCAGGCCTGCCTGTGCGCCGCATGCAGACAGGCCTGCCTGAAAGAGGATTACCTACTCCGCGTCATCAGCCAAGGGATTTAGATGCGATTGCCCTGGGAATCCACTACCGACGACGCGGGCTTGCTTGATCAGGAAGTTACCGGTCCATTCGGCGGCAACAAAGCTGGATAAGTGGGATCGCCAAGCAGAAGCACGATGCAACCGAGCGGTCAAACCATTGCATGCTCTGGTTTCACGGGCACACATTCTCGACCGGATTGCACTATTCGTCAAACTCGCCAACTGCAAGATAAAATAGGCCGCAGGTCGCTCCCGCCTGCAGTGATACCTTCCGTCATCGTCCGATATTGTCCTTCGCCTTGAACGTCAACCTTAATCCCATAACAAAAAACTCAGGCTTTCACCGGATCGACTTCGGGCGTACAATGGTGTTCTATACGAGCGGCTGATATGGTATCGTTTCGATTCGTCGGCGGTGCCACGTGGCGTCACTCGAGTAATTTCTACTTCCGTCGGAAAGGGTTGTAATGCTCGTAGCGCAACAGTTGGTTCGAAGAATTGACCGCCCCGCCCCGGTGGTGAAACGCTTCTTGGACCACCTGTTCATAGAGTGCGGCCTAGCAGGCGCGACGGTAACGGCTTATCAGCGCGATCTGAGAGATTTCTGGGAGCACCTTGTCGACCGGGCGATCGACCCATCTGACATTTCGATCGACGACGTGCAGCAATACCTGATCCATCTGCAACAGCGCGGCCTGGCGCTGGTGTCGATCGCGCGGCACCTGGCCACCATCAAGGTGTTCCTGCGTTATCTGTTCGCGGAGCGTGTTTTGCACCGGGACATCGCCTCGCTCATCGAATCGCCCAAACGCTGGCGATCCATTCCCGACACGCTTCGGTATCCACAGGTCGAATCGCTGCTCAACACTCCCGATCCGCGCGACGATTTCTACCTGCGTGATCGAGCGCTGTTAGAGCTGCTCTATGCAACCGGCATGCGGGTGAGCGAGGCCGTTGATCTGGACGTCGATCAGATCAACCTCAAGCTCGGCTATGTCCGTTGCATCGGTAAAGGACGCAAGGAACGAATCATCCCGGTGGGTCGAGCGGCGGTCGATGCCGTGCGGAAATACGTGGAGATCCTCAGGCCTCGGCTCCTGGGCGACCGACACGCCGTGGCGCTATTCCTCTCGCGGACTGGCCGGCCTCTCGACCGGACGAACATGTGGCGCCTCGTCCGCAAGTACGCGGCGGCCGCGGGCATCGACAGCCGCGTATCGCCTCACACGCTCAGGCATTGTTTCGCGACTCACCTGCTTGCGGGTGGAGCTGATCTGCGGATTCTCCAGGAGCTGCTCGGTCACGCCGACGTCACGACCACGCAGGTCTACACGCACGTGGACGAACTCCAACTCAAACACGTCCATCGCAAATATCATCCCAGACCGTAGAATGGCCGCGGCAGCATTTGATCACCGACCGCGTCCGTAATGGACAAGACGCGGCGTCGATGTGTCATGCCGTTTCCGAGAGCAGGTTGGTGTCGCGGATCGAGCTTCATAATTCTACGGACCTGTGGACCGCGCAGCTATTGGCCTTGTGCAATGAAGGGGTGGCCGGCTGGGCGGTCGGGACCGTTACCGTGCGCGTTCGATATAGCCGGGGCGCTGATTTTTCCGGCACCTGTCTCTACGCCGACCGGCGGATTTACATAAACCTCGGCCGGCATCTTACCTACCCCTACGCCATGGGAACCCATCTGGCACGGGCAAAAAGGGCTGGTTGCCACTGGTACAAGCCGGTCTATTCGGTGGAATTGAAGGACGCGTACCAGGTCGTGCTGTTTGTATTCATGCACGAACTCTATCACCTTCTGGTCAGGCGGGTGGGCCGGAACGTCCGTCAGAAGGAATCGATGTGCGACCGCTTCGCAGCGCGATTCCTGGTGGATCGTTGCGGGGCTGTGGTGTATACGGCCCACGGGCGAAGCGTGCCACGCGACGAATGGGACTTTCAGGATCTCGATAGGTTCGTAGCGGCTGCACGAGATCGCCGGTCGCTGCGGCGTTCGGCTTTTCGTCGCGCCGGCAAGAGGCCCGAGACATGGCAGGAACAACTGCTGCTGTTTCCCCTTTGATGTTTTGCCGATGGCGACATCTTTGCAGTGCTATCGAGACGGGTGATCGAACACGCGTGAAAAGACCGGGTGGATTACCGGTACGGGAAGTGCTATTGTGAGTATTCGCAGGGACCGTCCATGACGCAGGCGAACCTGGAAGGTCTCGCGGAAAGTACCGGAACCACAACATGCCGGATCGCGCGGTCCTCGAAACGTTTCCAAACCCGCATCCATCACGTGACTACTTAATCGAGCATCACGTGGGCGAGTTCACCAGCCTCTGCCCCAAAACCGGCCAGCCTGATTTCGCCGCGATTGACATCCGGTACGTGGCCGCTGCGACCTGTATCGAGCTGAAGAGCTTGAAACTCTACCTCCAGTTGTTTCGAGACCAGGGCATCTTCTACGAAGACGTGACCAACGTCATTTTCAACGATCTCGTCGTCTGCTGCCAACCGAAATGGATGGTCGTTGAGACCACCTGGAGTGTGCGTGGCGGCATCCGCAGCGTCATCACCACTCAGCATGGCCAGTGCCCGCCGGGGATGGCGATTCGGGATTGACATTGGTGTGCCGCGACCGGCCCAATCCTCCGGCATGTCTGCCCGATCGACGTGCAGCTTGCCTGCCCGAGCCGTGTCACACGCCGAGCATCTGAAGGACACGCTCATTGGAGGGAAGGGTTGGCCGTATTGTACGGATTTCGGACGGGGTGAACCAGCCCGCTTCGGCGATCTCGCTTTTGGCAATCGTAAGTTCGCCGCGCACATGCCGGACGCGCCAGACCGCTAGAACGTACTGTGTGCCGACGCGGACCGATCCAACACGTTCGGTTGGTACGACTTCGATGCCGAGCTCCTCGGCCAGTTCCCGCCGTATCGCCTGGCGCGATGTCTCACCGCGCTCCACGTGCCCGCCGGGAAAGCACCAGTACCCACCCATGGCAATCCCGGGCGCTCGGCGGATCATCACGTAGGTCTCGTCCCGTGCGATGATCCCGATCACGCCACGGCGAACGCGTTCGGGCGTCGGTTGGCTGTTAGCACTTGTGATGCTCATTGCCAGGAGGTGCACGCCGCCCGGTGGCTCTCCTATCACTTCATAATGTCAAGAGGCGGCGGGTCAGTACCCGCCGCCTCAAAGACCAATCCTCTACAAGAGCACACGAACCTACGGATAGATCAGCGTATCCGTTGCGGCGTGCTGTCCTGCACCATCTCCGTAGACGTTTATACCCGGATAGGGATTCTCATCGGCCGACTCGTGCGGAGTCCAACCGTGGATTCGGTTATTACCGGTCGAGGTACCCCATTCGTTGGTCATGACCGTGTAGATGTTGTCACCGTCAATACCACAGGCAGGGTGGCGATTGAAGGACGCGTGGCCATCCGCGTACAGACAGTTCTGTCCTTCGCCGTTGGCGGTCCCGCCGTGGTTAAACGAGTTGAACGGGCGCCAGGTCTTGGGAGAGTCGTCAAGGGTGATGTCGCCTTGCTGCCCGACTGCCCAATCCGGAGTGTAGTTAGACAGGTAGTAGGGACCTTTGTCGGCGGCGAAGATCTGGCGGTTGTCCGCACCTTCGCGCGGCTGCGTGTCGCGCGGGCCGAACGGCACTTGATAGCCGTAGCTTATGTTGTAATACCCTTCGAAGTCGTAGTAGAGATCGAGGTTCTCGGTCTCGTCCTCGTCATCGTTGCCACTAGGGCAAACGTACTGCTTGATCGTGATGTCACCCGATCGAACCATCATCCAAAACGACCGCGTCGTTGAACACTGCGTACTACCCACATTGGGGAAGACGGACGTTTCCGAGGTCGTCTGAAACTCGCGGTCATAACCAACCTCGCCGGGGTCCGTCGGCGGGATGTTCACCTGGCTGGCGTTGTTGAGATAGTCGATTCCGTTCTGGTCGATCTCGCCACGCTTGAACGCGGGGATCATCCACCTCTCGACGTTGTCGTTGGCGTAAATCTTGGCGGATGTTCCGATACCCTTAATGTTCGACGCGCAGACCAGACGTTTGCTCAGCTCCCGAGCGCGCGACAGACTCGGCAGCAGGATCGAGATCAGCAGTGCGATGATCGCAATGACCACCAGCAGCTCGATCAGCGTAAATGCCTTTAACCTACGTTTCACCATATGACCTCCTCTACTAGCAAACGCACAACAGGCTTGCGGCGGCACCAGCCCCGCTTGGCCACTAACAGACCAAGCTTCTACAACAGATTGACGTAGCCGTCAAGCGACAGTCCACTACACTAAACGCATAACCTCACGGGCGCGTTACAGCTTACACCCAGCGCCGCACGTACGCAGTGCGGCAGCCGTAACGAACGCCTTACTAGCACCGATGAAATCCGCGGCTGGCCGGCTCTCGCTCAGAATCACACAAGCCACTTTCAGGCCTTCGGATTCCGTTGCGCGGGTTGCCAACGGTGACGTAAGCTCTCGTTCCAGCGGATCAAAACGGAACACGCCGGCATACGAAAACCACATCATCCGGTGGGGCGGTCAGAGAGGAGGAAATACCAATATAAGATGCCGTTATGCTGTCAAAAACGATGAAAAAAATAAATCAAATAAATACAAGTACGAAACCGCGCCCAACCGCAAACTCGGTCAAGACGCCTCTCGTCCGCTTCACCACATAAACTATAATCCGCCCTCACCCCGCTGTCAATTGTTATCTATGGAAAAATCCGTTTCTTTGATCACCTCCAGCTTCCTGCCCGCCAGTCCTTCAAGGGCTTAGCTCGATCAGGTCAATCCCGTGCCAGAGCGCAATCCCGAGCCCCCGGCGGTGGGCAGCCGCCAAATACCCCAGATCTTCCGCTGAGCGAGCGATCGGGCGGAGTTTATATCGCCGCCGGATATCATTCAGTATGGCAAGACCAACCGCCTCAGTCGCCACAGGATCAAACGACGCCAGGACGGTACCCTCATCGCTGATTGTTGCGGCGGTGGCCTCTGGCCCGCCGTCGTAGACGACGCGTAACGCATCTACCAGGCAGAGGCGGAGCTTACTGCGGATCGGGGCCGACGCCACGATATCCGCGATGTAGGGCGAACAACCGTTGCCGTGGTATCGGGCCGGGTGCTTGACCAGCCCGTGAGACAGGTTCTTCAACACGCACGTCATGCCGGCAATGTTATGTGTTTTCAGAAACGGGACGTCGATCAGGGCGGTTACCTGGCTGACCACGGATGCAAACTGGTCCTGGCCGCTTACAAAATCGGTAACCGTTGATGCGTATCCAACATGCGCCGGTATGGTTTGGTTCCGTGCCTCCACGTTCTCAGGCGCCTCGATGCACACGATTTGCTTGGACGACCAGCCGGCGTCGACGATCGAACCGATTAAAACATCGGCCACAGCCTCGGTCGTGGCGATGACACGTTCCGCCGACCGGTTGAACTTCAGCCCGATTACATCATCCGGCTTAAGAATCGTTCGCCACGCTTCTTGGACGGAGGCGGTTCCGGTTAGCGACGTCAAAGCTTGTTCCAGCATTTCACCGACGAGGTGACGATGGACCTTGGGACCGCGCACTGCTCGCGGGTTTTGCGCCTTTATGACACGAGACCGCAGAATGCCCCGCGGCATTCGGAGATTCGTGCCGGCTTCCGCCTTTCGCAATGGGCGCAGGACGGAGCCGCCAGCCACCGAGGCAGCAACGCCCAGGAAACATCGGCGTGAGAGTGTCGGCCTGTCTTCGATGGGGGGTTGGCTGCACATACGCACCCTCTTCAGTTGCGCGCAAATCCTCCCGCTGGTTGCTCTATCGGATGCCCCAACAGGGCAACTGAGTAAGCATCGGATGGGGCGGATCAACGACCACGTGGGGTCGCGGCGCGGGCAACCGGACCTTAACGCACCCGCAGTTGACGATCCGGCATTTGTGGCTGCCAAAACCGGGGCCCGTTACCAATTTGGTGTGATTCGAGGCTCTCCGATCTCGAAGATCGACTGCGTCTTCAGCAGGGTCAGCTCTTCCGGATATGCGTGAAACGCGTGAATGTGAAATTCGTGGTCTCGGGCGTCGTAGTCGATGAACGTAAACGGTGCCAGCCCGTCGTAGGTCCACTCCTCAAACGAGACAAACAGCTCCCGATTCTGAGCGTAGTGGACGTAATCGCGGTGAGTGGCCGGGAAAAGTTGCGGCGTCATCCGCTCCACCTGCGTTGACAGAATGTACTTCATCCCTCCGTCGAACGATTGGGCGTGGTCTCGCTCACCCCGAAATCGGAACGACGTTGCCAATCCGGCCTTAGGCAACAGCTCGGTATCCTCGGCAATCAGCTCGGTGAGGACCTGATCACCGCACTGGACAGTGACGACATGGGTGAGGCCGACCACCCAGATCTCAGCGCGGTATCGGGTCTGCTCGATCCGCTTCACATGGTGGATATTGAATAGCTCCGGATGAATCGCCCGTTGGTAAAGGCAGAATTGAAGCTCTTCAATGCGCTGTTGTTGTGTTTGCCCTCGCTCCACAGTATCCTCAAGGAAAAATGTGTATCCATTCTCTCTGTAGCCATTATACGGGCTTGTAGTGCCGAATCCACGGAATTATCTACTCGAGGCAACATTCTGACAGAATTGTTACGCGTGTCCTAAGTTTCGGTGTCATCGGATAATGCGTTAAACCCGGACACCTCACGCGGACCGGGCCGGCGGATGATGCCAGATGCACACCGCTAAAACTCACAGATTCGCGACGCACGAATTGTTCCGATTCAAGATTGTTCGCCGCCGCACTCGCGCTATAATGCTCGACTATGAGGACCGGTTGGCTTGCCATCGCGGTTGGTACCTGCTTCGTGGGCGCGATCGTGCCGTTTCTTGCCGTCGAGGGTTTATTTTTATCATCCCCAACTGCAAGAGCAAACACCTTGAAAGTGGTACGGGCTACTGACAAGACCGAGCCGGAGCGTGACGAACCCCTGGACGGGCAGAGTTCCTCTGAGTACGTTGCGCTGCTGGATGATGTTTTCCGGCTGGTTGAGCCCTCAATCCGGGCACCTTCAGCGCGGAAGCTCGCGGCAGCCCCGTATGAGCAGACTGCCGCTGAAGATCCCGGCGCTGTTCCGTGGCCGACCCGGCTCGAGCGAGTCGTCGCTGAGGCGTGGTGCGTGGCGAGGTCGTTGGGGATTATGGCGTCGCTGGTACAATCTCATGCGCCCCCGGCCGTTGCACAGTCCCGGGCGGCACGGAGTGCGTAACGCACTGCTCTTACCTTACTACTAGTCACTTGGTACTTTTCACACGAGACGACGGCAGCGGTGCGTCGCCGGATGGAGATGATAGGTAACAATGAGCGATCCCAATCGACTTCTGAAATGGTTGTTTGTCATCGGGCTGGTGGCTCTGTCCTTAGTGATCCTTTACCCGCCCCACGAGAAGCTGAAAGGTGGGATCGACCTTGTCGGCGGTACGCGGTTGTTGTTTGAGATTAATACGACCGGGCTGACTCACGACCAGCAGCGCGGTCTGTCCACGCGGGTAATGCAGGTTTTGAAGGATCGTGTAGACCCGCAGGGTCAGATGAATCTGGAATGGCGACCGGTTGGCAATTCGCGTCTCGAGATTCGAATGCCTCGCCCGCCGAAGGAGGCCCGCGATCGGCGCAAGGCCTATGATGACGCGATTGATCGGCTCAGCGAGAAGAACCTGAAGCGTTTCGACGTCGAGTCGGCTCTTGGTGCCACTGGTGAGCAGCGCGAGGATCTACTCGAAGGACTGCAACGCGGCGTCACCGAGCGAGTAGCACTGCTCGAGACACTGAACGCGGCGTATGACGAGTATATCCGGGTGCAGGAGGAAGAAGGTGCGGCAACGATTGAGACGGCGTTGGAGGCCTATGAAGAGGCGATGGCCGGGCTGCTTGCCACCAACTTCCCCATCAGCCGTTTCGAGGACATCCTCGCACTTCCGCCCGGAGAGAAGCGTGACACTGAGCTCAACAAACTGCGGGCGGAGTTCCCTTCCTACGATGCGGGGGATGAAAGCGTTCCGGCCGGACGCCTGTTGACCAAGGCGGTACCCGCCTACGACGGCTGGGCCAAACATAAAGCCGACCTGGAGGATCCCTCTGACCTGAAACGCCGGCTGAAAGGTGCCGGCGTGCTCGAGTTCAGGATTCTTGCTGACCGGGACCCGAACGCTCCGGGTAACACGCGGGATCCGAATCCTCAACTCTCGCAGCCGATCAGCAAGTACGCGGAGCAGCTTGCCAAATACGGTCCGAGACCCAAAGCGGGCGATCGGTACCGCTGGTTTCCCCTCGAAAATGTCGTGAACTTCATGCATCTCGACAGTATCAGCCAGTTCGAGTCGCAGAAGACGGATCCCGGCCAGCCAATTGTCGAGGAATATGCCGGGCGTTACTACGTGCTGACGCCTGACGACCCGGAGTACAAGCTGCTGCGAGGAACTGGTCGGAAACGCTGGTCGTTGCGGGGCGCCCAAGCAAGTGTGGATCCGATGACTGGTAGGAACATCGTCCTGTTCCAGCTCGATCCGCGTGGCGGTCAGCTCTTCGGGGAGCTCACCGGAAACAACCTTCAGCGCAGCCTGTGCATCATGCTCGACGACGAAGCCATGTCCCATGCAGTTATTCAAAGTCGCATTACGGAGCATGGGCAGATTACGGGGAACTTCACACAGGAAAAGGTGGTGGATCTGGTCCGGACTCTGGAAGCGGGGTCGCTTCCGGCACGGTTGAAGGAGACGCCGCTAAGCGAGAACACGATCGGCCCGAGCCTCGGGGAGACGAACCGCACCATGGGGCTGAGGGCGGCGGTGTGGGGCACGATCGCGGTCGGCGTGGCCGTGCTGCTCTACTACGGGATCGCCGCGGGAGGTATGGCGGACGTGGCCCTGACTTTGAACCTGTTGTTCGTCCTGAGCATCATGGCGCTTCTACAGGCCACGTTCACCCTGCCCGGTATCGCCGGTCTGATCTTGACCGTCGGCATGGCCGTTGACGCGAACGTCCTGATCTTCGAGCGAATCCGCGAGGAGCGCGATCGCGGAATCATCTTCAAGAAGGCGTTGAACGCGGGTTACGACAAGGCCTTCTCGACGATCATGGATGCTAATATAACGACACTAATCACCTGCGTGATCCTCGGATTCGTCGGCAGCGAGGAGATCAAAGGCTTTGCCATTACGCTGGGGATCGGTATCTCGACGAGCATGTTCACGGCGCTGTTCGTGACCCGTCTAGTGTTCAACACGCTCATAGCGAAGGGGTGGCTCAAGGAGCTTTCGATGCGGCGGATCATCGGCAAGCCGGAGATCGACTGGTTAGTGCTACGGCGCATTTTCTGGCCGATTTCCACCGTTGCGGTGGTGGCGGGCTTGGCCTTGTTCATCGGGCTCAGCGCGACACACAAGGAGGGCATGTACGATATCGAGTTTCTCGGTGGAACGAGCCTCCAGATTGATCTGAAGCCCGGCATCGTCATGACGGACGAGGAAGTCCGGGAGGCGGTTGGAGCGGAGCGGGAAGATTCGCAGTCCGCCGTGCAGTGGTTGCGCCAGGCCGCCGATCATCTCACGGCGGCGGAGGCCGGCGCCGGCGAAGCCGCGGAGCAGTTCACCCTCACGTCATCCGAACTGACGGGCGATCAGCTTGCCGTCCTGCTGCGTCAGATCATCGAGGATAAGGTCGAGCGCGGCGGCATCAATGCTGTCGGACACACCGTTACCTTTGACGGCAAACCCGGCGAACTGACACAGGATAATTTCATACAGGCTCGCAACGAGGCGGCGGAGTATGTGAGGGCGGCGGCCGGACGGTTGGCGGGCGCACGCATCCAAAGGGTTGGCATGCTCGAGTCAGTAGAGAACACCGGGCTTTCGTATGAGATTGTCACCATCGAAACCAACCGTGAACTTGTTCAAGCGGCGGTTCTGGCCACCTTGGGCAACCAATTGTCGGTACAACGGGCAATTACGTTCACTATGGTGGAAGATCCGGAGTTGACCCAGGAACCCTTCTTCGTCGTCAAGATGGAGGACCATTACCTGTCTGATGTCATCGGGGGTGATGCCCACTTTGATATTCGCCAGTTTCGGGGCGGCGTCGCGGTGGAAGTCATCTTGGATGAATCGGAGGAGCCGCTGACCGTCGCTGAGTTTGAGACACGGGTTCGTCAAGTCGGGCTCCAGCCGGAATTCGAGCAATATCGCACGCGCGACGCGGTCGTCTTTCCGCTTGGGTCAGCCATAGAGATGGGAGACGGTCAAACCGGCTACAAACGATTCGCCGTCCTCGCGAAGGAGGAATCGTTGCTCTACGACGAAGACGCAACGAAGTGGACGGAAGAGCTGGCCCAAACGCATGTTGCCCAGGTAGAGGCTGCATTGGGGCAGGAAAAATCGCTGTCGCACGTGCTTCAGTTCGCGGCGACGATTGCCGGGCAAACCCAAAACCGGGCGATATTCGCGATCATTCTGGCGCTTGCGTCGATTGTGGCCTATCTATGGCTGCGGTTTGGGACCAAGGAATACGGTCTGGCGGCCATCGTCGCGCTCGTACATGACGTGTCGATCACGCTGGGGCTGGTCGGACTCTCGCAGATGATTGTGAATACGATTCTGGGCAAAGCTTTGCTGCTTGACGCATTTCGCGTGGATCTGCCGATGATCGCCGCGGTGCTCACGGTGATCGGATACAGTCTGAACGACACGATCGTTGTGTTCGACCGGATCAGAGAGAACAAGGGCCGCGTCGAGTCGCTTAATCCGAACATCATCAACACCAGCATCAACCAGACGCTGTCGCGCACGTTGCTGACCTCGTTCACGACGTTTTTGGTGGTGATTATCCTGTACGTGTTCGGCGGGGCCGGTGTGCACGGCTTCAGTTTCGCACTGCTGATCGGCGTCATTGTGGGAACCTACAGCTCAATCGGTGTCGCGACGCCTCTTTTGTACCAGACCAGGCTGCTGCACGGTGTCATAATCGTCATCGTGTCCCTCGCCGTCATTGGGATTATTTTCGCCGTGACCGGCGAGTATTTGACGACGAGGTGGGTGCTTGCGGCTTTGACCGTGGTCGCGTGTGCGGCCGCCCTTGTGCGGCTGCGGGTCGACACCGGATACGCGCCGGTCGGGCGACCGGCCGTTGCGTAGTGTACTGTGATACGCTGGTTGATGGATGCGATTGGGTCGGGTGGCATGGGTTCGCTTTGGCGGACCCATGCGGCACACCCTTAAGACGCAGGTAAAAGAGCCGCCACCCATGCCGCCGAACGCTCAACGGACGGGTAATGGAGCACCAGGTGGTGATTGAAGGATTTTATGGGGCAGGCTTTTCAGCTTGTCAAAACACAGCGGCGCCGTTCGAACCGGAGCGAGCGATGGGACGTATGAATCACGGTCAACGGGCCGATCCGTGAGCGGTCTACGGGGGGTTCCGTTGTCTTGACAGCGGTTTTGTTCGCGTGTTACTTTCCGCAACTTAGCGCATCGGGGACGCGTGCATCACACTGCCTGCGACCCCATTCCATACTATTGGTATTTCGAGCGTATGACGTGGTGCGATCGGGAGAGGTGACATGATTCATGTGAAGAACCTCACGAAACGTTTCGGCCGCATCCTGGCTGTCGACAACATCTCATTTGAGGTCGAGCGCGGCGGCGTGGTCGGTTTCCTGGGTCCCAATGGAGCGGGCAAGACAACGACGCTTCGCATCCTGACGTGCTATCAACCGGCGACAAGCGGATCGGCAAGCATCGCCGGATTCGACGTCTTTGGCGATTCGATGGAGGTCCGCCGACGCGTCGGCTATCTGCCGGAATCCGTGCCACTCTATCCCGAAATGCGGGTTCGGGAGTACCTGCACTTTCGGGGCAAGCTGCGGGGATTGCCCTTCGCGGAGCGAAACGACGCGATCCGCCGGGTGGTCGAGCGGTGCTGGCTGGGTGAGTTCATCGACAGGCCGATCGGGCAGCTCTCCAAGGGGATGAAACAGCGTCTGGGTTTGGCCGACGCGATCATGCACAATCCGGAGGTACTGGTTTTGGACGAGCCGACGATCGGGCTCGACCCGGCGCAGATCCGCGAAACGCGCAACCTGATCAAGGAACTCGGCGAGGACCACACGATTCTGCTCAGCTCCCACATTCTGCACGAGGTCGAGCAGACCTGCCCCCGCACGATCATCATCGCAGCCGGGCGGATTGTCGCGAGCGGGTCCCCGCAAGAACTGCGTGATCAGCTAAGTGCCAAGGCCAGGGTGATCGCCGAGATGCGTGGGCCGACCGATGAGGTCGAGAAGAATGCGCGATTGCTGGACGGCGTGCGGAACATCGAGGTGGCGTCGTCGGACGGCTGGGTCCGGCTGGCAATCGAGCCCAAACCCGACCATGACATTCGCGAGGATGTCTTCCGACTCTCCGCATCCAAAGGCTGGTCACTGCGCGAGCTGAAGCGCGAAGGCGCGAGCCTGGAGGATTTCTTCATCCAGGTCACCGCGCGACAGCAAGATACCCAAGCACGGTAAGACGATTGGTGATTGTTGATTGGATGGGACGGATGATGGATGACAATCTACAATCGACAATCCGTAATCGACAATAAGTCATTGACGGAGGCGCTCATGCGTAACATCGCAACAATGGCTCAACGGGAACTCGGTGCCTTTTTTATGTCACCGATTGCCTATGCGGTCAGCGCGATCTTTTTGTTCGCGACCGGTCTGGCGTTCGGTCTCGGGACCTTTCAAAACGGGGCGGAGGCGTCAATACGTTCGCTGATCGAGTTTTGGATGATGCTGATTCTGGCGTTCGTACTGCCGATGCTGACGATGCGGCTTATGAGCGAAGAGTTCCGCAGCGGAACGATCGAGCCGCTCATGACGGCGCCGATCAGCGAGGTCGAGGTGGTTTGTGGGAAGTTCTTCGGGGCGTTGGTGTTCTATCTCATTTTGCTCGCACTGCTCCTTGCATACCCCATCATCTTGTCGAGGTTTGGCACGCTGGACGGTCTGCTGCTGGTGTGCAATTTCGTCGGCCTGCTACTGCTCGGGGCGTTGTACATTTCGGTGGGGCTGTTCTTCAGTGCCTGTACGAAACATCAGATCATCGCCGTGCTGCTCAGTTTCGTCCTTTTGGCCCTGATGACATTCGCGTCGCAGGGCCTTGCTCAGATTATCGAGGGCTGGCCTAGAGCGGTGCTCCAACATCTGTCCGTCCGTACTCACTTTTTTGATTTCGTGCGCGGCATGATTGACGTAAACCATGTTGTCTTCTTCATTACAATGACTGCTCTGTTTCTCTTCCTTACCGTCAAGCGAGTGGAGATGCGGCGATGGCAGTAGAGAGCGAGGATACGAAACGCGTTTCGGAGGCGTCGGGCGGGCGGCGTTTTCTGGTCGGAACCAACGTTGTGGTTGCGACGGTGCTCGTGGCGGCCATTGTGGTCGTCGCTCAGGCGCTTGCCTTTTCCTGGCCTAGGCGCTGGGACATGACCTCCTCCGGTGTCAACAGCCTGAGCGAGGCGACGGAGAACCTCCTGCACAACCTGGATACGAACATCCGGTTGACCTCCCTGTACTTTGAAACCGATCGGGAGGATCAGGACCAACCGCGATACCGACGCGGCGCTGATGACCTCCTCGATCTGTATGAGGCGACCAACCGCTCGAAGATCCGCGCGGAGTGGATCAATCCGCTGAAAGACCACGAGCGACTCCGCGAGCTGTTCGCCAGGTTGCACGAAAAGACGGCGTTCAAGGACGAGATCGAGACTTACAAGGCCAGGATTGACAAGTATACCGATGAATTGGATTCGAGGGTGCGTAAGACCATCCGATCCGAACTGGCCCTGATCGATGAGATGGGCGGATCGATCAGTGAGTCGTCCACCCAAAACACCGTCGCACCCGTCGAAGATTTGCTCATGCGATGGGCGAACAGGCTCGACACCGTCCACGAGCAGATCGATACTTTCGCCGTCGCTGACAATCCGCAATACATGGCTGCAACAAACGAACTTCGAAAGGTTTATCGCGAGTTCAGCAAAGCCCTGAAGGATATCGGGAGGTACGGCGCCGACCAGGTTCGGACGAATCCCGGTCTGCCCGCGGAGTACGCCGGTTTTCTTGGCAAGGCTGGGAACCGGTATGCCGACGTTGTGGCGGACCTCGAGGCGGAAACGACTGTGCTTGAAGACCTCGGGCCGCTGAAGCTCGACGATCTGTTGTCCAAGCTGGAGCCCACCGCCAACCCGATCCTCCTGGAGACCGATGAAGACGCGGAGGTTATCGATTTCTCATCCGTCTGGCCCCCCATGCAGCAAGGCGCCGTGCGCGCCGGATTTGACCAGCGAGCCTTCAAGGGGGAGGAGAAGCTGACCTCTGCTATTCTACGGGTCACACACAAGGAGCAGACTGCGGTAGTCTTCGTCCGGTACGGCGGCAACCCGCTGTTTTTGGGCGGTTTCATGCGGGGCCAACCCCCAGCGCCCTATTCCATGATGAAGCAGCAGCTCGAGGACGCGAACTTCGTCGTCGAGGAATGGGACGTTAAGTCGTCCGACACGCCGCCCGAGATCGACCCGGTGCCGACGCGGATCATCTACGTGGTGCTCAAGCCCACCCCGCCGCAGCGCGGCCCGATGGGCCAGCCGAGCCAGGAGCCGCCGTTCGGCGACAGTCATCAACGCACCGTGGTCGATGCGATTGGTGACAGTGGGCGGGCACTATTCATCGCCGGTTGGAGCCCGGGACCGTTCGGTCCCATGCCCTCGGAGTATGAGTACAACAGTTATCTAAACGACAAATGGGGGATCAACGTCGACACGTCGGCGCTTTTGATCGAGACGATGAACATCGCGCCGGGTAAGTACGTGGTCGCACGCCGTGACTTCCATCAAATGCAGGATGTCAGCGTCACGGATCACGATATCGTAAGCGGGGCGCTGACGCGTGAGTTGGGCCTCCCGGCATGCGCGCCGCTCGAACTGTTCGAGTCTCCGCCCGAGGGGGTCGAACTCGCCCGGTTGGTCTATCTGCCGCATCGTGACGGCGTGTGGGGCATAAAGAACCTACAGGCATACCAGGAGCAGTCCACCACGCGCAACTACCTGACAAAGGTGGAGGGGGATCTGGAAGGACCGTTTGACTTGGCGGCAGCCGCCACGAGGGGCGATGACAAGATCGTCGTGGTGAGCAGTCTGAACTTCGCAGTTGACGGCATCGCCTTCGCCCGCGAAATGGCGATGACCGCGCGTGGTTTTACCGTCCGATCGCGCAATCCCGGGAACGTGTCGCTCCTGGTCAACTCGTTGCACTGGCTTAACGACAACACGGAGTTCATGAACATCGGTAAGCCGATCGATGCCGCCGTCCTCGAAGTCGCCGGCGAGTCCACAGTGAAAGCGGTTCGGGCGTTTACGATCTTCGTGTGGCCGATGTTGGCCCTGGTTTGCGGTGGTGTGGTTTGGTGGTTTCGACGCAGGTAGGACGTTATGAACACGAAGACGACATTGTTGCTTGCTGTTATGCTTGTGGTGTTGGGCGCGCTGTATTTCGCCCTTCGATCCCGGCCGGAGCCGACACAGGACAATGTAACCACAACACCCGCCGTCGGTTCGTCTGTGGCGACACGGGATTTGCTGGAGGACAAGCTCGGCGATGTCGTGAAGGTTGTCTGCCGCCGCAAAGACCGCGAAGAATGGGTGTTCGAGAAGGACGCCAAAACGTCCGACGCCGGGCAGGATGTCTGGCGGATGATCTCCCCGCTTCAGATGAATTGCGTCCGATGGGACGTGGATAAGTTCGCCAACCGGTTGGGTAACCTCCAGTATGAGTTGAGCTACAAACCGAGCGAGCCGGGTGCGATCACCGCCGCAGCAGCCGGGCTAGATCCGCCCGAGGCGTCCGTCACGTTGACCGACGCGGACGGTAAGACGGTAGCGGTCGAGATCGGCAAGGCCGCTTCCAATCGCGAGACGTATGTGCGGCTTGTGGGCAGCGACGAAATCTGCGTCGGTAAGTCCAACCTCCGCGAGCTGATCAAGGACAGGGCGATTGAATACCGTAACAAGCAGCTTTGGGATTTCACACCCGAGAACGTCACGCGTGTTGAGATCGTCGACCGCTCCGACACCATTACCTCCATCTCGTATGTCTTCAACAAAGACGGCGCCCGATGGATGATAGCCTCGCCGGTGACAGCCAAGGCAACCTCCAAGGTCGACGACATGGTCCGGGCGATGAGTCGCCTGCGTGCCGCTATGTGGCACGACGACAATGCTGAGAAACTCAGGACGTACGGCCTCGAACCGGCGGCGCTGGTCGTAAAGGCCACCGTCGAGGAGGATGTCCCGGTCCAGGAAGAAGACGAGGGTAAACCCGCGGGTGAGGAAGGTGAGGAGGATGTTGAGGAAGCAGACGAGCCAGAGACAGAGAAGAAAATAACGGTCTACGAGCTGCATTTGTCCAGCCAATCACCCATCGCCGAAGAGACCAAGACGTATATGCGAATAGGCGATGAGTCCGCCGTTGCGACCATCATGAAGACCATGGCCGACAAGTTCAAACCGGTCATGTCCGAGTTGCGTGAGATGCGGATCACGGCTGCGAACGTCAGTGCGGCTACTCGAATCGAGCTGACCACGCCGGAAGGACCGGCAACGCTGGTCAAAAAAGACGGCGCGTGGTCGTTTGAGACTGACGGCGGACGGGCTGAGGATCCGGCGGTTGCAGATCTCCTCAAGGCCATCGGCGACCTCAGCGCCGTGGTCTTCATTGACGAAGCGCCGACGGACCTGGCGTCGTTTGGTTTGGATCAGCCGCAAGCGCAGATCCGGCTGACGATTCCCGGCATTGAGGGCATCGAGCGGATTACTGTCGGCGGTTACACCGACGAGCATACGAAACAACTCGTGTACGTCCGCCGCAACGAACTCGCGTCGATAGCGAAGGTGCGCCGAGCGGACGTAACCACGTTGCTTAAAGGCCCGCGCGTCTACCGTGACCGCACTATCGTGGACGTTCTACCCAGCCGCTTCGAGCGAATCGCGCTCTCGACTGAGAACCGGTTCGTCGGCGGTCGCAACGACGTGACACTTGAGCGGAGCGTCAACACCTGGAGCATGGTTGAGCCGGTGGCGGCAAGCGTGAGAGAGGATCAGATGGACAAGCTGGTCGAAGCGCTCGGGGGGCTGCGCGCTGAGCAGGTGGTCGCCGAGGCAGGTGAGCCAAGCTCGTTTGGCCTGCACGACCCGGCGGTGACAATCTCCCTGACGTACAAGCCTCCTGTTGAGTATCGCGTCGAGGAACCGGACGAGTCCAGTAGTGAGGGTGACGAGCAGGCGGCAGCCACGCCGGTTGAGGTTCAACCTCCGTCGCAAACGCTTGAGCTTGCCGTTACCGAACACGACGGGAAATACTATGCTAAGCGGTCCGACCGCGGCACGATCTACGAGGTGACCGGCGGCTTCTACCAGCAACTCGTCGCCGAGTATCGCAGTGATCGGGTGATGGATTTCGAGGACGACAAGGTGCGCCGGCTTTCAATCCGGACCGGCGACCGGGCCCACGTGTTTGAAAGACAGGAAGATCGTTGGGTGTATCAGACGGAACCCGACCTGCCACTCGATTCGAAGAAG
>CAZJTP010000079.1:0-17793 GCA_964548955.1 uncultured Phycisphaeraceae bacterium
ACTCGTCTTCCCATGATCTCCAGTTTGAGCGTGCTGGGGGTGCAGTACACGCGGTCTCGACCAATCGCTTCGAGTTTGTCGATGAGCGGCCAAGCATCGCAGGATTTAACGAGTTCATCCTTGAAATCTCCGCTCATTATCTGCTCATAGCGATCAATAAACACCGTTGTAGCCGATTTGACGACGAGTCCGATCGTGGCAGTTCTAAATGCGGATGCGCGAACGTCGTCTGGCAGGTTCTTCAGCGGATCTCCGGTCCCGTCCGACTTGAGAATCCTAGTTGTGAGTTCCAACACTTTATTCGTAGGATAAACACTTCGATTGCCAAGTAATCTTCTCAGTTTCTCCCATTTGAAGACCCCCTTTCTTTACGGCGTCTTCAACATCCGCGACCGAGTAGACAATATCGTCGGCGGCATCCACAAGGAAAGTAATCGGGTTCCTATTTGGTCCAGTTCCCGTATGTTCGCGAATCTGCTCAACGAGTTTGTTTTCCGATGCAAAGTAGCCAGGCTTCTTCTTCGCGGGATTCGGATCATCCTTGTCGGCTTTGTGGGAAGGAGCCGTATACTTGCACAGTGCAGAAAGGGTCCCGTATGTCAGGTTTAGGCCGTAGTAATCTGCGAGGATCTGGAGCTTTGCGACCAGGCGCAACGTCTGAGCGTTACCTTCGAACTTCAAGAAATCCTGAACACGCTGCGGTTCATTCAGACGGTCAGTGAGGGCTTTCTCTCCGAACTTCTTCTTGAACCATTCGCGAATGGCAGCTTCGCCGGAGTGACCGAATGGCGGATTCCCCAAATCGTGGAGGAGGCCGCAAGTAGCGGCAATCGCTTCGAGTGATCGCGCTTGGTTCGCATCGATTTCGTTTTTATCGAGCAACCATTTGCCGACGCCGATTGCAAGTCCTCTCGCAACCGAAGAAACCTCGAGAGAGTGCATGAGCCGTGTGCGAATGGCGTCGTGTGGTTCGAGGGGGAAGACCTGAGCCTTATCTTGAAGCCGCCTTACGGGGGTCGAAAACACCGCCCTGTCGAAGTCACGCTCGAACTCGGCGCGGTGATCGTCCTTGATGGTTGATTTTCGGACCCGTTCCGGGTTGAGGAGCTTTGACCAAGTCATCGTCATTCCGCCGTCTCCATCCGTCGCGGGTGTTACATCAGCCGCCCAGAAGCTGCGCCAAGCCGCGGTGCGGTTCGCCAAGAGCCGCGCGACCCCATTAGAATTCTACACAATCCCCCCGAACGGGTTAGCTCCTAGGATTGGCTGATCATGCGTTGGTCTCTGGCCTAGGATAACGCACACCCTCTCGAGGACAAGCGCAACATGAACCCCAATTCTCCTGCTCGCAGCTCTACCGGCGGAGCGCGACGCAATACCCGAGCTTGAGACGTTGTGCTCACATCCGCAGCTGGGTCGTCCGATAACTGCAGAAGTTATTCCCGATTGGCGGCCAGTCTCGACGATAGCCAGGAGTCGGGCCGCCCGCATGCGAGCGGCCCGGTGGAGTCTGGGTGGATACGAGTTATGCCTGAGCCGGCCTCCGCCGTGCGTAGACTAGCGTTCCGGCGGTAAGCACGAGCAGCGTCATCGCTACGACACCCCATTCGGAAACGGCCGGAACGGACGGATCAGCCCAGCAGGCGCATCGGGTGTCGTCACCCGCATACGTGCCGCCCTGCCCAACGCAACATATCGCGCCTTTGCGACGTCGGGGGTGCGGTCGCCTCCCCTGCCGCGCGTCTTTTCGCCAACAGTCACCGGCCTAACTCCATCCGCATCAGGCGGACCGGCTGCCGCTAACGAAAGCACTTGACGTCGTCCGCCTGACGTACGCCACACACAAGGCGCGCTACAGGAATGCACATAACCTCCTGATAACAAGAAGGTTACATAATCTGGTGTCAGCAGCTAACCGATTTGCTTTCATCTTGTCAACTATTTCAGACCCTTGGTTATCTCGTGATGTTAGGTTAGAATCAGAGCACGCCCGGAAAGGAGGCGGCGTTATGAGCCTGAAGAACGCAAAGCGGTTAATTCTAGCGGTGGCGTTTGCCGGAATCCCCCTTATCACCACCGCGTCGTGCGACCCGTATCGAGGGACGCTCGACATCTACCGGAATGATGACTACGACAACGGCTGGTTTGATGTCATCATCGATGACTGGTTCTACGACGATTGCTACTGGTGGGACGACTGCTACTACGACGATTACTACTACGAAGAGATCGTGATCTGGGATTGATCGCGATGCGGTGGCCGTTACGTCCGGCCAGTCACATTGGACGGCGCCTCGACAGACTGGACTGCCGCCCGTCGTGAGACTGTCAGAGGTGTCGTCGTAGGACGGATCGATGCGCAACCGATCATTCCGAGCAAGCGTCCTGGCGCGGGCGTTGGTGTTGTGGTCATCGGCAGCAGCGGCTGCATACGCCGGCACATCCCCAGCAGGACAAGTCCATGGCACTCTAACCGAAGTCGACGGCGTTCGCATATTGCGGATTTGGGGGACGTCCACCGAGCGGGGTTATGCCCACGGATATCTTCTGGCCACTGACATCGCCGCGTTGCTCGATGGATACCTTTCGCGCGGTGCGCTTGGCGGCGGCGTGCTGGCCTACCGCACCGTCACGCTCCCGATGACCAGGTCAATGCAGATTTCACCGGCGTATGAGGCTGAGCTGCGCGGCATGTTCGCGGGGATCGAATCGCGCAACGGCGGACCTGCCAACGTTCCGTCTCTGGGCCGGACTTTGGAATATGACGATCTCGTCGCGATCAACTGCATCCCGGACATGGCTCTTTTTGGCTGCTCCTCGTTCGCCGTTTGGAAATCGATGACGCGGGACGGCGGCACTCTGGCCGGGCGGAACCTGGACTGGCGCCGGCTCGACGCGCTGGACGGATCGCAGATCGTGGTGGTGCATGTGCCGCAGCCGGAGCATGAGCACCTCGGATGGGTTTCGATCACCTGGCCCGGTTACATCGGATGCCTGACCGGTATGAATGCGGAGGGCGTGACGGTCTCGATGCACGATGTGCGAATGGGTCCACCGGCTGTGACGACCGGCTTTACCCCGCGCGGGCTTTCGCTGCGTGACGCCATCGAGTCGGCGCATGCCGCCTCAGCCGTCAAGGACATTGCCCGAGTGCTGCGTGCGCGGGTGAGTGTCGTTGGCAACAATGTGCACGTAACGAAGCCGTGCACGGGCGAGTCGGCCGGATCGGTTGTGTTTGAGTACGATGGAACACTTCCCCGCACGGGTGGCGTAACGGTCCGCGCGCCTAACGAGGGGTCCTACCAGCTCTGCACTAATCATTATGTCAAGCGTGCGGAGCCGATCGCGTGCGATCGGTACCAGACGATCCACGCACGTCTCGTCGCTCTGGCAGCTCATCAAGAGACGTTGGATGTGGATGGGGCCTGGGAGATTCTGCGATCCGTGGTCCGCCCGAGCGGGATCGCCACCCATCTGCTGACCTATCAGAGCGTGGTGTTCGAGCCGAACCGACATCGAATGCACGTCGCGTTTTCCAGAGACGGGAAGCCTGCACCACAATGCAAGGCGGTGACAGTCAACGTTCTTGGACTGCTTGCCGGCAAGCGCGCGGGCGGCGCGACGGAGTAACTCCGGCGGCGTTGGATTGTCCAGGACTTCAACGCTTCTTGAGGATATGTGGGTTTGCCGTTGCCAACACGTCTTGGCGTCTGTACAAATAACACTAGGCGCGGCATTCGCTTGGGACGGAGTCCGCGTCGGGTGGCGCAGTGACGGTACGCCTGCGGAGGACATTTGTGCTGCGGACCGTTTTGTGGATTGGATTGGCTTGTGTCATGGGATTGGGCGTGACTATCGCCCACGCCCAAGCTCCCGACGCACAGGCGGGTGAACCTACCCAAGATCACCTCGACCAGATCGAGAACATCCGCGCGGGCATTGTGGACCCTCAGGCCCGGCCCGAGGATCGGCGACGTTGGTCGGAGTTGCTCCTGTCCTACAGCTCGCCACAGGCGAGGACACTTGTCGTGGAGCTACTGGGATTGGCGGAGAGCCCCGACGTGCAACGGGCGCTTTGTGGAGTGATTGCCGACCGTGCCCGGCAGGCGCCTCAGCTCCTTGATGCAACGCTTGTGGAACCCCTGACCGAACTACTTGGCGCAGAGACGGGCCACCTGCGGGCAATGGCCGCCAACGCGCTGGCGGACTTCCCGGATGCGGATGTGCCGGCCAGGCTCGGGGCTCTCGCCGCGCAGGTAGATGCGCCGTTGGTGAAACGGTTGGCGGCAATCGACGCGCTCGCTCCAAACACACATCGCCGTGAAGTCGTCCGCCAGCTTATCAGCCTCCTTGACGCTGAGGCTCCCGAAATCACCGAACAGGTCGCCTCCGCGCTGGAATCAGCGACGCCACAGACTTTCGGGCTTGATTGCGAGCGATGGCGACGGTGGTGGAAGCAGAAATCGCAGCTTAGCGAAGAGGCGTGGTTGGCGGAGCAGTTGCGAATCTACCGCGATCGGTCCCGCGGGGTGGCCGATGAGTTTCAAACCTTCCGCGAGGACGCCCGGCGCGATCAGACGGCTGTCATCGCGCGTACCAGCAGCTTTCAGCGTGAACTGTTTCGTGCCCTCAGCGGTGATCAGCGGATGGCGAAGCTGGCGGAATGGCTCGACGACACCCTCCCGGTCGTGAAGCTCACCGCACTGTCGATCATCAAGGCGCAAATCGCGGATGAGGGGAAGCGACCCGAGGGACACGTGCTTGTCGCCCTTTTGCGGCTCCTTCAAGACGGATCACCCAAGATGCGGCGTGAGGTGTTGGATATTCTTCAGAACCTGAACGATCCGGCCGTGGTAGAGGCCGTTCTCGCACAGCTCGAGCGTGAGGATAATCCGCCCACGCGTCACGCGATCTTCAAGGCCCTCGGCAAGCAGGACAGCCCGGAGGCAATCCCGGCTCTGATTCGCGAGATCGCCGACCCGGAAAGCTTGTCTACGTGTGTCCGAGAAGCAGCGATCGCCCTGGGACGAATTGCGGGCAAGACATCGGACGCAGAGGCGATGCAGGATGCGATCGGCGCGTTAAAGAGCCGCTATCAGTCGGCGCCGAACGAGGATCAGGCGATGCGGGCCGCCATGCTAACCGCGATGGCCGGCGTGGCGGATGACGCATTTATACCGGAGTTGCTGCAAGCGCTTGAATCGGACGACGCTGCGATCCTGCAGCCGGCCATCCGGGGCGTGCTTGCCGTGAATGATACGTCGAAACTGCCACGGTTAAGAGCGCTGACGGCCCATGCGGACCCGCGCGTGCGCCTGGCGGCCATCGAAGCCGTCGGACAGCTCGGCCGCGAAGAGGCCGATCTGGAAAGTCTGCTCACAAGGCTCAACCCGACGATCGAGACCAACGAGCTTGCGCGGGAGGCAGCCTGGCGCGGGTTCCGGACGTTGCTCGGCAACCGGTCGGTCGGCGACCGTTTCGAGGCCGCCCAGCGCCTCAGAGACCTGCCGGATCTGGAGATCGAGTATCTTGAGGAGCTTGCCGACGCGTTATCCGGCGTCAACGGTGACCCGGATGATCAGGAGGCGGTGCTTGATCGCCTGGCGGCGGTCCTCGTGAACGAGGGGCGGTACGACGAGGCGATCGGACACCTCGAAGCGCTTTACGACAGACAGGTCACTCGGTCCGATCCCGGTGCGACGGCCTGCGGGTTGCGGCTGCTCAACACCATGCTGCGCAGCTCCGCCGTGTCCGAAGCGGCTGATTTGGTCCAGCAACTCGCCGCGTCGGCTGGTGACAATGCCGCGAGGGCGAGAATCATCGAGACCGTGGGCGATTACCTTCAGTCGCCCGATATGACCGGGAACCCGCAGCGCGCCCGCCGGCTGCTTGACGATTTGCGCTCCGTCTCGACCGAGGTGCTGGGAGACGCGTGGATTCAACTACTCGAAACGGCGGACCGGCGCCTCGATCCCGATGACACGGATCCGGCACCTTCGCCACCGCCCCCAGGTGACTAAGCCTTCCACCGACCGTGGGTTACGCTACAGAATGTGTACGCTCGTGCGAGAATCCTTTCTCGCACGGACTGGCCGAGAAAGGATTCTCGGCCCAGCCAGAGGTTCCGTCCCTCAATTAACTGATGACAGAGCACTCAGCAGGCAGGCTGGGAAGCACGACCTGCATCGTCCCAAACCGATTCCTATACGGCTACACGATATGACCGGCGTCGATTAGCGTGCGCTCCCGCTCGGCGAGGCGCATGTCGGCCTCGATCATCATTTGGCAAAGCTGAGACATCGTGACTTTGGGCTTCCAGCCGAGCAGATTGCGTGCCTTTGTCGCGTCACCTTGAAGAGCGCTCACCTCGGTGGGGCGGATGTAGCGCTGGTCGAATTGGATGTGTTCCCGCCAGTCAAGATCGAGCAGGCTGAAAGCCTCCTCTGAAAACTCCCGAACGCTGTGGCATTGTCCCGTGGCGATGACGTAATCGTCCGGGTCCTCCTGTTGCAGCATCAGCCACATGGCTTCGACGTATTCGCCGGCAAAGCCCCAGTCGCGCTTCGCGTCGAGGTTGCCCAGGTACACGACGTCTTGGAGCCCCAACTTGATCCGCGTGGCGGCGCGGGTGATCTTGCGTGTCACAAACGTTTCACCGCGGCGCGGAGATTCATGATTGAACAGAATGCCATTGCAGGTGAACAGGCCGTACGCCTCCCGGTAATTCACCGTCTGCCAGTACGCGTGAACCTTCGCGCAGGCATAGGGACTACGGGGATAGAAGGGCGTGAATTCGGTCTGTGGAATCTCAACCGCTTTCCCGTACATCTCACTGCTGGAAGCCTGGTAGAACCGAACGTTCAGGCCGCTTGTGTCGCGGTAATCACGGATCGCCTCCAGCAGATGCAGCGTTCCGATGCCCACAACCTCGGACGTGTAGACCGGCTGGTCAAAGCTCGTACGCACGTGCGACTGGGCGGCGAGGTTGTAGACCTCGTCGGGCTTGACCTCGCTGATGATGCGTCTGAGGCTGATCGCGTCGAGCAGGTCCCCGTAGTGCAAGCGGAGGCGGACGTCGCCCTCGTGGCGATCGCGGTACAGGTGGTCGATGCGCTGCGTCGTGAAGTTACTGGCTCGACGGATGACACCGTGAACGGAATACCCTTTCTCCAGCAACAGCTCCGTCAGATACGACCCGTCCTGCCCCGTAATCCCGGTGATAAGCGCAACTTTCTCCATAGATTATCCTTCCGATGGCACTGGAGAATCGGTACGGACAGTGATCAAAGCGAGCCGCGGGTCCTGTCCTTGACTCGCGGTTTCATGGGGCGAAGCTCCCGCAGCGAAGCTGCACTGCGTGTCAAGGATTCAGGCCGCGTGGACGTCCGCGTAAGCTGAAGCTTGCGGCCCGCCAAAGATCGTCGTGCCCAAAGATCATCCAGCGCGAATCCTTCTCCGTGCTCACTTGGATCTCATACGAATCAACTCCTTGCCGCCAGAGCCCTCTCCACACTGTCATCATCGGCCAGTTGCTCCGGGGCGGGCGAGCAGATTCCATCAGTCGGTGCATAACCGGTCGGCGCAAACCAGTGGTGAACCGGCGGCGATGCCCGCTTGCCAACCCGCCGCACCAGCCGATTGTACGTATCCGTACCATGCACGACGGCGCTGTTAGCCACGACCACCGTGTCGGCATCGAGACGTAAAACGTCTTCCAGCGAAACGACCGGAATCCCGCGATACCGGCGCCCTCCAGCACGAAAGCGGTCGTCACCGATTGCCAACACGGTCATCCCTGTCTCGTTGGCCGCCCGGTGGAAGGCAAAGATATTCTTGCCAAGGTCCGCCAGCACTATCCGTCTGGTGCCGCCGGTCGCCAGTTCAGCCATTTTGCGGCGGACGTACTCCCATCGGAAAAAGTGCTCGAGCGCACTTGCTGACAGGCGATACTTGCGGTGTGTCCGGCGCTCGACGACGCCGCGCAAACGACCGGCGAGGGCGCCTCGCCCAAAGGATCGCGTGTGTCCGTCGCGCTGTGCGAGCCACGCATACCGTTGAAGCCAATCCCTCCGATAGGCGTTATAGTGAGCCGGTGGCAGGTAGCGGGCGACGACTCGCAGATTATTGCGGATGTCGTAGTAGGTTGTCCGGGCACTTCTGCGTGCGCACGGCGTCTTTAGATGGTCGACGTGCAAGTCATCGAAGACCTTGACCCGCCACCCCGCGCCTACCAGGCGGAACGCAAGATCATATTCCTCAGCCTGCATGAAAAACGACCGATCAAGACCACCCACCACCCGAAGCGCTTCAGCTCTCAGGCCAACCCCACAGCCAACAAACACGCCGGGCAATGCGCCACCTTCCTGACCTCCGTCCGGCAGATGCACGGCGAACCCGGCGGCCCCCAGCTTGGGATCGTCCTCGAACCGCTCGATCATTCGGGCAACCGAGCCGGGATGCGGATTGGAATCATCGTCGAGAAACACGACATAACGCCCCCGGGCGACATCCACACCGTATGCCTTGGCGCAGCTACCCGCGTTACGACGAAGCCTGATCAGAACATCGCTTTGGCCGGCCACGGCGTCGGGTGTCCCGTCGCTCGACGCGTTGTCCACGACGATGACTTCGTAGTCCCGGCGGTCAATCCCGCACCGGGTAAGCCGCGCGAGCGTTTCGGTCACAACCGCCCGGCGGTTGTATGTGGCGAGGATGAAGCTGACCTCTGGCTGATGGCTGCCGCTCATGATCGAGAATGCTCCGGACAGCCGTATTATCGGTCGGCGACGTGCCCGGGATTGAGGTTGCTGGAATCGGTGTGACTATGCTCTGTGGTACATGGGGACAATCCGTGTCTTTGTGTAGCGGCCGGCGTCCCCGCCGGCCGTCCCGCCTATCCATTGGCCCGCGTTCACCTTAAACTAACGTCATGGCTACGCGGATTGGCCTGTACGGCGGCAGTTTCAACCCGATCCACAACGGGCACCTGATCGTGGCCCGTGCGATCACCGAGCAGCTCGATCTTGAGCGTGTGATCTTCCTGCCTTCCGCCACCCCGCCGCATAAAACACAGGAGGATCTTCTTGATCCCACCCACCGGGCCCAGATGGTCAAGTGGGCGATCAAGGGCGAGCCGTGCTTCGAGTTTAGTGACTTCGACCTGACACGAACGGGACCGAGCTACACGATCGACACGGTCACGCACTACCATGGGCTGTTCGGCGCCAACGCCGACTTACATTGGATCGTCGGAGCGGATTCACTGGCCGAACTGCCGACATGGCATCGCGCGTCGGAATTGGTCGACATGTGCCGGATCATCGCCGCCGCCCGGGCCGGGTGGGAGCAGATCGCGTGGGATGAGCTTCGCCAGACGTTGAACAAGGCGCAGGTCGAGCGTCTCAAAGCTGGCGTGCTAAAGACACCGGTGATCGAGATTTCCTCGACCGACGTTCGCCGCCGGATCAGAGAGGGCCGATCAATTCGATACCTCGTGCCCGACACCGTCCGCGCGTATATCAAACAGCACGCGCTGTATCACAACCCCGCGCCCAACGATTCGCCCCCGTGATATCCTCCTGCGGTTCGCACAGGCAACCTACGGTTCGACACCTTCACCGTACGTGCCCGGTTTACTGGTTACTGGTCCACTCTTACAGAGACAGGGTCACGAACACGGAGCAAGAATTACGCTGCAACGTCTGAAGATGCAGGTCCGCCGCCTGAGCACCCAACGGCCACTCCACTGACCGGAGGGAGCTTGCCCGCTCAGAACGCTTTTGCGGTATATTGGAATTGGAGCTGCAGGGCGAACTTGATGCCCTGATCAAATGTATCTTGCGCCACCCCGCCCTGACGAGAGATACGGATGCCGACGACGTCACCGTTCGTGAACGTATCGGCCTCAAAGGTCCGGCCATTGCCGTTGTCAATGGTCACGATCTCGTAATCGCTGGTGGTCCAGTCGTCGGGTACGTCCCAGTCGTACTCGAGACTGCTGTTGCTCAGCGATCCGGGGGGTGTCACCCGGCTGTACGCAAGTTCGAAGCGCACAACCTGGCCATTCGTCGTCGCGCTGGCTGTGGGAACGACAAGCACTTTGATACTGCAAGGCTCGCCGACATCCATGTTCTCCGGAATGCGGAGGGGACACGCATAAAATCCGCCGTTGTAGCCGGCGTTCACGTAGCGCGCCGTCATTGAGGTCCCGATGTAGGTTGCTATGGCGCTCTGGTATGTGCGGTCATAACCGGCCGTCATAATCCGCGTCGGTCGTGCATCGCCGGCCGCTGTGATCCGCGCGTCGGCGGGCTCCACCTTGATCCAGCTGCTTAAATCCGAAGGATCGACGATCTGAAACGGCCCTTCGATCGACGAAGGTAGTGCCGGGGCAATGTCATCAGTAAAGGTCTTCGGCATGGCGCAATCCGTCCTAAGAGGCGATGGCTAGGCCGACCTCCAATCCCCACGTGATGTTCCCGCTGTCGGGATTGGTCCATTCGATTCTTACGGCGTCGTCGGCCTGGAACGTCCACGCCGACGGCTCGCCCGTGTCACCCTCGCCGATCCGCAGATGCACGTCCTCGTCCTTTCCGGCTTGAGTAATCGTGAACAGACGGGTGTCATACGCCGGGCCGCTTGCGGAATCAACCGAAATGCCAAACGAAGCGGTCCCTGAAGTGCCGCTGAAGTGACAGCGGATGAACACCAGACGGAACTTGCAATCCAAATCGAATGTGTGGTCGATGTTGCCCGAGCCCGTGGCCGTCTTCGCCACAACGGCCACCATCTGACGCTGCCGCAGCTCCGCCAGCTCGGACTCCTGAATGACCAGGGCGGCGTCGAGGGCCTCAGCAAGCTTTGATCGATTCCTTGGCATCTTTACGAATCCACCGCATCTTCAACGTAATCGGCCAGTGCGCAGTCATCCGGAATCTGAACGCGAAAGGGCACGCCGATCAGGACCGACACACCCTCATTCTGTGCCGGCAGGGTCACGGCGGCGTCACCGACGAAAAGAACATCCTTCAAGGTGCGCTTACGTGCCTGCTCATTGGCACGATATCGAATGATCAGATCAATGTCGTCGTCGATCGCAAAGAGCGTCTCCGCCGCCGACCCGTTATACGAAAACACAAAGCCGGAGACACGGTGCAGCCCCGCTGAAAGGTCCCCAACGAACCATCGCTCGTGTCACCGCCGGTAAATGGGACCGGTGCGATCCCCGGCCTGTACACAACACTGTGCACTCCGTCGATCGCAGTCTCAGTGTACGGCGATTCTCTCAGCTTCGTCACAGCGCCGCGTGTAGCCAGAATCCAAACCATGTGATCTCATCCCCTACACCAATGAGAGCTACCCACGCAGCCAGTAGCGGCCTGCATCCTCGCAGGCCGTCGGCCGGCGAGACGCCGGCCGCTACGCTCGTTTACGTGGCCGGCTCCCGATTGTGCTCGCGCTCGACCTTTACGACGAACGTCTGTGTGGCAGTGGCCGCGGCCACACGTGCCCCGGCCGTGGCCCTTGGATAGTCGAACGTCCACTCGCGATCGTCGAAGCCCTCAGCGCCCTCGATCACGCCGCTGTCAACGATGCTGTCGAGGTAGTCCTCCACGGCACCGATCTTGTCGAGTATGGCCTCATGAGGATCGGAGGCGGCCACGTCCGTCACGATCCGCAGCGTCATCGACACCTGCACGAGCTTGTCGTTGTCGGTCGCGCCGATCGGCCGGGTGCGCGTCAGAAGCAGCGTCAGAAACGGACGCGGATGCTCCTCAACACCACCGGCCGCGACCGCGACACGCCGGAAAGGCTTCGCAGCCGTCGGCGGATCATCCACGACGTTTGCCTTCAACTTCGCCGTCAACTCCTCGATCGCCGCCTTGATCGTCGTTCGGTCGGCTGTGGCCATGTCAATGCCCTGACAACTCCTCGCGCGACAACAACCGCTCGTTGCCCGTCGTCACCCCGAGCGTCCCTCGCGTAGTATTCGTAGCGACCGGCGCAGCCGACGGCAGTTCCAGCGTGCCGTTGGCTATGCGCGAGAGCCATTCAACTGCCTGTGCCCGTTTGTCCTGAGTGTCTTTCGGTACCGGCGGGCGCCGTGCCCGAAGCCGGTACTCTGCAAGATCCAGGGTAAATGACGCAAGTATGTCAGCAAGGTCCGCGTGCGTGGTCAGGTCGATCGGCACCTGGTACCGACGGGCGAGATAGCTGTTGACCTCACCTTCCGCGCCGAGGCGGGCCTCATCGACCACACCGGTATTGGCCTGGCCGTCGCCGTCGTCATCCGTGAGTTGCACGTAGGCATCGCTTCCCACGCGCTCCTCGATATCCACATTGGTGATGTAGGCCATGACGTTGATGCTCCATGCCTGCAAGGACAGTTCGTTCGGGACACCCGTCCATCCGGCCGTTACGTCGGCGACGTGAAGTCCATCCGGATCGCGTGCTGCCAGTAGCCGTACGCGATCCGATACCTGGCCCGCACGCCGTAGAGGAACTTCTCCCGGCGGAAACCCTCATCACTGTCCTGGGTCAGAGCCGTAAACTCGATCGGCTCGCGATCCTGGAAGATGAACGGGCCGACCACAGCATCGGTCTTGAGCAGATACCACTTGCTCTGATCCGTAAGCCAGGGAAAACCGACGATTCGGGCCGCACCGGCCAGGGCATTCGAGGTGTTGTTGATCACCGTCGCGTTTACCGCCTCAAGTGCGGTCAGGAACATCGTGGTCGGCACGACGGCCACCAGCCCCGTCGCCGAGATCGACATCGGCTCACTCTGGTCGTCCTTAAAACCCATCAAGGTGCCGATGGCCAGCTTCAATCCTGCCTTGAACTCCTCGGGTGTCGGGCTGTCCGGGTCGACCGCGTCGCTGGACAGCTTGTTGTCCTGGTTCCCCGACGAGCCTGAGACATGGGCATCGTTGAAGAAGCTGACGCCATCGTAGCTGTTGAACCCGTCGGTCTCGCCATTGATCAGAAGCTGGGCAATTAGGTAGTCCTTGTGCGTCGCGGCCCGCTGAGCCAGTTCTGCGATCCGGATGCGGATCTGGCCGGTCTTGTCGTCGGCGATCTCGTCACGATCCACCTCGAGCGTGGACTCGTACTTGAGATTCTCGATCGAGTACGACTCGGTTCCCAGGCCCTTGGCCACTCGGCCTGTACCCCATTCACGCATCCGCGGCAGCGAGCCCAGCCACTTGTAGGTCTCGCCGTCCGAAGTTGACTGAATGCGCGTCGCCAGATCCTGATAGTACATCGTTGTGGCATTGAAGCGGTTGAAGAACTCGCTCCGAAGCCCTTTGGTCAGCAGTCCGGTATTGATGATTGCCACAGGGGCTCTCCTTTCTGTTGTTGTTCACGGCTACGTGTCACATTAGTGACAGTGCTATTACACTATTCTTTGGGCTCTATTTCACCCAGGCGATCCCGCTCGGCGGCTAGGGCGCGGATCGGAACGTGTCGAGTCGCAGTATGATCTCACCACCGGTCGGAACGTCGATCACGCGCCCTACGTACGAGTTGCTCGTGCTCGTAAACGTGAGCGTGTCGTCCGCGGAGGCGTAGACCGCGTCGCCAATGTTAGAGATTGCTGCTCCGGACAGTACGTGCCCGAAATCTCCGAGCGTGTAGATCCGCACACTCGTATCACCGTTTCCCCCGCCGGTGTTGTCTATCTCCTCGTAAGCAACACCAACAAACAAGTCACCGGCGGCAAGCGGCCGAACGTAGCCTCCCGAGGTCAGGCCGAGCAGTGCCCCTTTGTACACGTGCGTATCGGCCGCCATCTGCAGACTTCGCAGTTCCTGGTCGATGTAATGATCCACTTCTCGATTTGCTGTTAGTGACATATTCTCGTTATCCTTTCTGTTGTTCCGTTCTCATGTTGATGCCGCTTTCCTGCGTCACCTTCGCGCCCCTTAGATGGCCGCTTCCCGCAGGGCATCCGCTACGTATGCCTCCTCTGTGGTGAGGCTGGACAGGCTTTGGCTGGCCCGAAACTCCGCCTTGGCCCGGGCCGCCACCGCATGGCGGCGCCGTTCGACGGTGTCGCACGCGCCCGGCGCAACCGTTGCACCCGGTTGGACGATGATCGGCGCCGTGCGCAGCCACTCATCAAATAGCCCTTCCTCGCGCGCCACCAACGCCTCAGCCCAGACCCGCTGCGCCTCCACCAGCTTTCCCGCCCGCATCGCTTCGGTGATGCGCTGATCAACGTGCCGCCGTTTGGCGTCCGATTGAAGATCCACCAGCCGCCGGCCGGCCGCCACTAACACCTCCTGGGGATCGGTGTCACATGCAAGACCCAACTCGCTCCGAAGAGCCGTCATCGGATCCTCGTCGGCCTCACTACCATCGATGTTGGCGCGGTTCACAATCGGCTCCATGCCCACGATCGCCGGTTTGTTCGTCAGAGCGGCAGAGTGAATCGCCACGAGCTTGCGATCGTCCTTGCGAATGATCGCAACCGGTGAAAGATAACGATACTCCTTGGCCGCCAGGATCTTCCTCGCCTGGTCGGTCCACTCGATCTCTGACAGCAGGCCGACACCGAATTCTGCCAGCAGATGCTTGATCCACCCGGCCGCAGGAGCCTTCCCCGTCGGTGACGAGTACGTGCCACCCAGTGTCTGATGCTCGTAGTCAATGGGAAGATCAGTCCTATGCTCCTCAAACGCCGCCACGGCCAGCCGCGACGACTCCTCATCCACCACGAAGCTGCCGTTCGTGCTCTCCACCTGTCCCCACGGCGCCAAGAGCACGCGGCGCGGCACCGTGTCGCCCGACAGCGTAGCCGAGTGAAGCGCTTGAACTTCACCGACTTCATCCGTCATCATCCTCTCTTTCGTTGCCATTATCACCTCACGCTTTGAATCTCTGTGTGACAACTCTCATGCACCCAACAACGTCACGTGCGCCTGTCGACCTCCGTCAACTAAGCGATCAGCTTGACGCACCGGGCACCGTCGCCTCCGCGTCGCCGGCCTGCGGGATACCCAGCGCCTCGTGCGCCCACACCAGCGGAACCTTCACGCCAAGCTGATTCACGGCCACGTCCATGACTTCCACCAGCTCACCGGGAACCAGTGGCTGCTTGACCTTGCGCTGAAAATACGGCACCGGCGCATCTACGCCGAACCGCAAACGCGAAAGCGGACCGAGCAAGTCACGACGAATCGTCCGACCCTCCTTGTGCACGTCATTCGCCAGTACGTCCTGCCGGACCAGCTCATGTACCGTCGATGCCGCGTACGACCCCTTCTGACCCGCAATGTCCGTGGTCAACGTCTGCCCCAACCAGGCCTTGCTCATCTCCCGATTCAAAAACTCCACCAGACGCTCGTACGGCGGACCCATCGTCCCACGGTTCGCCTCGATCACCTGCAGCTCTACCGCCCGGCTGAAGATCCCAGCCGCGTTGCTGCCCAGTGACTCGAGCATGGCAAGCAGCTCTCGCTTCTCCTCGGGCGTCGCAGTCGGTTCATACCGCGCAATCCGCACCGGCATCCCGAACACCTCCGCGAAGATCATCCAGTCCTTAAGTGCCAGGTTCTTCGCCAGATACACCATCGCCGTAACGCGCAGCAGCCCGCCACGCTGCGGGTGACCGGAAACACTGTGCGGCGTGTGGACGATGAACTTGTTGGGCGAAAGCTCGATCCCCTCTTCCGGCTCGTCTTCCGTGAGAATCCGCGGGCGGTCCAACTCGTCGAAGATGATGCGTGTAAAGTCGATCGGCACGATGTCCACCGGTCGAAGTTCGCCGCCGGCCACGTCCCACACGATCTCGGTGATCGCAATGTTTCGCCCGATTGCCAGAGACAGGTGCTGCAACACCTCATCGAATCGATCCAGGTTCCTGAGAATCTCGCGACAGTATGCCGTCACCTCATCAGCCCTGCCTCGATCCGTGCCGTCATGCACGTCGGCCGCACTGACCACCTGCCACGCCGATCCGGTCAGCGCCAGTCGCCGTGTGTTCGCCACAGCGAACAGATGCGCGTCCTTCTCCTCCATCTCTTCGAAAAGCTGCATGGCCGTCGAAAGCGAACCATCGTCCGCCTCTCGCAAAACGGCCGCGAGCCGCGAAGGGGTCAGCCCTGCGCTTGGGTAATCACGTACCGAATCCTCCGCGCGCGGGACGATAGCCCGCCCGGGCCTGGGTCTGTCCATTACACTCGCGCGAAACGCCTTGACGATCCGCCGTGTCCACTTCATGTAAGTACACTCCCTATGTCGTGAATTGCGATGGAAGAATAGCGAAAAACCAATCGGTGAATTGCGCAACATACTCGATGTCAGAATTCGCTATTCGCCATTCTGCATTCGACATTCGCCAATCACCAATCCGCCAATCCCCAATTACCAAGTCCCAGTCCGGGCGAAGTGAAGCAAGCCGACGTTCATCGATTCAACCCGGCCGCCGCCCGTGTCCGCTGCGTGAATCGCCAGCGCCGCCGCCCAAAACCGGTCCGCGTGCCCGCCCGCTGTGCGCGGCGCAGCCAGACGAAAATGCCCCAACTCAGTCATTGTCCGTTCAACACTATGCCAGTCATTGCGAATGCGCTCGTCGTTGGGAATCCGGATCCGCTGCGATTCCACGGCGATCCTCAGTGCCGAGGCAATCTGAGACTTAAGCGCCGGTGTGAACGTAACCGCCTCCACCCGATGCCCGCCGAAACGCTCCACCGCCTGCTCAGCCAGTTGCATCCCCAATCCCCCCGCGTCCATACAACAGCGCCGGACGCGCCGCAGTGAGAGTAAATCACTGATCAAATCGAACTGCATGCGAAACGGCGTACCTGCAAGTTCAAAAATAGCTACTGTCGTAAACACGTCACCGTCACGCGCCAGAACCCACACCACCGTCAGATCGTGCACCCGACCAACGTCTACACCGGCAAACAACTCCCGGCGATCACCCGCTAACTCCTCAACCGATCCGCAAACCATAAGCGTCGAATCCACACAGGCCGTGATCTGGTCGTACGTCAATAGTGCCGTGCTCTCGTCAATGAACTCGCAGAGAAACTCCTGCCGGTACAGGGTTTCGTCACCCATCGCACGACGCATCTGATCGGCATCCACGTCCAGACCCTGCGAAATCGCGTCCGGCAAAGTGACCGTGCTCGTGTGGAATAAATCGTTGTGCCTGAGCTGATAGAACGTGTTACCTTTCCCTTTGGGCGTCGACGCGACGTCGAGCTCACCTCCGCCGCGCAGGACCGTCGGAAACATGGCACCCCATATCTCACGGTCGAAGGCGTGCATTGCAAACTCGTCAAGGAAGACGTCCCCGGTAAACCCGCGCGCCGTCTGTGGATTGGCCGGCAAACCGATGATCCGCACACCACCCGGCAGGACGATCTCAAGCTGCTTAATACTGAGATCCTTGAAGAACCGGTTGTCGTAGTAATCCGTGGCGATCTTCAGAGCCTCGCAATGCTGCCGCGCCTTCTGCATCAACTCCCGACTTTGACGCTCGCCTGCGGAAAGAAAGATCTGCGTACGACGGCGCTTGAGCCCCCGAAGAATTCGCCGCAGCGACTTCGTGAAGCTCTTACCCGTCTGCCTCGCCCAGCAATTCCAACGAAACCGCGCGTCGGATTCCACATCCTCCCGCTGATACGTTAGCAGGGAAATGATAGGCCCGACCCCACCCGGCTCGGCTGACTCGGGCTGCGGCACTGTGATTCCCGCCGACATCTTCGACGCTCGTCCGTCGCTTTACCGACCGCGCGACACGCGCAGTCATCACTACAACGCGCAGACTGAATGCTGCCAGCG
>CAZJTP010000080.1:0-17700 GCA_964548955.1 uncultured Phycisphaeraceae bacterium
GGACAACTCCCACCGTTACCCGACACCAACATTGCAAACGGCTGAAGAGTTACGAATGATTCAGGGCGTACAAATAAAGCAGCTCAAAGTGATCCCCGACGAACGTGGTCGTCTCATGGAGATGCTCCGCGCGGACGACAAGCTGTTGGAGAAATTCGGACAGGTCTACATGACAACTGCATATCCGGGGGTGGTAAAGGCCTGGCACTACCACAAGAAGCAGTGGGATCACGTCGTATGTGTCCGGGGAATGATGAAGGTGTGACCTGCCCCCGATTTATGTACCAGTCGCTACGAGAGTCGATGACGTTTCGTCCCGTCGGGCGGGCGGAGCGGAGCCCCGGCGTAGCGCAGCGCAGCCCGCCCGACACGAGGCCGCGAAAGCGGCCGGAGGGCGGTACCCCAGGCTGCTGGGCAATGGTCACGATTTCGGATTGCAAGATCTCCATTACACCTACCAAGAGGGCGAAGGCGGTATTGCTGATGCACTGCGGCTAGCCGAACACTTCGCCGAAGGTGACAAGATCGTCGTCGTCCTGGGTGACAACATCATCGAGAACAACATTCGACGTGCCGTGGGAGAGTTCTTCGCTCAACGCCACGGGGCCAAGATTCTGCTCAAGGAGGTGCCCGATCCACAACGGTTCGGTGTGGCCGAGATCGAAGATGGCCGCATCGTGGGGATCGAGGAGAAGCCATCCCAGCCCAAGAGCGACCTGGCGGTCATTGGGATTTACATGTACGACCGTCAGGTGTTTGACGTCATCCGTACCCTGAAGCCGTCCGGGCGTGGGTAACTGGAGATCACGGATGTGAATAATGCCTACATCGAGCAGGGCACGATGACCTACGACATTCTCGACGGCTGATGGACTGATGCAGGTACGTTTGCATCTCTCGATCGTGCATGGAAACTTGTCACGGATGGCGGAGCGAATAGAACTGACGAGCCAGCTGTGAGCGAACCGGCCGTCCAACAGAGGTCCAGCTGAGCATGTCCAATATTCTGGTCACAGGTGCGGCCGGCTTTATCGGCAGCAACTTCGTCCGTTACGTGCTTCGGGAACGGCCGGACGTGCGAGTCATCGCGGTTGATGCCCTCACCTATGCGGGCAATCTCGAGAGCCTCTCTGACTGTAGTGGTGATCCCAGATTCCGATTCGTCCGGGCTGACATTTGTGACGCTGCTGCGGTGGCCCCGGTCTTCGCAGAAGGTTTGGACGCGGTGATCAACTTTGCGGCTGAAAGCCATGTCGATCGAAGCATCATGGGTGCTCAAGAGTTTGTCCGTACCAACTTTGTCGGTGTTCAGGTGCTTCTCGATCTCGCGCGGGAGCACGGCGTGGGACGGTTCCTTCAGATTTCGACGGACGAGGTGTACGGTTCGTTGGGGCCGACGGGCAAGTTCACCGAGCAGACGCCGATCGCGCCGAGCAGTCCCTATAGTGCGTCGAAGGCGGCGGCCGATCTCTTGGTGCAGGCTTATCGAACGACGTTTGACCTGCCCACTCTGATTACCCGCTGCTCGAACAACTACGGCCCCTACCAGTTTCCCGAGAAGCTGATCCCGCTGTTCGTGACCAATCTTCTCGACGAACAGAAGGTGCCGCTCTACGGTGACGGTTTGAATGTTCGCGACTGGATCCACGTACAGGACCATTGCGAGGCGATCCTGGTTGTACTCGATCGCGGAGAGCCCGGCAGGGTATACAACATCGGGGGCAACTGTGAGCTGCCTAATATCGAGATCGCGCGGGGTATTCTGCGGCAACTTGGGCACGACGCTTCGATGATCGAGTACGTCAAAGACCGCCCCGGGCATGACCGCCGCTATGCGATGGACATTACGCGAATCACAGATGACCTAGGTTGGCAGCCCCGGATTGGCTTTCAGCGGGGCATCGCCGAGACAATCGAATGGTACGTGGCCAACGAGAGCTGGTGGCGCCGAATCAAGACGGGCGAATATCTCACGTACTACGAGAAGCAGTATGGCGCTGGCGGGGGTATTGGGGACTGAGGGATGAGCCCGGCTGACTGGACGGCAGGTCGTGTTCTCGTGCTCGGCGCTGAAGGTATGCTTGGCCGTGATCTGATGGCTGTGTTTGGAAAGCAACTTGGTGACGGAGCGAACGAGGACCTCGTCGGGTGGGATCTCGCCGAACTCGACATTCGCGATTGTGAAGCTGTCTACAGCGCACTTAGTGAGCTCAGGCCTGGGATTGTGGTAAACGCGGCCGCCTACACCGACGTCGATGGCTGTGAGACGAACATCGAGCTTGCGACGGCGGTCAATGGACAGGCTCCAGGTCACGTCGCCCGGGTGTGCCATGAGATCGGTGCAATGTTGGTGCACTTTGGGACGGATTTTGTGTTCGATGGGGAGAGTGAACGCCCATACCACGAGGACGATGCAGCCAATCCGCTGTCTGTTTATGGGCGTTCAAAGTGGGAAGGTGAGCGGGCTATCGGTAACGCCGGTTGTCGCCATTTGATCGTTCGGACGTCGTGGTTGTTCGGGCCTGGTGGCAGGAACTTCGTCGAGGCGATCCTGTTACGCGCCAAGTCGGGAGAGCCGTTGCGTGTCGTGACCGACCAGGTTGGGCGCCCCACGTTGGCTGCGGACCTCGCGGAGGCGGTCGTGCGTCTTCTCGACGCAGGGGCACAAGGAACCGTGCACTTTGCTAACTCGGGTCAGTGCTCGTGGTTCGAGTTTGCTCAGGAAATAGTGAGGCAAGCGGGTCTGGCTACGACCGTGCAGTCGATTACGTCCGATTAGTTGAGTCGAGCAGCGAAACGACCCCGCTATTCGGTTCTGGATACTGAGACTTACACAGCATTGGCGGACCACCGGCCACGACCATGGCAGGACGCGTTGAAGGCGTACTTCGAAGCCGGCGGAGCGCGACCCGAGGCGACAACCGGTTAAACTGCTGTGTTTACAGCTTCAATCTGCCGAAAGCAGGTATGAGCGATCGAAAACCTCTTATCGCGTGTGTTTGCGGTGCGCGTCCGAACTTCATGTATATCGGGCCAATCGTAGACGCCCTGGATCGCGACGGAGACTTTGTTAAGCTCATGGCCGACTCAGGGCTGTGCTTACAGATTCGGGAGGCGTCCAGGAGGAGACCACGGTGTTGAGTGTTCCATGTCTGACGCTACGTGAGAACACGGAGAGGACGATTACAATAATCGAGGGGACGAATAGACTCACAGGTACGTTTCCAGAAGCGATTCTTGCTGCATATCGAGCGATTTGGGGCAATCCTCCTCGTATGGCAGCACCGCCCGAGCTATGGGATGATAAGGCCGCCGAACGCGTTGTTGGGCGCCTGGTTTCTACCTGCGTCTGAGACTGATACGATCAACGCGGCATCGGTAGGAGGTTGGGGTCGTCACAGACTTACGCATGAAACCGGTTGCCCAGCACAATCCCCTAATGGGCTAGGCAAGTCGGTGCGATCCTGGGGATACATGATATCGATCACGGTAGAGCCGGCAAAATGGCAGTGAAAGAACAGATTCGGTCCTATATTGTGGAGTGTTTCCTGCTCGGCGATGCAACAGACTTAATGCCGGAGCAGTCGCTTCTGGAGTCGGGGGTAGTCGACTCCACAGGAATCCTGGAACTAGTGATGTTCCTTGAGGAAACCTATCACATCGAGGTAGCTGACAAGGAGATGGTGCCTGAGAACCTGGACAGCATCGCCAACATCTCAGCCTTCGTAGAGCGAAAGCTCAACGGTCGCACACCCGAGACTGGCGGGACGGCATAGGTACAAAGCGATGATTCTCGTCCACGATTTTCCAAGGGCAGTCAGGGAGCGCTGGCCGGCCTAGGCCGCGTTGCTTTGTAGCGGACAGGCCCGCGTTTTGTGGAGAAACTGATCGACATCGTAGGACTCTATCTCAACCCACCGGAACATGCCTTGGTGCTTTATCCTGTCTGCGTGCAGATACGCACAGGCAGTGCGGATGAGAAGAGTCAGATCCAGGTCCTGGACCGTACGCAACCGAGCTTGCCAATGAAGAAGGGCCGTTGCGGGACGTTGACACACAACTACAAACGCAACGGGACCGCCACGCAATTCGCGGCGTTGGCAATGTCGGAAGGGCGACTGATCGGCACGTGCATGCCGCGTCACTGACACCAGGAGTGGATCAAGTTCTTGAGATTGATTGACTCGCAGACGCCAAGCGAACCGGGCTTGCATTTGATTGTCGACAACTACGCGACGCACAAGCACCCGAAAGTCCAGAGGTGGTTGTAGCGACACCCTCGCATTCATATGCGCTTCACGCCGACCGCCGGTTCGTGGTTGAACCTGGTTGAGCGTTGGTTCCGGGAAATCACGGACAAGCGCATTCGCCGTGGTGCGTTCCGCAACGTCCAGCAACTGGTTGACGCGAACACGGCGTACGTTGACGAGCACAACGAGAATCCGCGATCCTTCACCTAAACAGCCAAGGCGGAAGACATCCCGGCCAAAGTACGCCGGGCGCGGGCCGTTCTGGATAAGATGCAAACAGCATGAATCAGACCACTAGCGCGTGCCGCACCCCAAACCCGCACGCCACTTCAGGTGGGCTTCCCTTCCCACGTTCAGCGCACAAATACAAAGTATGAACGTAACGGTCAAAGTAGCAAAGGCAAGCGCCCGGTTGTGATTATTTGCCCAGGGCCGTTCGCCGCCGCCTGCGTAGGCACAGCCGGAGCCGACCTCACCTATCTTCGTCCAGGCGTCATTCCGCCCCAAGTATGGGGTAATTCCACGTCCGCAAACCGCGCTGACAGACCCTTTCGGGCCACCGGGTCCACCCGACGGGAAGGACGGAGGCAATAAGCTCAACCTGCCCTTGACATTCGGCGGCCTTTGTGCGTACCGTAGGTGAGACTTGGGCCAGCTGTAGAGCAGCGCCAACTTTTCACAGGCTGGCCAGCACGAGCAACGCGAGGGTCGAACGTTTCGTGTGCATTACCGCTGCATCATCTGAAGTGGACGAATCCGCACGTTCGAGAGCCGTGGAGGGGAGTGGTGCCGCCGTGGATCTTGTGATCCTGGCTGGAACCGTGGGTCCCGGCGCTCCGTGGGCACGCGGGCTTCTTCGCCCTGTCCTGCCGTTACCCGGCACTACAATCATCGAGGCCTTACTGAAGAACCTGCGTGAGGTCTTTGACGGAACCTGCACGATCTGCGCAAACAGCCACACCGGGCCGATCGCAAGTCGATTGGGGCGTGACGCGTCGCTCGCCTCCCAGGTCGAGTTCTTTGAGGACCCTATACCACGTGGCACCGCAGGGTGTATCAAGGCCTGCGAATCGCGCATCCGCGGTGACGTCATCTTCGTTGCCGGCGCGTCCGTCTGGCTTGAGGATGATCCGCTTTGGATGATTGAACAGCACCGTGCTCAGGGTAATGCGTTGACCGTTTTCTGCACACGAGGCGCCGCAGGGATCGGGGCCCGCCAGAACGGCCAATTCAAACCCGTGGGGCTCTACTGCTGCGACCCGGTAGTTATGGATTTCATTCCTGAGGTGGGATATCGGGACCTGAAAGAGCAGTTGGTGCCCGCTCTGCAACGGGCCGGGCTGAGGGTAGGGGCCGTAGTCCTCCAACACCAGACCTGTGAAGTGTCAGATTGGGAAACGTATCTGCACGCCGTTACGCGGGCGCTGTCCGATTCCCGACTTCAGGGAAGCGGGTACTGGCAACTTACTCCTGACGTTTGGCGCGGGGAAGATGTCGAGATCGCGCCGCAAGCGCGGGTGGTGGGCCCGGCGCTTCTCGGGCACGGCTGCAGGGTAGCTGACGGGGCTGTAGTGATCGGCCCGACTATCCTTGGCGACGGCTCCCATGTCGGGCACGGCTCGTGGCTGATGCGTGTGGTAGCGCCGCACGGCGCACGAATCCCAGCCGGCGTGACTATCGCCGACCAACTTTTGTGGCCTACCTTGGCCGAACCGATGACCGAGTACGCCTTAGATCCCACCGAACCTATCCATGAACCGCCTTCGCGTGTCCCTGATGAGGCTGTTTCGCCGAGCAAGACTCGACCGGCACGGCGCGCGGGATCGACCCGTAGAGCGGCGGTGAACGTCTGCGCGAGTGTTGGCGTTTTGGCTGCGTTTTTCATCTGGGCCTTCTGGTACAGTTTTATCGATCTGTGGCGAGTGTGGCAGAGCAATGCCGATTACAGCGCCGGTCAACTAGTGCCCCTTGCAGTCATCTACATGGTCGCCGTGCGAAGGCGAGCTTTCGGCGGATTGGCGCTTACGTTCGGCTTGCTGGGTCTTGGCGTGTTTGCGTTTGGGCTTATTGCCAACCTGCTGGGCAATTATTATCTGTATGCGTCACTGCAGAATGTTGGCCTCGTGGTATGCGCGAATGGCCTTGTGATGACCCTTCTCGGTTGGCAGGGGTACAAGCGAGTGTGGTACCCCCTACTCTTCCTGCTACTGATGATTCCGTTACCGGGCCGCGTTCACGATGCTGTGATGCTGCCGCTCCAGGGATTTGGTACGCTTGTGTCCGCAGGGGTCCTGGAGATCATCGGAGTGCCGGTCGTTCGTTACGGTCATATCTTGGAGGTCGGTGGGCATCAGGTGGCGGTGGCTGAGGCGTGTAGCGGTCTGCGAATGGCCCTCGCGTTCCTGATTGTCGCTGGCGTCGTCGCCTACCTTATTCGACGGCCAGGCTGGCAGAAGGTAACCGTCCTACTATCGAGCATACCGATCGCAATCATCTGTAACGTCATTCGGATCGTGATGGCGGCTTGTCTGTACGGCGCCGGCTACGACTGGCTCGCGCAAGGGACAATGCACGACATGGCGGGATTGCTCATGATGCCTGCGGCGTTGTGCTTGATCTTGTTGGAACTCCGGCTTCTGTCGAAACTGGTGCCGGCAAGTAATGAGGCAGAGGCTATTGGGTCGGCCTCTCGTGGCTTTGGCGGGATCCCATCACATGGTGCCGTCGCATGAATTGGAACTGGACAACAACGAAGCTGCTCGCAGGAGTCGTCATCTTGCTGTTGGGCAGCGGCACGCTGCATCGTTGGGTCCGCCTGTCGCGCGCCAGCGCTGCGTCAGTTTATAGACCATTATCCGTGTCGCTGTCGAACCTACCGTCACATCTGAGCCCGTACGCCCATAAACGGGACCTTCCGCTCAGTGCAGAGGTTTTGCAGGTTGCCGGTGTCGATAGCTTCGTTAACCGGGAGTACGTGGGCCCAGCTGCGGGCGAGTTAGTCCAATTGTACGTGGGGTACTGGGGACACGAGAACCTGGGAATGGGGCACGGCCCCGAGGTGTGTTACCCGGCAGCTGGCTGGCAAATTGACGGCGCCGCGAAGCAGCGTGTGCTAGAGTTTCCGGGGGCCGATGGTGCAAGCACCAAGGCGGTGATCGCCGTCCATCACTTCACCCGCACTGAGCTGCAGGGTGTCGAACGGCGGGCGGTGGGCTTCCTAGCAGTGGTTGACGGACAATTCCGCGCTGCGTCCCGGGGGATGTTCATGCATCGTCCGCCGAGCTCCCGAGACGAGGGATTTCTGGCCCATATCCTCGTGTCGACGCCTGTAACGGACACAGATTGGCCGGCAGCCGACACACGTATCGTAAATTTCATGGATCGGCTGTTACCGTATGTATCGAGATGTTTGTTCGGCAGTACACAGGGTTCTGATAAATCTGGCGCGGTGGAACAGACTCAGGAGAACGCATGACGGAAACGAATGATATCGTTGTGGCGCAATCCGCCCGGGCAGCGGAGCTTGCGGGCTACGACCAAGAAGTCGTCCCCGGGTCGCTCGCGTTCGCCCTGCATCGCCGCTGGCGGATGATGTTGTTCGTCACCTTAATCATGGGCACACTTTCGGGTTTGGCCATCTGGTTTCTCGTGCATCCGAAGTATGGAGTGAGCGCCCTCGTCCACGTGGCGCCGGTGGTCCGGCCTATTCTTTTTTCTGATGCAGAGACCGACATATCCCGGCAATACCGCGCGTACGTGGCCACGGAAGCCCAGGCCATGGCCAGCCCGACGGTCATCGTGGCGACTTTGAATACACCGGAGGTCCGGTCCCTGCCGTCCGTCAGGCGCGCTTCCAACCCGGAGAAGGACCTAGCAGCGAGCCTGAAGGTGGAGCACGTGTCCGGCACACACACTCTTCAGGTGAGCATGGTCGGAGAGAACGCCGATGATATGGCTGTCATTGTCAACAGCCTCCTTAAGACGTACCTCCGCCAACGCCGGGACAAGAAACGAGAATGGGACGAAAAGATCCTAAGCTCACTTCGCCGGGAGCAAACGGCGTTGGAGACGCGACTGGAGACCAAGAGCGTTGAGTTACGGCAACTCGGGGTCGAAAACGGCCTGGGTACGGCCGAGGGCTCCGAAACCGCAATCGACGCGTGGGTTGCCGAACTCCAACAGCGGCTGACAGACGCCCGGCAGAAACGTGCACTCGCGGCGGCGAAGCTAGAGGCATTGGATGCGGGTGACGGAGCCGATGCGTTGTCGGAGCTCACACCGGATGGATTTGCAGGTTACCTGCAGAATAATTCAGAGTGGCAGGATACGAGGGGACAACTCAGGTCACTGGAATCCGCCGCGTTGGACGATGAGCGTCTCGGCCGAGGACCTGAGCATCCCGAGGTGAGGGGCCGCTCCGAACGCATTGCGATGTTTCGCGCCGCGTTGGCGATGCGGGAGTCCGAGCTCCGCGACCTCTACGAGGCCTCGATGCGGCGCCGCCTCGAAGTAGAACGGCTCGACGCCGACATCACTGCGAAGGTTTTCCGGGAGGCGCTGGATGAGCTCGCGCAGCAGCGTGTTAAGATCGCCGGTCAGGTCTTCGTGCTTGAGGACGTCCGCCATGAACGGGAGCGCCTGGAGCACGAGCTCGCACAAGTTCGGCAGAAGGTTTGGAATGTTGATGTTGAGCAGAACCGGATGGCGCGGGTGACCATCGATTCGCCGGCCCTCGCGCCAAAGACGCCCAACATCGACAAGCGGCTCAAGTATACGGCCGCAGCATGTCTGATGAGTCTGTTCCTCGGTGCCGGGGCGGCCCTGGTGCGCCATCGCTTGGACACCAGCGTGCGAGATCCCACGGAGGTCACCAAACAGCTGGGTATGTCGCTCTTGGGAACCGTCCAGTATGTACGGAGTACAAACGGGCTTGGCGTGGTGTGGGATGATCGAATGCGCGAGCCAGTCCGGGGAATCTCCACGGCTTTGCTAGCATTGCCACGGAGTGGACACTCCCGCAGCCGCTTGATCACCAGTCCCACCGCACGGAGCGGCAAGTCCTCCCTCGCCTTGAATCTGGCTCGAAGTCTTGCATCGACGGGGCGGCATGTCATGCTCGTGGACGCGGACAACAGAGGCCAGGGAGTGACGCGAGCGCTTGAGATGGCGGGTCGTCCGGGTCTGAAGGAGTTGCTCGAAGGAACGCGTGGGCCCGAGGAGGCAGTGCATCCGAGCGATGCGGAGAACCTTCAAATCATTCCTGCGGGTCAACGCGACGAACAGTTTGGAGAAATCCTTGGCAGACAGCGCGCCCAGGACAGTGTGCGCTCGCTATTCGAAGCCTACGACGAGGTCATCGTGGACTCGCCACCCGTGCTTTCAGGCAGCGATGCGGTCGTTCTGGCAACCCTGGTCGACGAGGTGATCCTAGTTCTGCGCGCGGGGGAATCCACGCGGGAAGAGGCTCAGGCCGCCCGCCAGTACCTGGCGACGATCGGGGACAAGCTCGTCGGCGTGATTCTTAACGCTGTCAATCCTAAGAGCTCACCCTACTCGTACTACGGTTACGCATACGCCGACGGCCGTGATAGGAGAGATACTTAAGAACCGATACACGCCCTGTACGTGGTCACTGGGCTCTGGGGGACGGAGGCTCAATATCATTGGACACCACAACAATATGATCCTGATCCATTTCGACTTGGCGTCGTTTGCTGAGGGAGCCGTCTCGGACCATGGAATGCCCCTTGGTCCCTTGCCGGCAGATTGCATCAACTTGGTGCGATGGCATTGTCACTCGTCGGGCGATCACGAAACCTCGTTTTATGTTCTTCTTCCGGTGTCCTGGAAGTCACGCGAAGAACCGCCGTCGCCCAGCCTCGGGAAGGCATCTGTGATCTGGTACACAGACGACGTCTCGCTCTCTCTTCCGGAAGCATCCAACGGCGGCGACGTGTGGGTGCTCAACGGGAAGAAGTGGCTGATCATTGACTGGGACGCCACGCGGTTCGCAGCGCACCATCGCGATTGCGATGTGCTTGTCTTCGGTCCACCTGATCTGGCGACCGACCACCAGTATTCGGAGTCTATGCGGGTCGACGAGACTGGACAGGTTGTGCGGTTTAGGCGTCACTACCTAGACTCCCCGGTGTCGGCGGACCCACGGCCTGGGCCCGCCTCGTTCTTGGTCTGCGCCCGTGAACATGCAAGGGCGGTGGTTGCGCATCTTGTCGTGCATGGGTGGGGACTGGATAGCATTGGCGGCCTGACACGGCGCTTCCACATCGGCTGGTCCGATATGTCGTTGCGGCAACCATACCCTGGGATTCTGACTGGGAGGCCTAGGGCTCAGCAACGTCAGAGCAAGTCGGCTCGGCAAACGCCTTCGCCGCCGAGCGCTTCAATCCGGCGCGATGGCCGGACCATGAAGATAGATGCCACACTATTGCACGATCACAAGAGCGGTGTTACGACCGGCATCGGTGGTCCCAACGGCGGGATCGCAACCACTTCGAAGGTCAATGACTTGCTCAGTGAACACCTCGTGATGGGCTCAGCGGCTTTTGAAGACGCAAACGCGGCGCAGAGGAATCAAGCGACGTCCGCACGCCTAAACCATACGGGATCAGTCCCGGATTCGTCTGCAGTGCTACCCGGCTATGACTGGACCTACCGGTTTACGAAGCGCTCAATGGACATCGCTCTTTCAGTAACCGTGCTCTTGTTGCTGCTCCCATTTCTGCTTGTGGTGGCGGTTCTCGTGAAGCTGTCTTCGCGGGGGACCGTACTTTTTGGCCATAAGCGTCAGGGAGTGGGCGGGACCGAGTTTCGATGCCTGAAGTTCCGCACGATGATTGAAGGGGCCGATGCGATGCAGGCCCAATTACGAAGTGACAACGAGGTGGACGGGCCGCAGTTCAAGATTACCAAAGACCCTCGTTTAACTCGTCTGGGAGCCTGGATGCAACGGTACAACGTCGACGAGCTGCCTCAGTTCATCAACGTATTGCGAGGTGACATGAGTCTCGTCGGTCCTCGGCCCTCTCCGGACGGCGAGAACCAGTTCTGTCCGGGGTGGCGTCGCGCCCGCCTTTCCGTGCGACCAGGCATTACAGGTCTGTGGCAGGTCCTGCGGCTCCGCGACCAGCCTAACTCCGATTTCCAGGAGTGGATCTATTACGACCTGGAATACGTACGGCATCGCTCGTTCTGGCTGGACTGGCAGATCTTGTTGCATACGCCCATGGCGATGTTCGCATCCAAGCAACTTGGGCGCTTCGCCCAGCGACTCGAACAACGCGGCATCTGCATTCATTCGGCGAGGATTCCTCAAAATGGCTCATCACCTCTGTAGCCAGAGTCCGACGGTGACGATGGCAGAAGGGGCGCGTTCTGACGATGAATGAGACCGGGGCAGCCTCGCACCTTACCAAGGCGTAGGAATCTACATCATGCTACGATCTCGACATGCGCGGAAACGTAGCCGCGGCTGGTTGCTTCGGCTGGTCATACTGGGCGTAGTGCTCGTGGGGGCCGGGTGGGGCTCGTACGAGCTATACACACTCCGGACGCAACAAAACACACAGAAGATTCTTAGACGAGCACAGGAATCCGCCACCGCAGAGGATTGGGACAACGCCGCCATTGCCTACCGACAGTACCTGCAGCGAGAACCCGAGGATGTGGAGGCGCTCCAGGCGTATTCCGACGTCCTTATCGAGAGGATGAAGACCGTACCGGAAGCCGTCGGCGATGCGGTTCGGATGCTTCGGCGCTTGGTCGGCATGGCGCCGGACAACACCGACGCAGTCGAAAAGCTCACCAGGTTATACCTGGGTCTGCGTGAGTACGGTTTGGCCGAAGAGCTTGCTATCAGCTGGACAACCTTAGACCCGGGCTCTGCCGATGCGGCCCTCGCCATTGCACTGGCCCAAAGCCGGCTCCACAAGGGTAGGGAAGCATCCGAAACTCTCATCGCTACGATCGCCCGGAATCCCAACGAACCCAGGCTTTACGCGCTGTTGGTGAAGCTGCTGGTTGATGAGCTGGATCAACTGGACGAGGCGGCGCGGTGGCTTGACGAGGCCTTGCGCGTCGGGCCGGACGCACCTGATGTACAGCTAGCCGCATTCACGTTCTACGAAAGTCAGGATGAGCTGGATGATGCCGAGAAGCACCTGCGGCGGGCGTTGGAACTGGCACCGGACTCGTTGGACACGTTGCTGCCGGCGGGGATGTTCTACCTTTCCCATGGCCGGCCGGTCGAGGCAGGAACGCTGTTGGACCGGGCCGGATGCATCGCGCCGAAGAATCCAAGCGTCCTGTCTGTCCGGGCATTGTGGGCGACCCAGATGGGAAGCGTTGCCGCACTGGTAGACACGGCCGACGAGTTCTTGAATCTCGCCGGGGATAGCAGTCCGGGTTTTCTTGCTCAGGCGGCCGAACTATACCTGCGCGCCGGTGAGCTGGATCGGGCTGACGAGTGTTTGGCAAAACTCGACTCGTTGCCACACGCCGGCGAACGGCTGGACACATGTCTGGATGCGCTTAGGGGCGCGCGGGCATTTCAGGGCGGCGAGTTTTACTCGGCCATCAACCACCTTCGTACTGCATTACGCCGCGAGCCCTCGAATATGTGGGCCACACGGCAGCTGGCAACTGCTTATGCGGAAGCTGGTGACCTCGATGCGGCGGCTGACACATACCAACATCTGATCCTCGTTATGCCTCGCAACGTCGATACCCGATTACGACTCGCGGAATTGGCATGGCAGCGTGGTCGATCTGCCGAGGCCCGCGATGCGGTTAATACGCTGCCTGGGGCGAGCGATGCGCAACAACATGAAGCCGAGTTGATTAGGTTCGCGTGCGAACTTCAGGAGGCTAAACTCAACGGCAGCCCATTGGAGGAGCGTAAAGGTCGGCGACAAGAGTTGGAACGTCTCGCTGCGGTCATCCCGCAGGATGCATCCCCAACACGCTGGCTGATGCGATGCTTCGTACTCGCTGGACGGTTGGAACAAGCGGCCGATCTCTTACATCTCCACATGAGCGACACCGAAACCGGCCCAGGGCTGGGTGTGGAACTCGGTCGCCTCTTGCTATCCGAGGGGCTTGGTGATCAGGCTCTGACACTAGCAGACGAGCTCATCAACCAATTTCCGAATGCTGCGGGAGCGCACGTGTTACGAGCTAAGGCACTTGCCGCTACGGATCGGCTCTTAGAGGCTATGGCCTACGCAGATACCAGCAGTCTGCCAGCCGCTGTGCGGGGATGGGTATTGGAAGCACTTGCGGACGAATACGTGGTCGCCGGACAGATCGAACCGGGTATGGATCTGTATCGCCAAGCTGCAGACCTCATGGCGAACAACGTATCAGTGCGACGGAAACTGGTCCGTCAGACGTTGGACCTCGACGAGGCCTTGATGCGAGGTGAGGAGATTCGTGCGGTTGAGGGTGACACAGGCCTGCACTGGAAGTTCGAACAGGCTGGGGCCCTGCTCCGGCTTGATCCCTCGGCGGGATCGCTGTCCAGGGCACGCGACCTTCTCGATCAGTGCCTAGCGGATCGCCCACGATGGCCTTCCGCTCGTCTCCTCCTTGGGTACGCTCACGAAATGAGCGGGGAGCTCCAGGATGCGGTGGATGCCTATCGAACCGCCATTGCCCAAGAGCCGGGCCTCCGAGCCAAGCCGGTCGCGATTCGCCTCATTGGGCTGTTGAATCGACTTGGCCGGTTGGCCGAGGCGGACGCCCTGCTCAACTCGATAGTCAAGGTGTTGCCCGACGAACCCACCATCCTGCGTCTGCGGACGGAACAGCAGATTCGTGAGCGGGACTTCGACTCAGCACTTGCAACGGCCGAACGCCTGCTTGAACTTCAACCGGACGATCCGGCATGGACGGTGGTGACGGCTGACTTACACCTCCGCGTTGGTAACCCGGTGCGGTCAGAAGCGATCGCACGGGCGGCATTGACTCACCTTCCGCACTCGACACCCATTCTGTGGTCGCTTGCGCGGGCGCTGATAGCCCAGCACCGTTCTACCGAGGCGGAGGAGCGGGTCCGTAAAGCGGTCACCGAGGCGGAAGACGCCCCACACTACCTTCTTCTCGCGTACGTCCTTGCCCGGCTGGATCAGCAGTTTGAGGCAGAACAGGCAATCGCTCAGGCTCAGAGGCTCGCACCGCAGGACGTTGCCGTTTGGGCGGCCTGCGCAGACTTCTGGGGCTCGGTCAACCAGCGGATACGGCAAGTCGCCTGTACACGCAAGACGATCGAACTTCGAGACGAGGACCCTGCCGAATCCCTCACGCTCGCCCGGTTGCTTGCAGCGGGCGCTACCGCAGAGGAACGTGCGGAAGCGAGCGATATTGTTCAGCGACGTCTGACTGCGAATCCGGAGGATGCGCGAGCTCTTGTCCTGGAGGGGCAACTAGCAATGGTGGGGGAGAGGTCGGACCTTGCCAAAGCTGAGGCGAGCCTGACGCGTGCCCTGTCGATCGAACCAAGATCACCCGAAGCATATAAACTGCTCGGTTCGGTGCAGCTTCGTGCCGGTCGATTCAAGGCGGCTCGTGAGTCTATCAGTGTCGGACTCGCGTTCGCGCCTGACGATCCGGACCTACTCCTTGCGTCCGCACAGATTCATTCCATTCTAGGTAACGATGAGCGGGCCGTCCCAATGCTGCGGCATCTACTGGAGCTTAGGCCACGCATGCCGGCTGCATTGCGTCTGCTCGCCAGCGTCTACCGTAGCATCGGCCAGGTGGATCAGGCGATCGTATTTCTCGAAACTCAAGCGCCCCAGGACGCCTGGACGCCAGACGAGATTGTCATTCTTGCGAAGCTGCATGAGGCCAAAAGCGCCTTGGATCGCGCAGACGAATTGTTCCGACGCGCCAACGCGATGAATGAGAGTCCGACCAAAGCATACCGGGAACTATTGTACTTCCTGATGCGACGGCAGGACTTCGACGGGATTCACGCGCTCGCCACGAACCGTCGTGTGCAATACCCGGACGATGTCGAATCATTGGCTGTAGCTGCCGAGATTCTCTGCTCGAGGTGCCCCGATGCCCGGCTGCGCAACGTCGGCGTTGGCTGGCTCGATGCTATTGTGCGGGATCACCCCGAGCGCGCAGCCGACGCGGTCTACCGAAGCGCGCTCTGCTACTACAAGAGGGGAGACCTCGATCTCGCGGAAAACAAGTTCCTTGAAGCCTTGCGACGCGCGCCGGTTCATCCCAGAGTGGTCAACGACCTTGCATGGCTTTATACGGAGGATCGTGGCAAGCCCGCCGACGCGGTGGCGCTGATTAAGCGTTTCCTGGCAACGGGCGGGATCGAAGACGCACACCTGTTCGACACCCACGGATTGGCGCTCATGCGGCTGGGACAGCTCGACGCAGCAGAGCGGAAACTCACCGCTTGTCTTAGGCAAGCCAGGGGGACGCGCACTGGTACCGCGGCCACCTTCCATCTTGGTCTGCTGCATCTGACAGCTGGCCGAACAGACGAGGGTATGGTGTATGTTCGACAGGCCCTCGAACTTGAGGGGCTCAAAGGCGGGCTTACGGAAAAAGAGAAGGCGGAGGGCCATCGGCTCGTGGAATCGGAATCATCAGACTCACAAATCAGAGATCCAGCCGGCTGATTGACGCCAGTGACCGACTCGCTTCCATTTCCTTGTAGGTAATCTGACCATTCACCGGTAGGTGGTGGTTTTTCCGTGGTCGGCTTGGTTAGTGCGATTCCGATAACGCAAGATGTACTACCATTGTGATCTGAAAAGTCTTCGACTCTCTGATAGTGTCTAATTCGGGGTGCTTATCGGCCCCCGCCATGTGACTACACGCCCCTTCGCTGTTGGCGAGTGACCTGATAGTGGCAGCGCTGTTCGAGCTTCAACGATTATCCTGTGCCAATTTAAGATGCAGCTAGGATTTGGCACTAGACCCCACACAGCGAGTAAACGTGGGTTTGCAGAGGTCAAGGAATCTATCTCTTGGATTGACTGGTCGAGATAATCACGATATAATCGTAGTCTCTAGCGTGAGGGCCCACGAGTGGTGATCTGATGTGGTAGTTTACGAGGGGAAAAACGATGAGGACTTTTGTAAAGGTATTCGCGGCCGCTGCTGCGATCGCCATGATAGCTGCGCCGGCGAGAGCTGACTTCACCCCTATCGGGACCCCGCCCGGTAGCGAGCCGACGATCGATACGATCCTGAATACTCTGTACGGCGCCGGTAGCTTTACGGGTGTTGACTGGAGCAACGGTACTGTTACGGCGACCCGTGTTCACGACTACGTAAACGGTGGTGATCCGATCAGTCCGGGCGCTGACAACAACTTGCTGCTCAATGGCGGTAACGATCAGATCTGGACCGACGGTGTGGCGGCATTTCAGGGGCGTGCCCGCTTCGCCGGCTACTCCCAGATGTTCGGGATCGATTACGGCACGAATGGTGCGGCCGGACCGGACGGTTTGACTTCTGGCATTTGGGACCAGCAGCTCCTGAATGTGGTGGGGTCTGGTTATGACGGGGCGCTGTCAGGAACGCTTAGCGCCGGCTTCAACTTCACGCCTGGCGATCGGTGGGGCTGGTACCGCGATGGTACGACCACGAACTTCTCCGCCGCCTCGTTCAACCCCGACGCGAGACCGAACTACGTGGGTTCTGATCACATGATCACCTACGAGATCACGGGCTTGGCTGAACCTGAATACAGCGGCCAGACGGTGTGGTTGCTGTTCTGGGACGATCAGACGTCTCCCCTCACTGACCGCGATTTCAACGACCTAGTCGTGGAAGTCAGCGCCAGCGTTGTCCCCGTCCCTGGCGCTCTTTTCCTTGGTGCGTTAGGATTAGGAATCGTCGGCTACTGCAGGCGCTGGCTGGTCTAACCAATCTTCCAACGTATTGACCGCGTTACCAAGCCGGGTAGGTTGAGTTCCGCCCGACGCAGTGGAATGTCGGGCAAAGCCCGATCTACGAATTGGATTTTGGAAATCGTCAAACATAGTGACGACGTCAAGGGCTTCAAGGTGTTGCCAAGGCGTTGGGTGGTGGAGCGAACGCTCGGGAGTCTCGGACGGTATCAATGGCTGAGAAAAGACCACGAGGAACTCATCGAAACGAGTGAGTCGATGATCTACCTTGCCATGATCAACTTGATGATCCGACGCCTCTGCCAGACATGAAAGAACTTCTCAAGCACTAAGAGCGCGGGCAACAATAAAGTACACAATTCGTATTGCGGAAGCCTTTCAAACGGGCTCGTTTTGCAACGAATCTTTGGTACTTGTTCTTGTGTGGCTCCAAAGAATCTATCCTGGTAGGTGGGGTACCAGGTTTGATTGGTGAAACACACGGATTGCACACCCGTGCCACACTTCTTGGGATAGGCTCTTATTCAAAACGCAGGGCTTCGACCGGATCG
>CAZJTP010000081.1:0-17471 GCA_964548955.1 uncultured Phycisphaeraceae bacterium
CTCCAACGGCCGACAATACACACGCAAGAACCGTGCCAAGTATTCCAACAGCCTGGCGAGCAACGGGGCATAAGCGAGCGACCAACCCAAATCCCGCGTTAGAGCTTGGGGCTCTGATCAGCAATCCGAGCGCAGTTTGCGTGGTGGAACCCTGCCGAATCCACGTTTACCCATCAAATTCACGCTCACCTCCGCAAGTGTCTTGACCTGTCAGTTTGAATATGGAGGTTGCGATCGGTAGAATCGATGCGCCGGAGTGGTGGTTCGGCCGGCTCGCCGATGATCTGTCGGCGGTGGTGTGACCGAGCATCAACGGATATGGAGGCGGCCCGCTTGACGCAAGCTATTACCAGTCGATTTGTCAGGTTGTGGTCGCTGATCTTATGCGGCCTCGGCGGGTGCACGTCCGTCTCGATCGATCCGGAGTGTCCAAGTGAGCTGGCGGTCGGAGAGTCGGGGAGCGTCTGGGCCAACGAGAAAAACCCCGGTGAAATTCCAACGTATCAGTGGGAGGCGATTCCGCCGGATACCGGCACGTTCGCCGATCCCGCCGCACCAGACACCAGCTTCAATGCGGAGAAGGAAGGAGAGGTCGTTCTGCGGCTGACGGCCAGCGACGGACTGTATCTGGCGGTGGGTGAGTGTCACACGGTGGTTGTTGCATCGGTGGATGTGGCCGTATCGCTTCAGGTGGATTCGGACCCGGTGGTGGCAGGCGAAACGGCGATACTCTTTTGCAGCAGTGTCGGCGAGGCGGAGGCGGTGACACGCACATTGGAGCAGGTTGACGGTTCGCCCGTCACGCTTAGCCCGCTTTCGGAAGGCGTTGCCACATTTGTGCCGACTGAGGTTGGGGACCTCACGTTCAGCTGCACCGGATCATCTGAAACAGGCCGGCAGAGCCAGCCCAGTTTGGCCACTGTCTCCGTGGTCGCGGCTGACGATGACGACGGTCGGACGCCCAGGCCCGGCCGTGGGTAATGCCTCCTTGGAACCGGAGACGTCAGCCGCGGCTGTCGGAAGCGTGGCATGAACGAGCGTAGCCAAGTACTGTGCCCAAGCCGTTGGCACGGGCATGCCCAGCCGGGATGTGGACAGCATGGCCACGCAAGCGTGGATAATGCCACCCACCGCAACGTTAGTCCGACGCTGTCATCTGATGCCACACACTGAACCAGCCTGGACGCCGGAGCTGCTCGACGCGCCGCACGATGTGCCGGACAAAGCCGGCCGCGTCCGCCGGATGTTCAATGGCATCGCCCAGCGATACGAACTGATCAATTCATTGTTCAGCATGGGGCGCGACGCGTCGTGGCGCCGCAGGGCGGTCGAGCTGGCCGGTGCGTGCAATGATGACCAGGTGCTCGACATCGGGTGTGGTACCGGCGATTTCGCACGGGCGTTCGCATCCGCCGGTGCCAAGACCGTGATCGGTTGTGATTTCGCCCACGAGATGCTTGTGCGAGCTGCGGGCTCCAAGGCGCGCGCAACACCGCGCAAGCCCAAGCCTGCGGATCAACTGAGTGGAATGACCAAACGCAGTGAGGAACGAGCGAAGCTTGCCCGTGCGTTGATGCAGGAAGGCATGGGCAAACAAGTTTGCCCATGCCGCCCAACCGCGCGGTCTACAGCCCGCTGCTCGCTGTGGTGCGAGGGGGATGCGTTACGCTTACCGTTTCGATCGGGTACTTTTTCGATCACCTCGTGTGCCTTCAGTGTCCGCAACTTTGCCGATCTTGATGTGGGTCTGTTCGAGATGTTCCGTGTCCTGCGGCGGGGCGGCCGAGCGGTAATCCTCGAGTTTACCCGCCCGAAAAACCGCGTTGCCCGCCGTCTCTACGAGTTTTATTCCCATCGCTTTATGCCGGTCGCCGCCACGCTGATCAGTCGTGACAGATCCGGCGCCTATCGCTACCTGCCGCGTTCGGTGGTATCGTTTCCAAGTGCTGAGCAGATGTGTTCCCGGCTGCGCCGCGCGGGATTTGACCGCACGACGGCGACGCCGCTGAGCATGGGCATCGTAACCGTTTACGTGGCTGTGCGGAATTGACGATGGCCAAGAGAGGCCTGACCGATCAAACCGATGCACCGCGTCCGTCCGTCCCCAATGCCGAGGGCGCCGCTAACGCGTCGCCGGTCACGAAGGACGTCTGGTCTCGTTCGGGCTCCAAGTATCGCATCAGAGCGATTGTGCTTTTGGCGGTGAACGTGCTGCTGTTTGCCGGGGTGAGCAGTTTTGCATTCTGGATGCGAAACGGAGTGCGTTTCGCGCCGGCGCTGGAGGGGTACTGGGATGAGCTGTGGCAGACATTCTGGTCCGTTCCGCTGATCGGTCGGCATGACGCCGGCTCTTCATTGGGCTCTTTGCTCCTCGAGCCGATCAGCGTGCAGGATGTCCCGATGCAGATTCCGATTCTGGGTCTGTTGATGGCGACGCTGATTTCGGTGCCGATTCTCACGTCCCTTTTGTACCGGTTCTGGTCAAGTGTACCCTTCGTCGCCGTGGTCGGGTTCCTGGCGGTCATGCCCTGGCTGGCTGTTACGCTGTTTGTCTCATGCCTCATCGCGTCATCCCGAATCCTGCGAACACGTTACCGGTTCACATCCGCATTGTTGGGTCTGGTGCCGGCGGTGGTATACCTGATTCTTGCCTGGTCGGGTACGACGGATCTTGTGGCGGGGAAGATTGATCCGGTGGACCGGATGAAGTTCATCGCACCGTGGGTTTTGGCGATCGTGGCGGCGGCACTCGTTTTCGCAATCGTGCTGGCGATCGCCAAGGTGGTCGACTATCGCCCCGGAGCGATCACGCCGCTGCTGGCGATCATGTTCGGTCTGCCTGTCGCGTTGTTCGAGTTTAATGTCGGTCGGGATGAGTTGTACTACCGGCTGCTCGAAGCGGTGAGCGACGCCCACTTTACGGATGTCGATGCATCGATGCCGCTGGAACAGGCTGTCCAGGTTGCGTGGGAGCGCCGACCCCCACCCCGTCCCAGCAAGGCGGTGATACGTGAGACGGTGGAGACCCGATGGCAATTCGCGCTCGCGGCGTACGTCGCACCATATGATTCCGAGCTGACCCGGCATCAGGCGGGATTGGTCGAACGCTGCGACCGGTTCCTCACGCGCTTTCCGGACAGTCGCTATGCACCGAACGCGTTGTTCATTAAAGCCCGCGCGCTGGATATGCGTGTCGATCCGGGCGAGTTTCGTCGTACCAAGTGGATCAGGTACTACGACGATTTCCCAAGCCCCGCCTCACGACAGTCGTGGCGGATGATCGTTGATAACCGCCCCGACACTGTCTTAGGGGCGGTAGCGATGCTCAGGCTGGCCCAGCTCGATGCGCGCGACGGCGATCTGGAGCGGGTGATTGCGAAGCTCGAGGCGCTGCGGGCACGGTTCGGTGTTTCCACGGAAGGTGGTGACACGGATAAGACACACCTGGGATTACTTAAAGGCGTCCTGGCACGCGAGATGCCCGAGGCGAGTCTGCAAATCCCGATCGAGCGCGTCCTCCTCGAAGCGCACCGCCTGTGCGATCTGTTCACCGCCAATCGCGATCCGTTATACGGATACGACCCGATTGCCGGCTCCCGGCATCGGGTGGACGCGTTCCCGTTCGGACTCATGGACCTCAATCCGCGCCACAACGGATACATCGAGAATCTCAGGATGCTCAAAGAGCAATATCCGAACTGCCAGCTTAGGGACAACATCGATCTGGAGATTGCAAAGGCGACCGCCTCGATGACCTTGAAGGTCGAGCGACTCGAGGCCTGCCTGGAGCAATACCCCGACCGCGATCAGGTGCCGGAGGCCCTGTTCCGACTGGGAGTGGCGTTGAAGGCGTCCGATCAACACGAAAAGAGCGAGACGGTGTTCGCACGGCTGCTGCATGACTATCCCGCGTCGGTCTGGACGATGCAGGCGGCGCGGTATACTCCGTGGCGGGCCGCGGGGTCTAACTCTCGTGCAACTCCGCGCGGTTCATAGCCCGCGGCTTGGGGCGGACAGTGAGCGAGCAATCCGAGAACAAACGAATCGTCGTCGGCGTAACCGGTGCGAGCGGAGCCGTCTACGCGCGCCGGCTCATTGAATGTCTTCGCGATGCCCGTGTCGATGTGCATCTTATCGTCACCCCGAACGGCCGGCGTCTTTTCCGCCACGAGCTTGGGATCGCGGACGTATCAGGCGCGGCGCTACTGGGCCACAACTCCGAACGACTCTCTCTGTATGAGTACACTGATGTTGGCGCCAAACTCAGCAGCGGCAGCTTTCGGACCGACGGTATGATCGTCTGCCCTTGCAGCAGTAACACGCTCGCCTCGATTGCTACCGGTCTCGCCGGCAACCTCCTGGACCGTGCGGCCGCCGTCACACTGAAGGAAGCAAGACGCCTTGTCATAGTGCCACGAGAGATGCCGGTGACGCGGATCGATTTACTGAATGCATTGCGGCTCGCAGAGGCCGGTGCGATCATCTGTCCCGCCTCGCCCGGGTTTTACATGAAGCCTGCCACGATTGAAGACCTGGTCAACTATGTGGTCGGGAAGCTGCTCGACCTGATGGACATACCGCATAAGCTCAACACGCGCTGGGCCGATCAACTCGAAGCGACAAGCAGGTATTCAAACAGAACAGAACAGAACAAGCTGCGGGCTCAAAGCCCGCGCGGATCATCGGCAGGCGATGATACCACGTAACCCGGTTTTCTTAGACGTTCTTACCTGATACGGTCAAGCCATGAATCCGGTCATCTCATCAATGCGCATCTGGGCGGATATGGTCAAACTCTCCCACTCGGTCTTCGCATTGCCGTTTGCCTTGATGGCGGCGTTTCTGGCCGGGCGGAACATCGAGGGACGCGGCTGGCCGTATTGGGGGCAGCTCGGTTTAATCCTCATCTGCATGGTATCGGCCCGCAGCGTAGCCATGACTTTCAATCGCATTGTCGACGCCCAGATCGACGCCCGCAATCCTCGCACCGCCAATAGGCCGCTACCGACAGGGCGCCTTACCTTACTCGCGGCATGGGTGATGCTGGCGCTCTCCGCAGTGACGTTCGGGATCGGCTGTCTGGGCTTCCACATCTTCTATGGCAACACTTGGCCGATTCTGCTCTCGGGACCGGTCCTGATCCTTTTGTGCGGATATTCATTTACGAAGCGCTTTACGAAGTGGTCTCATTATCATCTTGGTCTGGCGCTCGCGTTGTCACCATTGGCCGCCTGGGTGGCGATTCATCCAGCCACCGTCGGGCCGGTGGTATTGCTGCTGATGATTGCGGTAACCTGTTGGGTGGGCGGATTCGACATCATCTACGCGTGCCAGGACATTGACATCGACCATCGTGACGGGTTGTATAGCTTGCCGTCTCGTTTGGGGCCGGCGGCGGCGCTCTGGATCGCGCGTGGTTCACACGCGGTGGCGGTCATATCCCTCGTAGTATTGGGGGTTGTTGCGGATTTGGGATTGGTTTACGGCGTTGGCGTTGCGCTCACAGCCGCTTTGCTAATCATCGAGAACAGTCTGGTGCATCCCGGCGATTACAGCAAGGTGAACCTGGCGTTCTTCACGATCAACGGCATGGTGAGCGTTATGCTGGGGATCCTAGCCATCATCGACGTCCTGCTCGCACTCCCGCCAAGCGTCACATAGGCGGCACTATTGACGATCCCGAATGGGGCCTTATTGTTATGGCTTTGCTCCTGCTCGCTATCGGCACGCTGGTCTACGCTCGCCGGCGCGGCGTTTTGTGGATTGCAGGTTGAATGCGTGCACGAAAATAGCATGCTGAAAAACCTGTGAGTTGCAGGCTGAAAGCATGCTCTATGGTAGCACGTTGAACGTGTCTGCAATTACAGGCTGAAGGCATGCTCAAAAGCCGGTGGCAAGCGCAACGCCGCCACCGGATAGGATCACCCCCCAAACCACCACGACCCTTAAAGGGTTATCTATAGGCCGCCATGTCCAAAGATAGCGAGGATCGAACACCACACCGTACCGTTCGGCGAGCACAACAACTTCGTCCTCGAAAGTCAGAGTCTTGTGCCTTTCCTTCTGTCCGCGAATATACTCCGTTACCGCATCTACCTGCGATTCGCCGATCGAGAATGCTCCGTACCCATCCTGCCAATAGAAATCCCCAAAGGCGCTTCCGTTCTTTTTGATCCACTTGGAGGAATCCTTCTTCAACATCATCATCAAGTCGTTCAGCGTGATGTTCCTGGACAGGCTGATCAGCAAATGAACGTGTTTCTCGGTTCTGCCGATGGCCAACGCGGGCGACTATGCGAAGAGGTTCGGTTGGGATCACATCGTAGTGGCGTAGCAGATTCAGGGCGTACGGATCAATCAGCGTGACGCGGTGCCCACGAGCGTCCTTGAAACGCCCTGCCCGGTGGGCTTCGGATGTGCCCATCTCAACCGTTGCCGTGGCCTCCCGCGTCCTGGGAGTCCTCCAATCTCCAGGCACAACCACACTCCGGACAAACCGTCACGTTATCCTCCGGATCGACGGGTAGCATCCGCAGGTCGTAACCACAGTGTGGGCAGTGCCGGCGTCTCAGCATCACTACCGTGATATGGCCGAAGCGCTTCCGTTTGATGCCGTACCAGATGATCCAGGGAAGCGAGCAAAGATAGAGTAGACCAACAGACTTTGCGTATCGAGCATTACGTATGTCGCCGGTGATCAGCGCGTGCGTGAACAAGCTGATTACGAGCAATGCGCCGCAGATGCCCCCGATCAGAGCGGCGCGTTCCCATCCTGTGATTCTCACACCGTCCTCGTTCGTTATGGCTTGGAGTGCGTCGGCATCGATCACATCGTGTCGGCGCAGCAGACGGAGCGCAATTGGATCGAGTTGCGTCACCTTCCGCCCGCGGGCATCCTTGATTCGCCCGGCCGGATGACGGGGGATTAGGCCATTCGCAGTCATCGCTGCCTTCTTGTCGCGCCGCACCGGCGTTCTCCAGTCTCCATGCACAGCCGCACTCGGGGCAAACGGTGGCCCCGTCGGCTATTCGAATTCGGCTACTGCCGCGAGCAGCGCCTGCACAATGCCGGGTTCTCCCTCTGAATGGCCGGCCTCCTCCACGATGATGAGTTTTGACTTTGGCAGCTCCTTGTGCAGACGCCAAGCCGTGATCGGTGGGCAGATCATGTCGTACCGACCGTTGATGATCGTCACCGGAATATCCTTCAACTTACTCGCTTCGCGCAGGAGCTGATCATCTTCGAGAAAGAACCTGTTGGCCGCGTAGTGGCAGTCAATCCTGGCGCCCGGTACGAGGTCGTCGTCCCCCCAACCACGCTGGACCTCTTCGTCGGACGCGTGCAGCTTACCGGCTTTGACAGCACAACGGATCCATGCGGTCGCCACACGGCTCTGCGTGGCCTTATCGTCCCCGGAGAACAGTTCGAGCAACGTCCGGGGTTCGAACGACGCCAGTTCCGGCGGCAAGGCGGTGTCAAACTCCGCTGCGGCATCCGGGAAGAAGGTTCGTGGCATCGGGCCGACGAAACCGTTCAGCGGCTCTGCCTCAGAAGCGGTGAAGACACCACGCAGAATCAGTCCGCGCACGTGTTTCGGATGCGTCTCGGCGTAGGCGAGCGCCAGCGTCGATCCCCAGGAACCGCCGAACACGAGGGCCTTACCATCGATACCCAGGTGTTTCCGGAGTCGCTCGATGTCAGCCACGAGATGTGGCGTGGTGTTTTCGCGGATTTCGCCGGCGGGCCGGCTACGGCCCGCACCGCGCTGGTCGTGCAAGACGATCAGGAACTTGTCGGGGTTGAAGTACTGCGCCAACCGTGGATAGGATCCGACTCCCGGACCACCATGTAGGACAAAGACTGGTTTGCCCTTCGGATTGCCGAGCAGTATGTAGAAGAGTTCGTGCACCTCATCGACTTTGAGATAGCCGGTTTTGAACGGTGGGTTGACCGCAAACAGCTCGGCCGAGTCAGGCCGTTCCTGTGCCGTCGCAGCTACCGCGAGCAAGCTGGCCACGGCCGCTATTGAGAGGGCTAGGCTTGTCCTGTGCATGGTTGGGCTCCGTCATACGGAATGCTACATCCAGTTCACGAAAGGGGAGCAGGCCCGCGTCGCTCGTGATCTTCGCTCCATGGAATCCGCGTTTGAGCTTTCCGTCAAACTGGACGCAAAGTGCTTGTTTTCACCTGTCACCGATTGGGTGCTCCTGTCAAAACGGCCGGAAACCCTTGAATGACTGGCCCAAACTGCACGAATCATGTCATCACGACCACTCCATCCGGGATCAGGAGACTCCACCATCCTCCAATATCCAGACGCCGCCACACCATGCTCCCTGTGGAGTCTCCGCGGCCTTGGGGGCTTCGATTCACTAGAGCCCCGTGGGGGATGTTGGCTTGCCGGCGTCGTGTGCGGCGTGTTCCGCCGGCGAGAAATAGTGGGTGACGCCACGACTGCGCCACGTCTGTCCATCGAATGTGGTGTGGGAGGCTTTGGATTTGTAAAAATCGATCTTGCGCACCACCGGTGTTAGTTTGGTGAGCATGCCCGAGATCTTCGCAAGCACCGGCCGGAGCTTGGGCTCAGGCACAAAAGCCCCCATCATGCCGCTGACCATCGAGGCCACTCCAAGACCGGCCGCCAGTTCCTCGCCCATACCGCGCTGATCGGTCAGTGAGACGCTCGTGAAGGTCCCGGAGGGCACGATGGCTTCGTTCATGGCCCGGGTGTTGCTTCGAATGTTGGGGTGCTCACCCCGGGCGGTGGCCAGACACCGGGCCACCGCATCGGCCGAGCCGGAGAAGACCAGGTAGCTGTCGGCGATACCCCAGACAACCGGCTGCGGAGACATGCCGATGTAGAGGTCTGCGAATCCATCGAGCTGTTCATGCTCAAGCGGCGAGCTGCGTACGGTCATCATCGCCAGACCGACGAGCGCCGGGTTCTTGGCCGCGGCTTCGGGGAGCTTGGTGGATAGGAACTCGATAGCGGTAGTGACCTTCTCGCGAGCGACCTCTCCGTTCGTGACCTTGATCATCCATACCCAGTTACCGTCGTCCAGCGTTACGCTGATGGAGTCGCCGTCGATCCAACCGATGACGTCTTTCCGGACATTCATTCCCAACATCTCTTGTACGCCGGTCCACTTTGTGAGTAGCTCTTCACCCTTCGGACCGGCGAGGCGGACCGAATCCTCGAGAAACTTGTATAGTTCTCCTATGTCAAAGCCGCCTGCGACGGAGAATGATCTTGTCTCCTGAGGCAGGTATCGGTCGAAGTCCTTCAGTTGCGGGCGCTTTCCGAACACCGGGTAGACGGGCGTGCTCTTTGCGTCGGGAACGAGGACGATGATCGACTCCGCTCGAACCGCGTATCCGTCGGTTGTCTCGACGGTGGCGGAGTAGTCAAGAACTCCGACCGCATCCACCAGCCGATCGATGAGGCGTTTTGCCAGTGCTGTTTTGTCACCCTCTTTACGCGCTGTCAGCTCTCCCGCCTTTTGTCTGGCCTTGGCCACTACGGTCTTGTACCGTTCGTGACCGCGGATGTTCTCCCAATCGGGATCCTTCGAGATGTGCTGCGGACAGTAGAAACCCCCGTCCACCGCTTCTTCGAGAAAATCCAGCGCCTTATCCTCATGCCCCAGCAGCGCGTGGAAACACGCAAGGGCGTAGAGCACGCGTGAGTGCTTCGGTGCAACGGCATGGGCTTGTTCAGATAGCTTGAGCCCCTGCTCGTAGTCCTTCTCTTGGTAGGCCTGGTGGACCTGCAGGAGCAGCGTGAATGCTTCCCCGGTTTTGGCACCGTTGATGACAATGTCGTTAGCGTGGCACTCCGCTGCAAGCTCGGCGGCCTTGGCCAGCGCCGCCTTGTACTTCGGCTCGCCACGCAGGCTCGCCAGGTCGCCATCGGAAGCGATTTTCCTCGGTGCATAGAAACCGCCTTCAACCGCCTTCTCCAGCCAAGCAAGCGCCTCGTTCCTATTGCCAAGCAGAGCGTTAAAGCAGGCCAGGTTGTACAGGACAATCGAATCCTCGGGGGCAGCGTTATAGGCCTGCTTGGTCAGGGCCAACGCCTGCTCGACGTCGCCACGCTGGTAGGCCCCCAGCGCGCGGGTGTTGACTTTGTTGGCTTGGGCGCTCATGCCCGTACGCCTGTAAACGTCACCGGGCGCTCCGATCAGGTCGATGATCGCGTCGACGAAGCCGCGTATCGGTTTCAACAGGGCCTGCATGTCGAAGAACGTCATGGAGTCTTCGGCGGGCGGTAACTGGGCAAATGCGGTCTTGAAGCGAGAGCTATCCGCCAGAACCTTTTTTGTGCTACTCCCGTTCATCAGATCCAAGACGTCGGCGAGGAGATGCTCGCGCAAGGCGATGATCACCACTTCATCGCGCAAGGCGACGGAAAGCGGCAGCGCCGGCGCGCCGGGGACCATCGCCAGCATGTTCACACCGGCAACCTTAGCGCCCATCCGCGTGCTGCGGTCCACGGCCAGTGCCTCGGTGCCGACGGCCTTGTTGACCTCGTTTGCCAAGGCTTCGAGAACGGCCACCAGCCCCTCGTAGTTCTGGGCAGCTCCTTCGCCGCTGCCGCGAAAGAGCCAGACCATATTGGCTATCAGTATGGGCGGGCGTCCATTGGATACTAGCACAGGTGGTTCGAACCGCTCCGCAAACACCATCTCCTTGCCCGCCAACCGCTCATAATCGACGCCGGCGAGCAGTTGCGATGCCCGTTCCTTGAGCCGCTCTATCTCTGCCGTCTGCTCCACACCGAGCAGGGACCCCACCAGTCCAGTCAGGTCTTCACCGATGCCGCTTTGCGCCAGCGCCTCGATAACTTCTCCCCAATAATGGTCGATAAACTCCCGTTCGGGATTGTGCCGCTCCGCTACACACAGGAAGACATCATCCGGTATGGTGCCGGCGAGCGAGAATCCACCCTTGGCCTCAGGTGTCGACGTAATCAGCGTCGGCGCAACCAGCGCCGTGGCCAATGCACAACCCACAAACAATACGATTGTCTTCACGATTTTGGCTCCTTGTTTTCGACGCGTTCCTCTTGAGTTGCTGCGCCTAGCTCGCCCGGCGCTCCACCCCGGCCCACGACCACGTCCCCTACCTTACGGACCGCGAGCAACCTCCCCGCGTGGTGGGCCGATGCTATGTGCAGAACCTCTATAGTGCTATGCGACGTGACGGCACCGTGCGCCTCACCGATCGTCGGAATTTTGCGTGTCTCTATCCGAATCCGCTCCGGCGATTTCCAGCCGCCGGCGCCACTCAGATGCTTGGTCCGCCTTGCCCCAGGATTCGTAAAGCTGGATGATTCGCTCGATCGCCTGGCGTTTGCGGTCTGCGGGCACTCGCCGGTTTTCCCTCATCGCCGCATAACCTTCGAGCAATAGGGGCTCGGCTTGTGCAAACTTGCCCGCTCCGGAGATAGCGCCGCCGAGTTGACTTACGGTGTCGGCGATCAGCCAATGCCCCTCCGGCAGCGCCTTCTGTCTTATCGCCAGGCATCCGCGCATCAGTTCCTCCGCCTCGCCGAAGCGGCCCTCTTTTATGAGAGCTTCGCTCTGGAGAACGAGCGACTCGCCGGGGGTAGCGCCGGGGATCAGCGATTCGCCGAGCTGCGCGGCCAGTCCTTTCCAAGAAACAGTCGCCGCCCCCACAAGGTCTCCCTTTTCCAAAAGGTAATCGATGAGGCTCGACTCCAACTCCGCCCGGTTGTACGGTCCACCGGCTCGCGCCCGGGCGATCGCCCGCCGCTGCATTTCGATGGCCCGGTCGAGGTCCCCGGTCATCTGATAGGCAAGCGCCAACGCGTCCAGAATGTTGGCGTCTCTGCCACCATCCAGTTCGACCGCCCGCTTGGCGGCCGGCAACGCCGCCTCGGGATCCCGCAGGTCAACCGCCTCGCAGTTCAATAGCTCCCAGGCATACGCGTGCAGCGCGAGCGCACTTGCGTCGGCGCGTTCTGCCGCACGCCGCAGATGGGCGATGCGTTCGACGACGAGCGGCCGGATCTCCGCCACTTCCCTCTGGGCGTTTAGGACACGCAGCAAACTGTTCATTGGGATCAGGGTTTGCGGGTGATCGGGGCCGAGAACCCGGCGATCCAACTCGTACGTCCGGCGGTAGAGAGCCTCTGCTTGTTCGTAGTCGCCCTGGTTTTCAAAGAACATCCCCAAGTTGTTCATCGCGCCTGCTGTGCCGGGATGCTCCTCGCCCAGCACGCGGCGGCTTAGTTCGAGCGCTCGGTGCAGCAGGGGCTCCGCCTCAGCAGATTTGCCCAAGGCGCAGTAGACCGCTCCCAAGTGGCCCATTGACTTCACCGTGTCACTATGCTCGTCGCCAAGCACGCGACGCTGGATTTCCAGGGTCCGACGGTGAATCGGTTCCGCCTCCGCGAACCTGCCGGGCCCCCACAATGCCAAGGCGAGTTCGTTCATCGTGGACAGCGTGTCGGGGTGCTCTTCGCCGAGTACCCGGCGCTGTGTTTCCGCCGTTTGGCGAAGAAGTGATTCTGCCTCGGTAAACTTGCCCCTGACCCGGAGCAATCCCGCCAGGGCGCGGTTCGAGAGAAGCGTGTCCGGATGCTCATGGCCGAGCAGACGCCTCCGCATCGTTTGGGCTGTGCGCAGGTGCTTTTCTGCGGCAGCATAGAGGCCTAACGCCTCATAGGTCTCGCCAAGCGTCATACGTATGGCAGCTTCAACCTCCGGCTGCTCCGTCAGCGCACCTTCGTCGATTCTTTTGGCCATCTCGTCCAGGACATAGCGCACGGTGACTTCGCGCCCCAGCGCTTTGCTCGGGTCCACCGACCTCAGCATCTCCCGCAGGAACCGGCTCATTGTCGCGGACGTGGCGGCGTGTTTCCGCGCTTCGTCCGTACTGGCTTCCGCCAACATGCGCTGCTCCTGCTCGTTGGCGCGGGCCTTCTCGGCCGCGTCGCGCTCATCCTTCAACACGGCCCGGGCCCTGTTGGCCTGGACAAACCCTACTGTGGCCAGCGACAATCCAACGAGCAAAGCTACGCCGACAATAGAACCCGCCAATACTCCCACCCGATTCCGCCGGACGAACTTGCGAAGCTTGTACACCACTCCCGGTGGACCGGCGACCACCGGCTCATGCTGCAGATGCCTTTCAACGTCAGCTGCCAGGTCGTTTACTGTCTGGTAGCGGCGCGTGCGATCCTTCTCTATCGCCTTCATCACAATCCAGTCCAGATCGCCGCGAATCAGCCGCGATAGCGTCGTTGATTCCGTTTGGCGAAGCTTCGCTACCGCCGCCCCATTCTGCGCGGCACTCAGCGTCTGCAACCGCGCCGACGGCTTCGGCGGTTCCACCTCCCGAATAGTCCGCCGAATCTCTTCATACGACGCCCCCCGCAGCGCCTTTGCATCAAACGGCGTCCTGCTCGTCAGTAGCTCATAAAGCAGTACACCCAGCGAGTAGATGTCCGTCCGCGTATCCACATCCAGCCCGCCGGCGTCCGCCTGGTCCGGACTCATGTACTCCGGTGTGCCGAGGAATTCACGGAACCCGGTGAACAGCGTCTTTTCCGTCAGGCGCTGGCTCGTCGCCTTGGCGATGCCGAAGTCAATCACCTTCGGCACGGGTTTGCTGTCGTGCAGCGTTACAAGCACATTGTTCGGCTTGAGGTCGCGATGGATGATCCCTTTCTGATGCGCGTGTTGTACCGCGTGACAAACCGGAAGAAAAAGCTCCAGGCGCTCCCGCGTCGAGAGCCTGTTCTGATCGCAGTACCCCGTGATCGCAACGCCCTTCACTAGCTCCATCACGAAGTACGGCCGGCCGGCCTCGGTCGCTCCCGCGTCGAGCACCCTGGCGATATTGGGATGGTCCATCAGCGCCAACGCTTGCCGCTCCGCCTCGAAGCGGGCGACAACCTGTTTGGTATCCATCCCGAGTTTGATGATCTTGAGTGCCACCTTGCGGCGTACGGGCTCCTCCTGCTCGGCCATGTAGACGGTGCCAAAGCCACCTTCGCCAATCTCTTGTAGGATCTTGTATCGCCCTATCTTCGTTCCAGTGGCTGCCCTCTGCGCTGGGATTTCGAGCGTCGCATCAGGATCAACTGGAGGGGTATCAAGGAAGGCCCCGACTCGGTCATGCACCTCCAGCAGCTTCTTGACGTGTGTCCTCAAATCGCCATCATCGCTGCAAGCGGTATCAAGGAACGCATTCCGCTCCGCCCGCGAGTCTTTCTGAATCGCGGCGCTGAAGAGTTGCTCAAGTCTTTCGTGCTTCGGACTCGGCACAGCGTTGTCCCCTGAGATGGCCGGCGCCGACTGACATCGCAGTTAACCCGCACGCCGAACCGTGATAGCAGACTTATTACGAGCCTGCGTGTGGAGTTTCTACACTGTCTCCGCAGGCTGTCTCTACCTAGCTATGCGTCATCTGAGTCGAGAACGCCTCACCAGACGCCGTATTCTATGCCGGCTCATCGTCTTCGCTCATCTCGTTATAGAGCCAGGTGCGGGCAAACGTCCAGTAGCGATCAGCCGTTGCACGGGAGATACCCAGGACCCGCCCCGCCTGCTCGACGGTCAATCCGGCAAAATAGCGGAGCTTCACCAGTTCGGCTTTGACCCTGTCCTCATGGGCTAGCTTGTCCAACGCCTCATCAAGGGCAATCAGATCGGTCGGGTCGGACATGACAATGGCGTCCGCTTCGTCGATTTCACGTCTTTGGAATTCACCCCCGTGTTTCAAGCGGGCCTTCCGCCGCGCGGATTCAACGAGGATGCGTCGCATGGCCTCAGCGGCAGCGGCGAAGAAATGCACACTGTTCTCCCAGTGCACGGCCTCATCACCGAGGAGGCGCATGTATGCCTCGTGCACCAGTGCCGTGGCTTGCAGCGTCTGTCCCGGCCGCTCGCGGGCAAGCTTCCTAGCGGCCAACCGCCGCAACTCCTCATAGACGGCAGTTAGCAGGCGATCTGCCGCGCGTTGGTCTCCGTCGCGGAGTTCCTGGATGAATTGGGTTACGTTACCCATCATCTGTTGTCCGAAGCCCTCCAACAGCACTTCTCGACGCCGCAGATCGATTGCTGCGTGTGCTGTTCGCATGGGAACGACAAAATCGAGGCTATCCCGAGGCGGAATCGATCGTATCAGGCTTACTCTGGAACTTCCAGACCCGGCCGGGCATTCGGCTCCGGGCAACAATAGTGAGTCTAAGAAACTCCTCTCCTCGGCCGACCTGGGAGCCGTCGTTCTTGCGCTTTTGCCAGTTGCTCCGTGCCGGAGGCCGGATGATCGTGCGACGTCGGTTTTGGCGCGCGTACGGCGCCAACATGCACGCGCTCCGAACTCGGCGTTCCACTTCGCACGGCCCTTGCGCGCTGCAATCCTCGGAAGATATACCGATACACGGCGCTGCCGTAGACCGGTCGTCTGAAACGATGCACGTCCAGCCCGCGCGGCACATGTTGAATCGGAATCAGTTGGAACCGTTATTGGCCGACCGTAAGGCGCTCCTATACCTACTCGGGCTGATATGGGAGCAGGTACACCTGGACGGTGCGTTCATCCGCCTGACCAAAACCAAAGCCCGAAAGGAATCTCCCGTCGGATGACCAGCACGGCATGCCGATGCCCTCAACCGTTGTGAATGGAATCCGGACGGCTTCGCCGTCGATCTCAGCCCAACCGGGAACCCGTAGAAAAGAATCGACGGAGTCGCTGGTTTGTTACGTGACCACAAGAGTAGTCTGGATAGCGTGCACGACAAGGAGTTGTAGACCCATGTACCTGCCGTCGTGAGTGTTGCGAGCGTCAGCACCACGATGACGGTCTTGCGGATCATGGCCTCTTGATCTCCGTGCCGCACTCCGGACACACGCCCGACACGTTGCCCGTCAAATCATAGCCGCACTTGAGGCACAGACCTTTCCTGCGTCGTTTTCGCATCCGGTGTAGAGGGAGGTAGACGTAGGGGAACAGGAACACAAACACCACCGTGGGCATCCACAGGGGTATATGCACCGTCCAGTACGTTGGGTCAAGCGTGAACCACGGCCACCAGAGCGTGCCGAATCCGTGGTACCCCATGACCTGCCAACCCATCCGATAGTTCTCTCCGTCGGTCCGCTCGGCCCAGGGCTGGTCTGTGTGCAGGTACTGAAAGTGGCCGCCGTATGCGGTGGTGAGAAAGCTGTTGCCCCGGTAGTAGACGCTGAAATAGCTCACGCCCCATACTCCAACGCTGATCACCAGACCGGCCAGAAACACAGCGCTGAGAATCCCACGGATCATGGGCGCTTCACCTCGGTTCCGCACTCGGGACAGATGCCGGAGACGTTGCCGGTGAGGTCGTACGAGCATACCTGACAACATCCAGGAGGAAAGCCACGGTAACGCCAGAACACAAAGACTGTCCAGGCAACTATGGCTAGGTAGGCAGGCCACAAAGGCAAAATTATGTGTTGCCCAACAAGTATGCGCGATGTTGTCATTGAGATTAAATATCTTTTGGGTCCAACGTGTGGCCACCAATTCATGCAGTCCCATCCGCAGAACGTGGGGCCGTAGAGCCAGGCCCCTGTGCTGAACAGACGCGAGGATTGTGTGTAGGCCCGGTAGCCGAGGCCGTCCGGCCATTTACTGATGGTGCGCTCGAACTCAATCCACAGAGACCCGCCGAAGATGCTAATACAAACGGGGGACCGGCAGTATCCTAATCTAAAAACAGGGCTGACTTGCCAGATCAGAAACACGATGATGCTGGCGGCCAGTGAAAACATCTTGAGCTTTCGTCGGTTCCTGACTTGGCCACGTAGTAGGACGGACAAACCCACAATCTCCAGAAAGATCACTGGCGCCAAGGCGCAGAAAAATGGGATGGGCGATGGCATCCTGCGGAAGTCGAGCGCGTTGTAGCCCACAAGAAACGCTGTTGGGCCGAATACAACCAGTAGCAAGATGGTGGATTTGCGGATCATGGCTTCTCAATCTTCGTCCCACATTCCGGACACACTCCCGAGACGTTGCCGGTCAGGTTGTAGCCGCATTTCTGGCAATGGCCAGGCGGATAGTCTCCCGTGTCTTCGCCCCGGCGCCAGCGAAGCGGTGGTCCTTTAAGCCAACAGACTCCGGCAAGAGCGGCCGTCGTTCCAATCAGGAAGAGCAGCCACCACAGAGGCGATACGTGATGGAACACGCAGAGCTCAAAATACCCGATGACAATAACCGCCCAGTATCCGAGGAAGACAGCCCATCCCTGCCAGCACGTGGGTAGTCGCCAGCCGATCCCATTCGTTTTGGCGCTGAACCACATACGCTTTCGCTGTGGTGTGCTCATAGGTCAATCGGGGGACCGGTCAATCAAGGCGAATCGGGGGACACCATACTTATTTCCTTGCGTGTGTCCGATCGAATCGGGGGACACCATACTTATTTCCTTGCGTGTGTCCGGGCCCTTTTGCTCGGC